>CALRXG020000039.1:0-22235 GCA_943372075.1 Bordetella parapertussis | reverse complement strand
TCTCAGGACTCCCTGGGGGTCAAGCAGTCCGGCCAGCATAACCGAGAATCACCCGGCGGGATGTGACCAATGGCAGGGTGTGCGCAACTTGTCGGTGGTGGCGTCCGATCTCAGCCCTGCCGCTTGCGCCGCTGACGGCGTTCGGCGGCCGTGATCAGGACGCGCGGGCCTGGGCCTTGGGTGCCGAGCCTGTCCTCGCCATTGCGTAGCGGGCAATCAGTCAGCGACAGGCAGCCGCAGCCGATGCAGCTGAACAGCTTGTCACGGAGGTCCGTGAGATCGCTGATGCGTTGTTGCAGCGCCGCGGTCCAGGCGCGCATCGCGCGCTCCCATTCACGCATCGTCGGGGCGCGGTCGAGCGGGATCGCGGCGAAGGTCTGCTTGATCTCCTCGAGCGGGATGCCGGCGCGCTGTGCGATCCTGATCACCGCGATGCGCCGCAGCACGCCGCGCATGTAGCGGCGCTGATTGCCGCCGGTGCGCCGGCTCGCGATCAGCCCTTTGCTCTCGTAGAAGTGAAGGGTGGAGACGGCAAGGCCGCTGCGTCGCGCCACTTCACCGACCGAAAGCTCCTGCGCCATCGTCATTTTTTCTGAAGCCCTGGATTAGAAGTCCTGCAGGCCGCCAGCCTTGACCTCAACCATACTTGAGGTTCTATAACAGCTGCGGGCTTGCAGGGGCAAGCTTCCGGCCCTGACGCCGGGGTTCGTTCTTGGAAGCGATATGTCGTCCGCATCACTCTCGTCGCGCCGTTGGCCGGGGCTTCGTGCCAAGCCGTTCGGCATCACCATCCTGTTGTTGGCTTGTATCGCCGGCGCGCTGGCCGTCTGGCGCGGGGACGGAGCTGTCGCGAAACCGACCGCTGAATCGCCGCCGACGCCGGTGGCCGCGATGGTGGTGCGGACCGAGATCTTGCCGCGCTCGATCGAGGCGATTGGCTCGCTGCAGGCGGTGCGGCAGGTGACTCTGGCGCCAGAAGTTGCCGGTCGCGTCACCGCGATCAATTTCGATGCCGGCACTGACGTCACCCCGGGCGCGCCGCTGGTGCAGCTTTATGACGCGCCGCTGCGCGCCTCGCGTGCGGTCGCGGTCTCCAAGGGCCGTTTCGCGCAATTGCAGGAGAAGCGTTCGCAGGGGCTCGCGCCGTCCGGCTTCGTGACCCAGGAGACGCTGCAACAGCGGCAGGAGGATCTGAAGCAGGCCGACGCCTCGGTCGAGCAGCTCGATGCACAGATCGCGCAGACGACGATCCGGGCGCCGTTCGCGGGCCAGATCGGCCTGCGCAAGGTCAACCTCGGCCAATACGTCAACGCCGGCGATGCGCTCGCCTCGCTGACCGCGCTCGACCAGCTCTATGCCAATTTCACCGTTCCGCAGCAGCGCCTGTCAAATCTGAAGGTGGGAGGTGCGGTGACGATCCGTACCGACGCTTTCCCCGATCGGGTGTTCGAGGCCAAGATCAACGCCATCGAACCGCAGGTCGCCGAGGACACCCGCAATGTCCTCGTGCAAGCCCTGTTCGACAATCCCGACCGGCTGCTGCGGCCTGGGTTGTTCGTGATGGTCAATGTCGTGCTGCCACCACAGCCCGACGCCATCGTGGTGCCTGTCACCGCGATCCAGACCAGCGCGTCCGGCGAGAGCGTGCTGGTGGTGCGCGACAACAAGGCGATCGGCGTCGCGGTCAAGACCGGGCAGCGCATCGGCGAGCGCGTGGTGGTGGAGCAGGGGCTGTCGCCGGGCGATCACATCGTGACCTCGGGCCAGCTCCGAGTCATGCCCGGCGCGGCCGTCCAGATGACGATGGTGGAGACGCCGGAGAAGGGCCGCTAACCCGTGCGGCGGCGGCCAAAGGCAAGCATCATGCATTTCACCGACATCTTCATCCGTCGGCCGATCCTCGCGACGGTCGTCAGCCTGCTGATCCTGCTGATCGGCACCGCCGCGATGGTCTCGCTTCCGGTCCGGCAATATCCCAGCATGGAAAGCGCCACCATCCAGGTCGACGTGTCGTTTCCCGGCGCGACCCAGGACGTCATGCAGGGCTTCGTCACCTCGGTGATTGCGCAATCGATCGCAACCGCCAACGGCATCGAATACATGACGTCGAACTCGACGCTCGGCACCAGCCAGATCAAGGCCAAGCTGGTGCTCAACGCCAATGCCGACCGCGCGATGACCGAGGTGCTGGCCAAGGTGCAGCAGGTCAAATACCGCATGCCGGCAGGCGTGTTCGATCCCGTGATCACCAAGATCACCGACGGCGCGTCAGCGGTGCAGTACATCGCCTTCACCAGCGCGACGCTGAGCCCTGCGGAGATCACCGACTTCGCCACGCGCGTGGCGCAGCCACTGTTGACGTCGGTGCCCGGCGTCGCCTCGGCCGACACGCTGGGCGGCGCGGCGCTGGCGATGCGGGTCTGGATCGATCCGTTCAAGCTGGCGGCGCGCGGGCTGACCGCGGGCGATATCGCGGCCGCGCTGCGTTCCAACAACGTGCAGTCGGCGCCGGGTCGGCTGCGCGGCGAGATCACCGTCACCAACATCACCGCGCGGACCGACCTCAGGAATCTCGACGATTTTCGCAACATGGTGATCAAGACCGGGGCCGGCAGCGGCGGCCTGGTGCGGCTCGGCGACGTCGCCACGCTCGAGATCGGCGGCGAGAACTACGATGCCAATGCGCGCGACAATGGCACGCCGACCGTATTCATCGGCGTGCAGCCGACCCCCGACGGCAATCCGCTGGAGATCGTCGCGGCCACCAACAAGGTGATCGAGGATCTCAACCGGGCGGCGCCGCCCGGCCTGCAAGTCAGGGACGTTTTCAACATCGTGCACTTCGTCAAGGCCTCGATCTCGGAGGTGCAGCACGCGCTGGTCGAGGCGATCGTGATCGTCGTGGTGGTGATCCTGCTGTTCCTCGGATCGTTCCGCTCGGTGCTGATTCCGGTCGTCACCGTGCCGCTGTCGTTGGTCGGCACCGCCGCGATGATGCTGGCGCTCGGCTTCTCGATCAATTTGCTGACCCTGCTTGCGATGGTGCTCGCGATCGGGCTGGTCGTCGACGACGCCATCGTGGTGGTGGAGAACATCCATCGCCACATCGAGGAGGGGCTGAAGCCGGCCGAGGCGGCCCTGATCGGTGCCCGGGAAATCATCGGCCCGGTCATCGCGATGACGATCACGCTTGCCGCGGTCTACGCCCCGATCGGCCTGATGGGCGGCCTCACCGGCAGCATGTTCCGCGAGTTCGCCTTCACGCTGGCGGGCTCGGTGATCGTATCGGGCGTGGTCGCGCTGACCCTGTCGCCGATGATGAGTTCGCAGCTGTTGGGCGAGGCGACCTCGCATGGCCGGTTTGCCCGCTTCGTCGAGTACCGGTTCTCGAAGCTGTCGCGCGGCTACAGCCGGCTCTTGGCGGCGACGCTCAGGATGCGCACCGCGGTGCTGGTGGTGGCCGTCAGCGTGCTGGCCGCGATCGTGGTGCTGTTCCTTGGCAGCCAGCGCGAGCTCGCGCCGCCGGAAGACCAGGGCTACGTGTTCACCGTGCTCAGGGCGCCGCAATATGCCAGCGTCGATTACACGACGCGCTACACCGACCAGATCGAGCAGATGTATCGCTCGTTTCCGGAGTACCAGTCGAGCTGGGTGCTCAACGGCAATGACGGACAGAACCGGGCCTTCGGCGGCATCAACCTGACCGATTGGGACAAGCGCAAGCGCTCCGCCAACGACATCCAGAACCAGCTCTACGGCATGTCCTATGGCGTGCTCGGCGCCAGCGTGACGCCGTTCCAGCCGGCCGCGCTGCCGGCGGCGACCGGCGGTCTGCCGTTCCAGATGGTGGTGCGCTCGGCCGGCGATTTCGCCAGCATCTATCAGGAGGTGGAAACGCTGAAGGGCGCGGCCTGGAAGAGCGGGCTGTTCGTCTTCGTCGACAGCGACCTCGCCTTCGACAGCCCGACTGCGCGGATCACGATCGATCACGCCAAGGCGGCCGAAGCCGGCGTCAGCATGCAGACCATCGCCGATACGCTCGCGGTGCTGGTCGGCGAGAACTACGTCAACCGCTTCAACTTCTTCGAGCGCTCTTACGAGGTGATCCCGCAGGTCCGCCAGGCCGATCGCGTCACACCGGAGAGTCTTGGCAATTTCAACGTGCGTTCCAGCTCGGGTCAGATGTTCCCGCTGTCGACGGTGATCAAGGTCGACGTCAAGCCGGAGCCGAACCGGCTGCCGCAGTTCAATCAGATGAACGCGGCCACGATCTCGGCAGTGCTCAAGCCCGGCGTGACCATGGGGCAGGCGGTGTCCTTCATGCAGGCGCAAAAGCTGTCGCCGGGGATGACGGTCGACTGGTTGTCGGACAGCCGGCAATATGTCCAGGAGGGCAACCGCCTGATCGTCACCTTCGGCATGGCGCTGATCGTGATCTTCCTGGTGCTGGCGGCGCAGTTCGAGAGTTTCCGCGATCCGCTGGTCATCATGGTGACGGTGCCGCTCGCGGTTTGCGGCGCGCTGCTGCCGCTGTATTTCGGCTTCACCACGCTGAACATCTATACCCAGATCGGGCTCGTCACGCTGATCGGGCTGATCTCCAAGCACGGCATCCTGATGGTGAGCTTCGCCAACGAGATCCAGCACCATGAAGGGCTCGACCGGATCGCGGCGATCCAGAAGGCCGCCGCGGTGCGCATGCGGCCGGTGCTGATGACGACCGCAGCGATGGTCGCGGGCCTGGCGCCGCTGCTCTATGCCAACGGCGCCGGAGCGGCCAGCCGGTTCGCGATCGGCATCGTCGTGGTGATGGGGATGCTGATCGGCACGCTGTTCACGCTGTTCGTGCTGCCGACCTTCTACATCCTGATCGCCCGCGATCATCGCGCCGCGGCCACGCCACGGCTCGAGAGCGTGGCGGCGACCAGCGAAATCGCTGCGTAGGTGGGCGTGCAGGCGATGGGCTTCGCTGCGCTCTACCCACCCTACGGCCTACGATCTCTTCGGGCTACAGCACGTAGTTGGCGCCCGGCAGCTTGCGCAGCACGGCGGTTGCCGCCCAGCTCAGTGCCACTGTCGCGAAGAACGCGATCGCAGCCTTGGCGATCGCCGGCAGATCCATGTCGAACAGCCAGTATTGCAGCCACAGCACGATCGGATAGTGCACCAGGAACATGCCGTAGGCGTCGCTCTGCATGCGGTCGAGCAACGTCGGCCCCGCTGCTTTCGACTGCAGGAAGTAAGCCAGGATCGCGAACAGGATCGAGGCGCTGAACAGCACGTAGAAGCTGCCATAGGCCGCGAGATACCAGCCCGGCAGCGGATCGGGGTTACCGATGATCTCGCGCTTGATGTAGATCATCACCCACATCAGCGCGTAGGGGATCAGCGTGATGCCGGTCCAGAACCAACGCCGCTCGGTCAGTCGCCCGTGCGCGCTGAGCACGCCGCCCTCGAGGTTTGCCGCCCCGATGCCCGCACCGATGAAGAAATAGGACACGTACAGCAGCACGCGGCTCGCCTGCACCGAAAACGGCCCAAGCTCGAACCAGTAGTTCTGGCCGTAATGGATCAGCATCGGCAGGTACGCGGCGGCGCTGACCACGACGAGGAACAGCCAGAACTTCGAGGGCCGCTCAAATCCCATGATCGATAGCCGGTTGATCGGCTCGAGCAGATGCGGCGACACCCGGTACAGCAGGCTCGCCGTCACGTCGAAGGTCATCAACACCCAAACGAACCAGATCGGGCCGCTCGGCCATGGCCCGAACATCAAGGTTTTTCGCCAGAACTCGGAGAAGGTCAGCTCCGGCGTCGCGCGCAGGGCGATCGCGTAATAGGCGATTGGAATCACGGTGACGGCGCAAACCACGAACGGCAGGCCGAGCCGCAGCAGCCGATCGCGCAGGAAGACCAGCCACGGCTTGCGGCCGAGCCCCGGCCAGACGAACAGCCCGGACAGGAAGAAGAACATCGCCATGAAGAAGCTGTCGGTGGCGAGCACCACGCAGTCGAAGCCGATCCACGAGGTCGGATCGGTATGCCCGAAATGGGTGTAGGGGATCACCGCGTGGTGCAGCAGCACGACCAGTGTCAGGAAGGTGCGCGCACGGTCCAGCGCCAGGTTGCGCTTATGGAGCTTCGGTGCGGCCTGGACGTCGACGGCCGGAGCCGCGTGAGCGATCGATTTCATGGTGCCCCCAGCCGGGTCTGCACCCGGATGTTGCAATCGGGAACTCGATTCAGCAAGGGCCAATCGTCCCGATTCCGTGGTGTCGAGGTCGGTCATGACAGCGGTTTGTTTCGTCTTGGAACTGGGGTTGGTGGCGGGCGTTATCGGGAGCACTGGCGGCCGCGCAGGGTGCGCGGCGATGAGGAGCGGGCGATGACGATTCTGAAGTGGGCGCTGATCTTTCTTGTTGTGTCGATCATCGCGGGCTTGCTGGGCTTCACCGGCATTTCAGCCGCCTCCGCGGACATCGCGCGCTTCCTGTTCTATATCTTCGTCGTGATCTTCCTGGTGCTCCTGATCCTCGGGCTCACGATATTCAGGGTCTAGCGGCGATCCGGCCGGTACCATTCTCGTCATGCCCGGGCCTCCGCCCGGGCATTTGCGTTCTGCAGTCTGAGAGGCGACCACGTGAAGGGCCGGCAGATCCGGCCGCGACACCGAGGAAGGCTAGGCCACTTCCTCGATCTTGACCTTGTCCGGATAGAACGCCAAATGCCCTGAAATCTCGGTCATGGCCGGGAATGGCTCCTCGTAGGTCCAGATCGCATTGTCCAGCGTCTTGCCGTTGGCGTTGATGCTGAAGTAGCTCGCGTCGCCCTTGTAAGGGCAATGCGTGGTCCGCTCGGTGCGGGTCAGCAGCTCCATCCTGGCGTCCTGCCGGGGGACATATTGCACGGCCGGATAGCTTGCTTCCTTCAGGGTCAGCGCATGGGTCGTGTCGGCGATCACGACGCCGTCGGCGGTGACGCGGACGCGCTTGGCATTGGGCGTGATCGTGATCGGATGGTCGGGGCCGGGGAGCTTCATGATTCTGCGCCTCTTCTGGTCATTTCAGCGCGATGGCTTGTGACCGATTGATGCAGGTTTAAATCGCTGGGAATGGGAATATAGTGTGCCCAGGGATGACCTAGAAGACCTCAGGCGCTAGGTTTTATCCGGCCAAACCGGCCATGATTCGAACGACCCGACGGAGGTGGACTGGGATGCCGATGGACGCCCGTGATATCGAATCGATGATCAAGGCAGCAATCCCGGATGCCGAGGTGACGATCCGCGATCTGGCCGGCGACGGCGACCACTACGCGGCCACTGTCGTTTCCGAGTCCTTCCGTGGCAAGTCCCGCGTCCAGCAGCACCAGATCGTCTACCAGTCGCTGAAGGGCCAGATGGGCGGCGTGCTGCACGCGCTCGCGCTGCAGACCGGCGTGCCGGAAGGCTAGTCCCCGGCAAGCGGCAGGCGGGGGCCTCAAAACGATGGTGGATAATCCGCGCGGCAGGATGTTTCGGGTTATCGTACCCAACCAGCACAGCCGCGTCACCAATGCCGAGCTGTTCTTCGATCTCGTCTTCGTCTTCGCCGTCACCCAACTGTCGCATACGCTGCTGCATCACTTCACCCCGCTGGGGGCGGTGCAGGTCACGCTGCTGTTCCTCGCGGTGTGGTGGGTGTGGGTCTACACCACTTGGGTCACCAACTGGCTCAATCCCGAGCTGACGCCAGTCCGCCTGCTGCTGTTCGTGCTGATGCTGGGCGGGCTGTTGCTGTCGACCTCGATCCCGACCGCCTTCGAGGGGCGCGGGCTGTGGTTCGCGGGGACCTATGCCGCGATGCAGGTCGGCCGCACCGCGTTCTGGCTGCTGGCGACGCCGCGGCGCCGGACTGCGGTGCGTCACAACGCGATCCGGATCCTGACCTGGCTGAGCTGCTCGGCCGTGCTGTGGATTCTCGGCGGCCTTGCCGAGCACGAGACACGGATGTGGTTCTGGATCGCGGCGCTCGCGATTGAATATGCCGCGCCGGCGGCGCGGTTCTGGACCCCGGGGCTCGGCTTCTCCTCGATGGAGGCGTGGTCGGTCGAAGGCGGCCACATGGCCGAGCGCTGTGCCGGCTTTATCATCATCGCGCTCGGCGAGGCCATCGTGGTCGACGGCGCGACCTTTGCCGACCTGACCTGGACGCCGGAGAACGTCGCCGCCTTCATCTCCGCCTTGGTCGGCAGCATCGCGATGTGGTGGATCTATTTCCACAAGGGGGCCGAGGCCGGCTCGGAGATGATCTCGAAGGCGGAGGAATCCGGCCGCGTGGCGCGGATCGCCTACACTTATCTGCACATGCCGATCGTCGGCGGCATCATCCTCACCGCGGTTGCCGACGAGCTGGTGCTGAAGCATCCAGGCGGCCACTCCGACCTGAAGACCATCGTCAGCTCGGTCGGCGGTCCCGCGCTGTTCCTGGTCGGGACCATCCTGTTCAAATACGTGATCCGCGGCTTCCTGCAGCTCTCGCACGGCGTCGGCATCGTCGCGCTCGCGGCCACGGCGTATTTCGCCGGCGCGATGTCGCCGCTGGTGCTCTCGATCGTCACCACCGCGATCATGATCGTGGTCGCGGCCTGGGAGTCGATTTCGCTAAGATCGACGGAGCAGGACGAATAGCGGATGCCGTCAGCCGCGAGCGGCGACGGCCACCCGATGCTGCCAATAGACGAACAGCGGCGCGCCGATCAGTTCGAGCGCGGTGAAGCCCACGAAGGGCAGCGGTGGCAGGCCGACCATGATCATCGACAGCAGGCGGCCGATGCCGCCGAGGAAGATGCCGGCCCAGACCACGCGGAACAGCACGCTCTCGCTCTCGATGCGCGGCACCAGCCACAGCAGCCCGAGCCCGAGCCCAAACCACAGCCCGCCGAAGAAGCGCAGATTGCTGTCAAGCACCGGCAGCGCCGGTACGCCCGACGCAGCGTAGAGCGGATCGCTCACGCCGAGCATGGTGATGATACCGGTCAGGATCGGGATGAGGGCGAGCGCCACTGTGGCGATCTGCAGCGCACGCCGGCCCATGATCGTTGCCCCATCCCCGCCGATTGATATCGCTAGTCGGCGACCAGCGCGTGCACCGAGAACATCGTGTTGGCGTCGGTCCAGCTTTCGCGCACCGTCCAGCCCGCGTTGCGGGCGAGCGCGGTGAAACGCTCGAGGCTGTATTTATAGCTGTTCTCGGTGTGAATGCTCTCGCCGGGTCGGAATGCGAAGGTGTTGCCGAGGATGCGCACGGTCTGCGCCTTGCGGCTGATCAGGTGCATCTCTATGCGATGGCGGTCGCGGTTGTAAATCGAGCGGTGGGTGAAGCCCGACAGATCGAAATTGCCGCCGAGCTCGCGGTTGATGCGCGCCAGCACATTCATGTTGAAACGCGCGGTGACGCCGGCCGCGTCGTTATACGCGTCGTACAGCACGCGCTCGTCCTTTTCGAGGTCGACCCCGATGACCATCTGCGCGCCGTCACCGAGGATCTTGCGCGCGCTGCGCAGGAATGCCGCGGCCTCGTTCGGCTCGAAATTTCCGAGCGTCGAGCCGGGGAAGAAGCCGACCTTCGGCATGGTAGCGACCGCCTCGGGCAACGCGAACGGCGTGGTGAAATCGGCGGCGACCGGATAGATGCCAAGACCCGGGAAATCCTTCCGCAGGCCGTCGGCCTGGGCTTTCAGGAAATCGCCTGAGATATCCACCGGCACATAGGCTGCGAACTCGCAATGTTCGAGCAGCAGCCGCACCTTGGTGGTCGCGCCGGCGCCGAACTCGACCAGCGCTGCGCCTTCAGGGATGATCGCTGCGATCTCGTCACCGCGGTCGCGCAGGATGCCGAGCTCGGTACGGGTCGGGTAATACTCCGGCAGCACGGTGATCTGCTCGAACAGCTCCGAGCCGGTGGCGTCGTAGAAATATTTCGGCGACAGCCGTTTCGGGTGACGGGCGAGATCGCCGATCACGTCGCCGGCAAAGGCAGAGGTCGCTTCGTCGAACGGATACGCTTTGGCCAAAGCGGCGGCATGCACATTCATGATACTCTCCTGAACGCGCTTACCGGCGCGCACTTGATGTCAACTGGAATCAATCAGGCGTAGTCGGCGAGGCGTAACCCCGTGAATTGCCAGCGATGGTGCGGATAGAAGAAGTTGCGATAGGTGACACGGCTGTGACCGGCCGGTGTCGCCAGCGACGAGCCGCGCAGCACCAGCTGGTTGACCATGAACTTGCCGTTGTATTCACCGAGCGCACCCTCGATCGCGCGGTAGCCGGGGTAGGGCGAATACGAACTGCGCGTCCATTGCCAGACGATGCCATAGGCGTCGTCGAGCAGGCCGGCGCGGGCCGCGACCTCCCATTCCATCTCGGTCGGCAGATGCTTGCCGGCCCAGCGGGCGAAGGCGTCGGCCTCGTAATAGCTGACATGGCAAACCGGCGCCTCCGGATCGATCGGCCGCAGGCCGCCCAGCGTCATGATCTTCCATTCGCCGTCGATCTCGCGCCAGTGACCGGGCGCCTGCCAGCCCTCGTTGCTGACGGTGCCGAAGCCATCCATCAGCCACAGCGTCGCGGTGGAATAGCCGCCGTCCCTGATGAAGGCGAGCCAGTCGGCATTGGTGACGAGGTTCTTGGCGAGCTTGACCGGGCCGACCAACGCGCGATGCGCGGGCTTCTCATTGTCGAAATGGAAGCTGTCGTCGGCGTGGCCGACGGTGTGGATGCCTTCGTTGAGCGTCACCCATTGGCCGGCACCGCGGTGTGAGGCCGGGAAGCGCCAGTCGGGATCGTAGGCCGGCGGGATCGGGTTCTGCGCGAAGGCATGCAGGATGTCGGTGACCATCAACTCCTGATGCTGCTGCTCGTGATTGAGGCCGACCTCGACCAGCGGCACCAGCGCCCCGAGCTTTTCCAATGGGGCGGTCTGGAAGAACTTCACCACTTCGGTGTCGACGTGGCGGCGGTAGGCGGTGACTTCGTCGGCGCTCGGGCGGGTCAGATGGCCGCGCTGGTGGCGGGCGTGCCGGGGGCCGGCGCTGACGTAATAGGAATTGAACAGATAGGCGTAGTCCGGATGGAACGGGGTGTAGCCCTTGACATGCTCGCCGAGCAGAAACTGCTCAAAGAACCAGGTGGTATGGGCGCGATGCCATTTGGCGGGGCTCGCATCCGGCATCGACTGGATCAGCTGATCCTCCGGGGACAGCGGCGCAGCCCGGCGCTCGGTCTCGTCGCGGACCGTGCGGTAGGCATCCACCAGTCGTTGGGCGAGCGGGCCGGATTCGGACGACAGTGACGGGGAGGCGGCGGCAATAGCGGCCGCGGCAGAGGCTGGTTTCGTCACATGGGTCTCCGATTCTAGGGGAGAACGTTGCTTCGGCAATCTGGTTCCTGACGGGCAGTTCGTCCTAGATAGGGGCTCCGTTACGGGAAAAAAGCCTCCCCCATGATGATATTGGGGCCATCAGATAATCCGGACTGGTCTGGAGCGCCGCCCGGCCCCTGCCGCATGCCAGATTTCCGCCATTTTGCTTTGGGTGCACAATGGTTTGAGCTACATATATAGTCAGTCACGGGTTAGAAGGGCGGGCTGGCCCATCAAGGCCTGAGAGCGCCGCCTACGCAAGGAAGCGAAAATGAGCATCGAGCAATTCATCGACAACGAAGTGAAGTCGAACGACGTCGTGCTGTTCATGAAGGGCACGCCGCAATTCCCGCAGTGCGGGTTTTCCGGTCAGGTCGTGCAGATCCTCGACCACATCGGTGTCGGCTACAAAGGCCTCAACGTTCTCGAGTCCGCCGAGCTGCGCAACGGCATCAAGGTCTATTCGAACTGGCCGACGATCCCGCAGCTCTATGTGAAGGGCGAATTCGTCGGCGGCTGCGATATCATCCGCGAGATGTTCCAGGCCGGTGAATTGCAGCAGCTGTTTGCCGACAAGGGCATCCCGGTCGACGTGGCCGCCTGACCTTGACCGCGCGCCAGATCGGCAAGGCGCGGCTCGACGTCATCGTTAGCGACATCACGACCCTGCGCGTTGACGCCATCGTCAACGCGGCCAACTCATCGCTGCTCGGCGGCGGCGGAGTCGACGGTGCGATCCATCGCGCCGCCGGACCCGACCTCGTCGCTGAGTGCCGCATGCTTCACGGCTGCAAGACCGGCCAGGCCAAGATCACGAAGGGCTATCGGCTGCCTGCCAGGCACGTCATCCATACGGTCGGCCCGGTGTGGAATGGCGGCAAGCTCGACGAGGACAGTCTGCTTGCATCCTGCTATCGGCACTCGATCGAGCTCTGCGAGAGGCTCGGGCTTGCGTCGGTGGCCTTCCCGGCGATCTCCACCGGTATCTATCGCTTCCCCGCCGATCGCGCGGCGGAAATCGCCGTTCGAACGGTCGTAGAGTGCCTGCCATCCGCACCCGGCGTCACGCAGGTGATCTTCTGCTGCTTCTCGGCCCCAAGCGGCGAGCTCCATCAGGAGGTCCTGGACGCCTTTGGGAGCCCTTGTGCCTGATGATACCGCCGCTACACTTCTCCGTGATTTCCGGAGAGGGATAGTTCGAATGCATTCATTTCGTTTGATGTGCGCGGCAGCCGTCGCCGCGGTGGTGCTCGCGGCGCCGACGGCACGCGCCGAGGGCACCTATGAGATTCCGGCGGGTGCGCATTTCAACCCCGACAAGCTCGCCAAGATCAGCGAGTTCTTCAAGAACGAGGTCGCGACCGGCAAGATTCCGGGCGCCATCGTCCTGATCCAGCAGCACGGCAAGCCGGTGTATCACGAGGCCTTCGGCGTGCAGGACGTGGTCAGCAAGGTGCCGATCACCGACAAGACCATCTTCCGCCTGGCTTCGATGTCCAAGTCGATCACCGCCGTGGCCTCGGTGCAACTGCTGGAGGAGGGCAAATACAAGCTCGACGATCCCGTCTCGAAATACATTCCCTCCTTTGCCAACATGAAGGTCGGGGTCGAGAAGAAGGCCGAGGACGGCACCAAGACGCTCGAGCTGGTGCCGTTGAAACGGCCGATCACGATCCTCGATCTGATGACGCATACGTCGGGCATCACCTACGGCTTCTATGGCGATAGCCTGGTCCGCAAGGCCTACAAGGCGGCCGACATCTATGGCGGCGATTTCGATCTCGCCGAATTCGCCGAGCGGATCGCCAAGCTGCCGCTGCACAACCAGCCCGGCGAGCTTTGGCAATACGGCCATTCCACCGACATTCTGGCGCGTGTGATGGAAGTGACCACCGGCGAGAAGCTCTCGACGATCGAGCGCGAAAGGCTGCTCGACCCGCTCGGGATGAAGGATACCGGCTTCTTTGTCACCGATCCCGAGAAGCAGAAGCTGATGGCCGAGCCGATGCCGAACGACAGCGACTTCCGGGTTGGCCGCGTCAACGATCCGACCAAGGTCAAGAAATGGGAGTCCGCCTCTGGCGGCATGGTGTCGACCATGGCGGATTATTCGCGCTTCGCCCAGATGTTGCTCAACGGCGGCACTTTCGATGGCAAGACCATCATGAAGCCCGAAACGTTCAAGGAATTGACGACGGATCGGGTCGGCCCAGGCTCCGGCGTGCAGCGCGACTTTTTCTACTTCCCCGGTGACGGCTTCGGCTTCGGGCTAGGGATCGCGGTGCGCACCGATCCGGGCAACGCCAAGCCGCCGCCGCCCGGCGATCTCGGCGAACTGAAATGGGACGGCGCCAGCGGTTGCTATTATGTGATCGACCGCAAGCAGGACTTCTTCTTCGTCCTGCTGGAGCAGACGCCGAGCGAACGTCAGCGGATCCAGCGGACCTTGAAACAGCTCGTCTATGAGGCATTGGAGAACTAGTGCGTTTCGAGCGAAGTGGGTGCCGCGTCGCGTGACGAGAACGCGTCAGAACGAGAGAGCAAGAGCATGACCCGATGGACTTTCATCGGGGCGTGCTCCGCGATGCGCCAGTGTCGTTCGCTGGTCGCGACACTCGCGCTCGCATTGGTCGCAACGGCCGCGAGCGCCGGCTCCGACGGGCAGGTCGCGCACAGCTTCTCGCCGGAGGGCCTCGCCAAGGTCTCCGACTATGTGAGGAGCGAGATCGCGACCGGGAAAATTCCCGGCGCGATCCTGCTGCTGCAACAACACGGCAAGCCGGTCTACTACCAGAATTTCGGCGTTCGCGACGTCGCCACCGAGTTCTCGATGAGCGCGGACACCATCTTCCGCCTCTATTCGATGTCGAAGCCGATTACGACAGTGGCCGCGATGATGCTGGTCGAGGAAGGCAAGCTCGCACTCAGCGATCCGGTCTCGAAATTCATCCCGGCCTTTGCCGGGATGAAGGTCGGCGTCGAGAAGCGCGATGAGGACGGCAAGAAGTCGATGGATCTGGTACCGCTCAAGCGGCCGATCACAATCGAGGATCTGATGCGCCATACCGCCGGATTGCCCTACGGCTACTTTGGCGGTGGCATGGTGAACAAGGTCTATGCCGAGGCCGGTCTGTTCGACAAGGATCTCAGCAACGCCGAATTCGCCGAAAGGCTCGCGACGCTTCCGCTCGCCGAGCAGCCGGGGGCGCTCTGGGACTATGGTCATTCCACCGACGTGCTCGGCCGGGTCATCGAGGTGATCACGGGGCAATCGCTGCTTCAGTTCGAGAAGCAGCGATTGCTCGATCCGCTCGGGATGAAGGAGACCGCGTTCGATGTCGGCGATCGCGCCAAGTGGCCGCTGATCGCCGAGCCGATGCCGACGGACCGGACGCTCAGCCCGATCAACCAGATCAGCGATCCGCGGAAGGTGCTGAAGCGCCAATCGGGCGGCGGCGGCATGGTCGGGACCGTCGGCGATTATGCGCGGTTCTCGCAGATGCTGTTGAATGGCGGCAGCTATGAGGGCCGGCGCTATCTGCGGCCGGAAACCATTGCGCTGATGACGCGGGATCACATCGGCCCCGAAACCGGGGTCGTGCGCGATCAGAACTATTATCCCGGCCCGAACTCCGGCTTCGGCCTTGGCTTCGCGGTCCGCACCTCGGTGCCGGCGAACACGAATTGGCCACTCGGCGAATATCGCTGGGACGGCGTCGGCGGCACGTTCTTCTTCATCGATCCCGCCGACGATCTGCTCGGAATCTTCATGGTGCAGACGCCATCGCAGCGCGGCCGGATCCAGCAGGAATTGAAGACGCTGATCTACCAGGCGATGGGGCGGTAACGCCCCATCCGGCTACAATAGTCAAGATCGCTACGCCGCGCGCACGATGTCCCTGACGTGGCCGACCGCTTCCTCGATCATCGCGGCCGTGACGTCGAGATGCGTGCAGGCCCTGATCCGGCCGTCCATCATCGCGAGCGTCACGCCGCGCTTGCGCAGTTCGGCCACCATCTTGGCGCCCGATACGCCGGCGCCGTCGGGCGTGAAGAAGACGAGGTTGGTCTCCGGCGCCTGCACCGCGATGCCGTTGATCTGCGCCAGCCCGCGCGCCAGTGCACGGGCATTGGCGTGGTCGTCGGCGAGCCGGTCGATGTGGTGGTCGAGCGCGTAGATGCAGGCGGCGGCACAGACGCCGGACTGCCGCATCGAGCCGCCGAGCCGCTGCTTCCAGCGCCAGACGTCGTCGATGAAGGCGTGGGTGCCGGCGATCACGCCGCCGATCGGCGCGCCCAGGCCCTTCGAGAAATCGATCCAGGCGGAGTCCCAGCCTGCGGTCATGTCGCGCGCCGAGATGCCGGATGCCACAGTCGCGTTCAGGAGCCGCGCGCCGTCCATATGGGTGGCGAGGCCGTGATCCCGGGCGACCCGCACGATCTCGTCGAGCGCAGCCTTCTTCCAGATCGTGCCGCCGCCGATATTTGCTGTCTGCTCGACGCTGACCAGCACCTGCGGCGGCTGGTAGCGGGTGCGCGGATGCAGCGCGGTGCGGAACGTATCCGGCGTGAACTGGCCGTCGTCGCCCGGCAGCTGGGTGATCTGGAAGCCGCCGAGCGCCGCATGCGCGCCGCCCTCGCGCGCGATGATATGGGCGGTGGCATGCGCCAGGATCTCGTCCCCCGGCCGGCAATAGGCCAGCGTCGCCGCGACGTTGCACATCGTGCCCGACGGCATGAAGACCGCGGCCTCCTTGCCGAGCAGATCGGCGACGCGGGCGCAGAGCTCATTGGTGGTCGGATCGTCGCCGACCTGCTCGTCGCCGACCTCCGCCCTGGCCATCGCTTCGCGCATCGCCGGCGTTGGCCTGGTCTGGGTGTCCGACAGCAGGTTGATGCGGACAGGTGGCGCCTTCGGATCGGGACGGGCAGGGGTGTAGTGCATGATGTCTCTCTCGGTCGATATGCGCTGACTTTAGCCAAACAAAAAGGCCCCGGCAAAACCGGGGCCTTTCCGAACTCGCAATGCTGAACTGATCAGCGCGAATAGAATTCGACGATCAGATGCGGCTCCATCTGCACCGGGAACGGCACGTCCGAGAGGCCGGGGGTACGGGCGTACTTCGCAGTCATCTTGGAGTGATCGACTTCGATGAAGTCGGGCACGTCGCGCTCGGGCAGCTGGCTCGCTTCCAGCACCGGGGTGAGCTGCTTGGAGGATTCCTTGACCTCGACGACGTCGCCGACCTTCAGCTTGTAGCTGCCGATGTTGACCTTGCGGCCGTTCACCTTGACGTGGCCGTGGTTGATGAACTGGCGCGCGGCGAACATCGTGGAGACGAACTTGGCGCGATACACCACGGTATCGAGACGGCGCTCGAGCAGGCCGATCAGGTTCTCACCGGTGTCGCCCTTCAGGCGGCTGGCTTCGACATAGATGCCGTGGAACTGGCGCTCGGAAATGTTGGCGTAGTAGCCCTTGAGCTTCTGCTTGGCGCGGAGCTGCACGCCGAAGTCGGAGAGCTTGCCCTTGCGGCGCTGGCCGTGCTGGCCGGGGCCGTATTCGCGGCGGTTCACGGGGCTCTTCGGGCGGCCCCAGATATTCTGGCCCATGCGGCGATCGATCTTGTACTTCGCCTCACTGCGCTTTGTCATCGCGTCCTCTTTGCATAGCCGTCGCTGTCGGGCGTCCGGCGTTTCGTTAGTTTCAGGTTTGAGGAGACGCGCCCTCCTGTGTACCGGCCAAAAGGCCCGTACCGACAGGTCCGCCTCGAAAGCTCGTGGAGAACCACGGGTCGCGAAACGCATCGCGGGCCGAAACCGGCCCGCGAGCAAGGGTGGTCTTAAGGAGAAAGTACGGTCCTGTCAAACGAAACGCCGGGCCTTTTGGGCCGAATCGGCGCGAATTTGGCTGTTTTTGCCCCTCAGGGACGATTTCCGGCCGCCCGGACCGGTCGCGGGTCGGCGAGCGGCTGAATCGCGTCCAGCTCCGCGGCAATTTCGTCGCCCAGCACCTGCTCGAGCCGGATCATCGTCTGGGCGATCAGGGCGGCATCGCAGACCAGATGGTCCCAGCGCAGCACCACATCGACGGTGTGATCGGGCTTGATCACGCCGTAGCTCAGCAGGAACGGGCCGGGGCTCAGCGCATGCAACTCGCCCGGGCCGTAGGCGGCGACCGAGGTCACGCCGAAGCTGCCGCAGAAATTGGCGCGCTGCCGGCCGAAATTCATCCCGATCGCCCATGCCAGGCGGCGCAGCGGAAACGGCAGGCGCGCTACGCAGAGGGTTTTGCGGAACGAGGGGATTTCGTGCAGCGGCGCCGTCTTGGCACGCCGGATCAGCGCATCGACGTCCGTGAGCGCCATCTCGTCGGCGCCGCGGACGCGTTCGAACAGCACACAATCCTCACCCTTCTCGACGCGCGCAATGGCAACCATTCCGACGCTGCACGGCAACTCGTAGAGAC
This sequence comes from Bordetella parapertussis, assembly GCA_943372075.1. Lineage (GTDB taxonomy): Bacteria > Pseudomonadota > Alphaproteobacteria > Rhizobiales > Xanthobacteraceae > Bradyrhizobium. Next base: position 4,364 of record CALRXG020000039.1, on the reverse strand, counting down.
AGGGCCAGGGCCATTTGACGTGCAGGGTGCGCAGGGTCGGCTCGGTCTTGGCGACCAGCGCGAATGCCTTGACGAAGATCGCGGCCCAGCCCGGAGCCTGCTCGGCGCGGGCGCGAGCCTCGACCACGGCACGGACGTTCAGCGAGCGCGTCAGGGACACGAACGGCACGCCGGCCGACGCGTACATCAGGTCGGCGACGAGACGGCGCGGCAACGAAATCCTACGAAATTTACCGCGCATCGGTTCGGTTCATATCCCTGCAAACAGGCAAAAAATCAGAGGTCCGGCGAACTGAAATTGTTGCGCACCGCACCTGAAGCTAACATGAACCAAGCGGTCAAACGCCAATTGGTTCGGCTCACGGCGCTGGTTTTGCCAGGGGCTCGCCGGCCTTGACGATGTAGATTCCGAGCACCTTGAGCGGCTTGTCGCCGGACGTTCTGGCGTCGTGCACCGCACCTTCCGGGATCTGGTAGGAGTCGCCCGCCTTCAGCTTCAACGGCGGCTTGCCGTCGATCAAAAGCTCGAGCTCGCCCTCGAGCACATAGCCTGTTTCGGCCCCGGGATGGGTGTGGCGCCCCGACGCACCCCCGGCGGGAACCTCGGCAATCGCCGTGACCGTGTTGTAGCCCGGCGGGAAATCGACCTTTTGCAGCGGCGTTCGCTTGATGCCGCTCTGCTGCGCGATGGCTGCGCCGGCAAAGGCAATCACGGCAAGACCGAGTAGCAATTTCCTGAACATGCATGTCCCTCCCAACCCGCGGAAAGTCTAGCAGCGTGGAATCGCGGGGAAAAGCAGGCGATGTGTGATGTGCAGTTTCGACATTGGGATTAGTCCTTTTATCCAACAGGCGCAGGATCGCGCCATTTGACGCGACGGAGCTTACGGCAACCTGACACGCTGTTCAGCCAATTGCGGTGCTCGGCTTTCCAGTCCAGCGCGGGCGCGATACCAAGGCTCGGCCGCGGTTCCCTATGACGTGGCTGGAACTCGCTGGCCGGCGGCCGGCCTAAAGCGCATCGAAGTGCTGCGCGAATTGCGCCGACGAACTGTCCTGCACCCTGACGTCGACCTCGGCGTTGCCCCTGGCGACATAGGTGAAGCCGATCGATGGGTCTTCGCTCAACGAGATGCCACCATCCATGTCGAACACGCTGACGCCGCCGACACTGACCGAGACACGCTCGAGATAGCGTGCCGGGGTGTAGTCGCCGCTCGCGTTCTGCTGCATCCCGCTGTAGTTCGGATGGCTGATGAGGAGACGCGATGGCACCAGCGAGGCGTCGATCGAGCGTTCGCGTCGCAACTGCATCTTGCCCATCCGAGCCAGCACGTCGGCTGACGCGGTGGCGCTCGGCGCGGAGCAGCCGCCGGCGGCCCTGATATATTGCGACACCGCGTAGAGCCTGCCGTCGCCGGTCTCGGCGACCGCGTGGATCAGGGTGAATTCGTTGACGCGTATCCGCAGCTTCAAGTCCTGCCGCGCAAATGCCGGACCGAGCCGGAACCGGCCCGCGAGCGGCATCGGGTTGTTGTCGACGACGACCGACACCGAGGTGATCGGCCGGTCGCCGATGAAGTCCACGCTGATCGGCACCAGGGCCGCATCCATTGCCTGTTCGGGCACCTTCAGCTTCAGGAGCGCGCTGCCGTCTTCGATCGGCCGCTCACCGAAAATATCGCCCGCGATGCTCTTCCAGCGCGCTTCGCGTTCGGCGCCGTCGTCCGCCGCGGCAAGGGTGATGCCGGCAACCGCGAACAGCACCGAGATCAGAAGCCGTTTCATCATCGCGTCCCTCGTCGAGCGGTTATTGTACAGCCGGGCCTTCCGGCTCCGTGATGGCGGTGGGCAGGCCGGAGTCCTGCCAGGCCTCGATGCCGTCCGGATACCAAGCCACATGCCGATAGCCGTCCGCGATCAGCCGCTTGGCGGCGTTCCAACTCGCCCAGCAATCGACGCGGCAGTAGACCACGATCGATCTGTCGCGGTCGCCTGCCGTCAGCTCTGCCAGCCGCGCTCGGATATAGCCCATCATCGTCGCGGAGATGACGCCGGCGCCGGCTCCCGGAATCCAGACGCTGCCCGGGATGGTCCGGTGCGGCATCGGCAGCCACGGCGACGACAGATGTTCGGGACGCCGTGGTGCAGGAGAAACATCGATCAGCACCGTCGACCCGCCGGTCGACAGCGCGGCAAGCGCCTGCGTCGCGATCACGGTGCCGCCGGCAACGGTCGCCGGTACGCGCCCGTTCATCGGACCCTGCCAGAGGCCCTCGGGTTCGGGTGGCGCATCGTCCTGTGCGAGCGCGCCCGTCACGTGCACCATGATCGCCAGTGGGACGCAGATGATCGTCAGGCAATGCTTCCACCTCATTCCCACTCCAGCCGCCGATAAGCCTCGATCACGTTGCGGCCATTGTAGGTGTCGAACATCGGCCAGCGGGCGCGTTCGGATTGTGCGACGGAGCTTGCTGCATCCTCGATCGATAGACCCCGGCCAATCGCGGCGCGCGTTTCGTCGCGCAGCAGGGCCAAATAGCGCTGCAGTGGCGTGACTGCCTCTTGCAGTTCCACCAGCGGCGGTCCGTGTCCCGGAACGGCGTGGCGGGTACCGGACGTGCGCATCGCCGCGAGTTCTGTGAGCCACCCGTTGAGATCGCCGTCGAGCGCCGGCACCCGATCGACGAACAGGAGGTCGCTCGCCAGCAGGATGCCAGATTGCCTGTCGAGCACGCTGAGATCGGAGACGGTGTGCGCGGGAGGATGGGCCGTCAGCAGCAGGATGCGGCCACCGAGATCAAGCTCGACAGGCTCGCTCCTGCGCACCAGCATCGTCGGCACCACGACGTCGCCGGCCTCCGTTGCGCCCAGCAGCCTTTCGAGGCCGCTGCGATAGAACGCGCCGCGGGCAGCGAGTTGCTGCGGCAGTTCGGAATGGCCGACAAAGATTGTCCCGTCTTGCCTGAAGGCGGCGGCGCCGAAAACATGGTCGGGGTGGACATGCGACAGCACGACATAGCGGATCGGCAATTGCGTGCGTGCGCGGATCGCAAGCCGCAGGCTCCGTCCGTCATGCAGGCTGCCGCCCGGATCGATCACGGCGACGGCGTCGCGTCCGATCACGAAGGCAAGGTTGGCGATGGCGTCGAAATTGCCGGCCGAGGCGTCCTCCGTCACGCCGCGGCGCACATGAAGTCCGGGAGCGACCTCGACCATCGGCGCCGGGGCGGCCGAAGCCGTCGCCCGCAATCGTGCGGGTGCGCAGCACAGGCAAAGGCCACCGAACAATGCCGCGCGACGCGACAGCGCCTTGTCCGAAGCGAAAACCATCATTCCTCCCGGCTGCGACTATAGCGGGGAGGCACCGGCCTTGATCGGTACTTTGGTCGTACCGAGACCGACGATCGCGCAGCTCAAGGGGCGCGGTGAAGATGCGACGCGGCCGTTGCGCCTAACGCCTGATCCCGGCGAAGGCGGCGGCGATGCCGCGCTGGAACAGCGACCAGTCGAAGCCGAGTGCAAGCGCGAGATAGCCGCGGTCGATCATCGCATTGGCCTGATCCGCCGTGCGCGCGACGCCGCCGATCGGTACGCCGCTCTTCATGATGCCTTCCTCGGCGCGCTGCATCAGCGCGATCACTTCGCTATCGTCGGGCAGGCCGCGCTTGTTGATCGAGGTGGCGAGATCGCCGGGGCCGATCACCGCGAGGTCGATGCCCGGCGTCGCCATGATCTCGTCGATCCGGTTGACGGCATCGACATGCTCGATCGTGATCATGCAGATCATGTCGTCGTCGGCGGTCGCCATGTAGTCGTTCATCGAGACGCCCCAGCGGAACGGCGCATGGAACGGCCCCCAGAGCCGGTCGCCGTTCGGCGGATAACGCACGCTGCGCGCGGCCTTCTCGGCGTCGCCGCGATTGCAGATCATCGGAAAATTGATGCCGAGCGCGCCGATGTCCATCGGGGCCTTGGCAAGGTGCGGCTCGTTGGCGGCGATCCGCACCATCGGCACGCACGGCGTGCCCGAGGTCGCCACGATCATCGCATGCGCGGTGCCGAGGTCGATGGGGCCGTGCTCGAGGTCGACGATGATCCAGTCCAGCGACTGCGCCATGATCTGTACGGTCTGGATGCTCGGAATGGTCGCGATCGCGCCGAAGGTCGGGCGCTTGTCGCGCCACTGTTGTCGCAGGCGGTTGAGCGGCGTCAGCGTCGGCGATGTCAACGGCAATCCTCCCGTTTCAGAGGCGTCAGACCTGTTGTTGCTTTAGCCTATGGCACTCGCGACACCTGTGCCCGCTTAGGATCATTCCTTCCGGAGAACCTTGTCCATGGCTTTTCCGTGCGCCAGCTCATCG
>CALRXG020000038.1:0-22472 GCA_943372075.1 Bordetella parapertussis | reverse complement strand
CCACGATGGCCGACTTCGCCGACCGATCGCTCGGGATCGGTTATACCGGAGGCTCATCGCTGCTGTTTCTCTGCCTCGTGAGCGTCCTCGGGCTTTGGTACTGGTCGGAGGGGACGGTATCGGTCAACACCGTCTCTACGCCGAAGGTCGAGGCATTTTACTGGGGAGCGATCACGTTCTCGCAAACCCTCGGCACTGCGCTCGGCGACTGGCTGGCCGACACCGGCGGCCTTGGTTATGAAGGGGGCGCTCTCGTCTTTGCGGCCGGGCTGGCCGTCGTTGTCGCACTCTATTATCGCACAAACGTGTCGCGGGTGCTGCTGTTCTGGGCGGCCTTCATTCTGACCCGTCCGCTCGGCGCGACGGTCGGCGACTTCCTCGATAAACCGGTCGCTGCCGGGGGTCTCAGTCTCAGCAGGCCGCTCGCATCGGCCGTGATCGCAGCCTTCATCCTTGCGTGCCTGATCCTGTTGCCGCAGCGCGCGGGCAAGCATCCGGCGTGACGCTACTGCGTCGGCAAGCGATGGCGATCCTCATGAGCGTTCGCAAATTTTCAAGCGTGGCGCGTCGAGCGATGCAGAATCCGTAGCCGTCGGAGAGCGGCTCCCATGTTCAATTTGTCAATTTGTCGTTCAATCAGCAATCGTTGTTCGGAGAAAGCCGCATGGACAGAATCGTCAGCACGGAAGCCAGCAAGGTGCCGGCAATCACGCTCGGATTCTGGGTCATCAAGATATTCGCGACCACCCTGGGCGAGGTAGGCGGCAACGCGGTGACGTTGACGTTGGGTCTCGGCTATCTGATCGGCACCGCGATCTTTGCCACCGTATTGATTGCGGCCGTGAGTGCTCAGATAAGGGCGAAGCGATTTCAGCCCTTCCTGTACTGGGCCGCCATCACCGCGACCACGCTCGCCGGAACGACGCTTGCCGACTTGGTCGATCGTTCGCTCGGCATTGGCTATCTCGGCGGCTCCCTGTCGCTCTTCACGATGGTCATGGCGACACTGGGCTTGTGGTACTGGTTGCTCGGCTCCGTCTCCGTCGAAACCGTTACGTCGCCCAAAGTCGAAGCGTTCTACTGGGCGACCATCATGTTCTCGCAGACCCTCGGCACGGCGCTCGGCGACTGGATGGCAGATGACACCGGGCTCGGTTACAACGGCAGCGCGCTTGTGATTGCCCTCGTCTTGGCAATCGTCGCCGTTCTTTACTTCTTCACGAAAATGTCCCGCACCACGTTGTTCTGGGCGGCTTTCATCCTGACGCGTCCGCTGGGCGCCACAATCGCCAACTCGCTTGACAAGCCGGTCGCCGCCGGGGGGCTTGCCGTCGGCGACTTTTCCGCCTCGGCAGCCCTCATCGTCGTCATTACCGTTTGTATTCTCGTCATTCCGCAGCGACCGCGGCGGCATCCCGGCGCATATTCGCGAGTCCCCGAAATTCGCGCGCTCGATTGATCACCATGGAGTTCCGGAATGGAGGAGCATCGTTCCACACCGCGTCGTCGGGTCTTGAAGGCTGCAACAATCGCGTTTGGTGGAGGCGCGATCAGTTGCACGGTTCGGAATCTTTCCGAGTACGGCGCGTTGCTCGACGTGACATCGCCGATCGGAATTCCCGACGTCTTTTCGCTGGTAATGGATAGCGGCTCGCAGCAGTGCCGGGTGATCTGGCGCAGGGAGAGGCGTATCGGTGTTCGCTTCACTGGGGCGGATAGCGAAAACTAGGAACGACAATGTATACTCGATCGCGGCGCGACGTCCCCGAAAGGCTTTCATCAGGCGGTCGATATCGGCAATCGTGTCGCGAGGAGATCCGCCTAAGCCCGATGCCGCCAGACACTCTCGGTGAGAATCACGGCAAGACCGACGAAAAGGGCCGCGCCGCCCCAGGCCGAGCCGGGAATCAGCCATGGCAGCACAAGCCACGCGATGCCAAGCCAAGCAACGATTGTGATCGCGAAGCTGCCGTCATCCACGAATAAGCCGAAAAGCTCTCGAATGATCGTCCTGAACCAGCGCATGCGGAACTCCTATCGTTTCGCGGCGTCGCGCGCGCCCGAGCGCATCCGGCAAAGTGGGGCTGCGATCAATGCGACGATCAGGAAGCCAGCGACGAGACCGAGAATCGACCAATCCTGACCGGGCCATCGAAGTCCCATGCCTTCGCCAACCCAGAATGCCCCAAAGGCGGAGAGCAATACACCGACCATGAACTTCAAGGTATTCTCTGGAATGGATGCCAAAGGTTTGTGAACGACAAAGCCAAGGAGGACAACAACAAGAAGCGCGGCCAAGGCTCCCACGCTCGCCGGAACAAGCAAGCCCACGCCGCCGGAACCGACAGCGATAACAACGAAGACCACCTCTGTGCCCTCGAGCATCGTGATTTTGAAAGCGGTTGCGATGGCAACTTTGTCCCATCCCCGCCCGCGCTGCCCGAGCTTGCGCAGCGATTCCGTTTGCCTGGAATAGATCGCGCCCTCGTCATGCAAAGGAATAACGCCGGCCGAACGCAGGATTGCCTTGCGCAGCCATCGCATTCCGAAGAGGAGCAGAAGCGCTCCGACCGCGAGCTGGACGACATCCAGAGGGATACGCGTGAGCGCCGGACCGATAGCCACAACGATGGCCAGCAGCACGCCAAGCGCGGCCCCACTTCCAATCAGTGCACCGCTCCAGCCGCGGACCGCGCCGACGGCCAGAACAACGGTCAGAGCTTCGACGAACTCGACGAGTGACGCCAGAAATGCGGCAATCGCAGGCGGCCAAGCATGCGCCCAATTAACGATCATGTTACTCCTTCCGATGAGAATTTTAGGACAGCGCACTGACGTGATCCGGTGATGCAAGACGAATAGATTGCTGAGAGAACGATGGAAACCTGGAATACCGCACTTTTTATAGCCCTCAATGCCCCGGCTTCAGCGAACGCCGTAACGATAGGGCTCGCTAAGGTAGCCGCGGAATATCTCGTTTATGTGGCTGCCGTTCTGGCAGTATGCTTGTGGGTGCGGGGTTCGCGTGATGAACGCGATGCGTTGACTTCGATCGGGGTCGGGCTCCTGATCGCGTTTGCACTGAGCTGGACCATCGGGCTTCTATGGTATCATCCTCGCCCCTTCGTTATTGGCTTGGGTCGTACTTTACTGGCTCACTCGCCCGACAGCTCGTTTCCGAGCGATCACACGACATTCCTTTGGACCTTCGGCTTCGGTCTCCTCGCCACGCGAGAACAACGCGGGTGGGGGTGGGTACTGTTCCTCGCTGGTCTTTCGACGGCCTGGGCTCGAATCTACATGGGCGTTCACTTTCCCCTCGATATGGCCGGATCCGCCATTGTCGCGGCCACAGGTGCTGTCGTGGCAAGGGCTGTTCACCTGCACGTTGCAGCCTATCTCTTACCGCTGATCGAGAGGCCTTACGAATTCCTGCTTCAGGCGTTGCGTTTGCCCCGGGCGATTTTCCCCCGCGGCTCTCGGATCGATGAAGCGGCTCGAGGTGATGCACAAATGCGTACCAGCCGTTCGTAATCTCGATCTCAGCATCATCTTGCTTCGCTTTATGCTTTCTGCCTCGGCCTCGATTACATCACTCAGGTTTCGGCAAGCCACCGGCCGAAAGCCGCCCGTATGTTCGGTCCATGGCGATCGATCGGCTTCCGAGCCAGGGAAAATGCCCGTAGCGGAACGAGATTTGATGAGCTGCAATATCGGCAGGGCGCCTTTCGACAAACCGCTCAAACAAGGCTGCCGCCAGTCCAGTCCGATCGGAGCCGCTTTGACAGTGGATCAATATCGGTCGTGGCGCGGTACGCATCGTCTCCATCAGTTTAACGATCGTCGCATCCGCCGGATCCTGTAGGGCCGACATTCGAACATCCACGTGAGACGCTCCATGTGCGGTCGTAACCGCCACTTCGTTGTCGTACCACCAGGACCCGCTATTTGCGCCGCGCAGATTGATCACCGATTTGATGCCGTAAGCGTCCATCACATCGGCCAACTTCTGCCCGTTCAACTGTGCGGAGCGGTAAAGCACCCCGGGTTCGACGACGTGAACATTGCCGACCAGTTGAAGGCCGATGGCCCAACCGCCGGCAAGCCCGGCGCAAACGAGAAGCGCATTCGTCGTATAGGTCAGGCCGCGGCCAACCGGATGAAATTTCAAAAACTGGTTCGATGCCGCAATGCAAGCGAGACAGGACGTCCCGATATTCGTTTGGCGCGCCCACTTGTGCAACTTTCCCTCGATCATTGAGTTTCCGATATACGCCATCGGAGGCGCCGCGCGATCGAACTCGGCCTCCTGCTACGAACCCATGCGACGGCGTCGAGTCGCCGACCGATGGCGGTCGCGCTCTTCTCGATTGCATCGAGGGCGAAGCATTGGATCGGCATTGCCGATACGAATGTGGGAAATGTCATGTTTCACCTGATGCCAGTGAGACTTGCCTTTGCGCGACGGTCGTATCGGCAGCGAGGCGATAAAGATGAATATCGCCCGTCGCGAACTCGACCGAGGTGACAGATTCGAGCGATAGCCTGTCGAGAACCATGACCAGCGAGCGCAGGCTGTTTCCATGGGCGACAACTAACGTCCTGTCGCCACGCATGACTGCGGGCAAGATCGTTTGGATGAAGAATGGCAATATTCGTGCGGACGTATCCTTCAGGCTCTCTCCGCCCGGCGGCGCTACATCATAGGAGCGGCGCCACAGATGAACTTGATCGTCGCCCCAACGCGTTCGAGCCTCATCCTTGTTCAGGCCGGTGAGATCGCCGTAGTCTCGCTCGTTGAGTGCGGCATTGCGACACTGCCGTACATTGGCTTGCCCCATGTTCTCCAGGATGATCGAACACGATTGCCATGCCCGTCGAAGCCTTGAAGTGAAGGCGATATCGAACCGAACATCCAACGCTTGCAACCGTTGCGCAACACCGCTGGCTTCGGCAATTCCCCGTTCCGTCAGACCGAGATCGCGCGAGCCCGTGAAGATGTTCTTCAGATTTCCCTCGCTTTGGCCGTGCCGGACGAGGACGAGACGCCGGTCGATCGATGGCTGCGTAGCAGGATTGTCAAAGGACATGCGTCCTCCTTTGCGTTGGCCAAACGGCGTCCCTCGCGACATGCCTTTGCGGGATGTAACCCTTTCAAGAGATGAAACTCCGCGTCGCCCAGAGTCCGATGAACAACGCCGTGGCAGACGCCAACACCGAAGCCAGAACGTAAAAGGCGAGGACCACCAGCTCGCCGCGCTCATACAGCAGGGCGACGTCGAGCGAGAACGACGAAAAGGTGGTGAAGCCGCCAAGAATGCCCGTCGCGAGAAACAACCGCCAGTGCTGGGAGGCGCTTCCTCTCGCCATAAAATAGCCGGCGATCAAACCCATCGCCATAGACCCCACGATGTTGACGATCAATGTGCCGTAGGGAAAATTCAGACCGAAGACGCGAGCGGACCAGACGTTGACTCCATGTCGGAAAGCACCGCCGATGCCGGCGCCAAGGAACACGATCAGATACGCTTGCATCGCGCTATCTTCGCTTCTTCGCGCGCGACCGCGCTTCGAAGATAGCAGTGACTAGTCCGAGGACAAGCAGGCCGCCGACGAGGTCGTAGGCCGCGCCCAATCCGAACGCGAGAAAACAGACCGCGGCGACGGCAGCAAGAATTGACGCGGCAAAGCCATCGTCCGCGATCAATTTAAGCCATTCGCGCAATTGCCTGGTAAGAATGTCCATGCGGCTGCCCTTGCAATCATCGAAGGGCAACAAAAAACCCGCCTATGGCGGGTTAAACAAAGCTCCCGCCATGACGGAGCTTCGCAGCCCCATCCCAGCAGGAGTCATCAGCCCACGACGGGCGGGTATCGGGGGACTCCATCCCCATCTGTACTCCAACACTAGTCGGTCCGACCAAATCGGTCAACGATCGATCCGAGTTCGATCCTCGACGCGCCGTCCGGCCATCGTCCCAGTGAAAGCATGAAGTTCCTAGAAGAGCGGTGACGGTCCACGCCGCCGTCGCACGGGTTTGCGAAGGGTCGGAGGATGGGTGTGATGACCGAAACGCGACCTCGTTCGGATCGCATCGATATTGTCGTTATATTCAGAGGATGGGTAGCCGCCGGAATGTTTGGCCTTTTCATGCGGCTCGACGTGGCTCGACAATGCATCGATCGCGTTCATTGCGGGATCGAGAGCACCAGATGGCCGATGAGTTCGCTCGTTCCGGAAACATTCGGCTGCGGGTACTGGTAAGATATTAGCTCGAGTTTTGTTTCGCCAATTCAGGCGAACCGCCGCCGAGTTCATCGACGGCTGGCTCGAACCGTCCGAAGCGCAATGCCAACGTGGGCAGAATGAGTAAATTCAGGGCCATCGAGGTCAACAGGCCCCCCAGGATCACGAGCGCCATGGGGCCTTCGATCTCACGGCCTGGATCTCCCATTCCGATCGCGAGGGGCAGGAGACCGAGCGCAGTCACGAGCGAGGTCATCAGGATCGGCGTCAGCCGGTCGCCGGCGCCTTTGATTGCAGCCTCGAGGCCCCAAGGCATACCGTCAGTTTCGACCAGGTGCTCGTAATGCGAGATCATCATGATCGAGTTGCGCAGCGTGATTCCGAACAGCGTCACGAAGCCGACCATCGAACCAAGTGAGAGTACGCCTCCGGTCGCAAATACCGCCAGCACGCCACCGACAAGCGCGAAGGGCAGATTGATAAGAACGAGCAGCAGGTTTCGCCAGTTACGCGTTACGATCGACAGCAGCAGCACGACCCCGATTGCCGCGATCGACGAATGGATCAGCAGGTCCCGCCGGGATTGCGCCTGCGCCTGCGCCGAACCGGCGAATTCCACGTAGACCCCGCTCGGGAGTTCTACGTTGGCAGAGACCGCGGCCTGAGCATCCCGCACGAACGAGGCGACGTCACGGCCGGCCACGTTCGCCGTCACCGTTTGGAGACGTCGGCCGCCGAGGTGAGACACCTGATAGCGCCCGGCGGTTTCGTATATGTCCGCGATTTGCTTGAGAAGCACATAGCTGCCGCTCGGGGCGCGTAGCGCGAGGTCACCGACCTTGGTGATGCTATTGCGGCTCTCGGTGTCGAGCACCGTGATGACGTTGAAAACCCGGTTGCCATCATAGCTCTGGCCGACCACATCGCCTTGATAGGCGGTGCGGACCAAGTCTAGAACATCTACCGCATCGAAGCCCCAGCGCTCCACGTCCTTTTTCCGGAGCCGAATGGTCAGCTGCGGCATGCCGGGCGGCGATTGCAGTTGCACCTCTGTCGCACCCCGGACGCCACCAACGGTACGTGCGACGGCCTGCGCCGCGCGATCGAGTATGTCGAGATCGTCACCGAAGATGTTGACGATAACGGCCGCGGTGTATCCGGAGAGCGATTCCTCGACCCGCTCGGTCAGGAATGGCTTGACGGCGAAGTTCACGCCCGGAAATCCGGCGAGGGCCTTGCGCACATCGGCTTGCGCGCCTTCTGCTTCGTCACCCGACAGCCCCGGTTTGAGGTCGACCTCGAACTCGCTGTAGTGCGTGCCCCAGGTATCGTCGGCTTTCTCGGCTCGGCCGATCCGCTGGGCGACCGAGCGCACCACCGGCAGCGCGGTCAAAGCCTTTGTGACGAGAGCGCCGAGGCGCTCGGATTCGGCAATCGAGGTGCCGGGCACAGCCGACATGTGAAGAATGAAATGCCCTTCCTGGAGTTCGGGCAGGAAGGCGCTACCGAAGAACGGAAGGGCGGCACAGCCGGCCACGGTAAAAACCAGAGTGGCAGCGATCGCCGTACGCGGATGGATGGCGATGCCGCGCAAAATTCGCTCATAACGCCCGCGCGTCCAGCGAACGACGGGCGGCTCTCTATCATGCGCGACCGCACCCGCGCCTTCGCCTCGTCGTCCACGGCCGGCGAGCAGCAGCATCGAGAGCGCCGGCGTCACGGTCAGCGCCACGACAAGCGATGCGAGAATTGCAAAGATGTAAGCCATGCCGAGAGGCGCGAAGAACCGGCCTGCGAGGCCGGGCAACGTCAGCACGGGCAAGAAGACGAGAACCACCGCGAAGGTTGCGTAAATCACGGCGCCGCGCACTTCGAGCGAGGCGTCAAGCACAACCCGGGCCGCCGGCCGCGGATTCGGCAAACGTCCGTTCTCGCGCAAACGCCGGACGATGTTCTCAACGCCGATCACCGCGTCGTCGACCACTTCGCCGATGGCGATAGCGAGCCCGCCCAAGGTCATCGTGTTCAAGCTCTCCCCCAACGTGCTGAGGATAATGACGGCGGCAAGCAGTGACAGCGGGATCGCCGTGCAGGCGATCGCCGCCGTGCGTAGATCGAACAGGAACAGGAACAGCACCACAATGACGAGGATACCGCCGAGGAGCAGCGAGTTCCGGACATTGCTGGTGGCGGTATCGATGAAGTTAGCCGGACGAAAAAGATCGGCGTGAAATTTAATACCGGCCTTCTCAAGCCCCGGCCGCAAGTTCGCCAACGCCTCTTCGACGCGCTGGGTCACCTCGACCGTATTGGCGCCGTATTGGCCCGCGATATCCAGCATCACACCGGGCTTGCCCATGATCGTCGCGCCGCCGATCGGCGGCTCCGGCGCATAGACCACGTCGGCGACGTCGCCAAGGATTACGCTCGAAGTGCCCTGGTTCAACAGGACGGTGTGGGCAATATCTTCCACCTTGAGCGATTGACCCTCGGTCTGAAAGACGATCCGCTGATTGGTCGTGTCGATGAAGCCCGCGCCGCGCACGCCAGTCGCCTTCTTCGCCGCGGTCAGCACATCGCCGAGGGTCAGATTATAACGAATGAGTTGGTCCGGATGGACTTGTATCTGGAGCGAACGAAGATCACCGCCGAATATGGCGACCTTCGCAATCCCCGGGACGGCAAGAAGCCGCGGCCGCAGCGTCCAATCGGCGAAGGTGCGCAAATCCATCAGCGAGCGCTTGTCGGAGGTGAGCCCGGCGACAAGGATGGTGCTCGTCGAGGAGGTCAGCGGCGTCATCGCCGGCGGCTGTGTCCCGCTGGGTAGCTGTTGAGCCGCGACCGCCAGGCGCTCAGCCACCACTTGCCGATCCCGATAGATGTCACTTCCCGGCGCAAAGATCACCGTGATCGCGGACAGCCCTTGAATCGAGGTCGAGCGCAGCGATTGCACGCCGGGGACGCCGTTGATGGCGTTTTCGACCGGCTGGGTGACGAGGACCTCGATCTGCTCGGGGGTAAGTCCGGGCGCCTCGGTCTGGATGCCGACTTGAGGCGGCGCGAATTCCGGAAAAACGTCATATTTCGCGCGCACGACCGAAAGGATGCCGTAGGCGACCAGCACCAGGGCCAAAGCCACGACGATGCCGCGGAAGCGGATGGCGAAGCCGATGACGTTCGCTTGCAAGCCGGATGGTCTTGAACGATCAGGGTTTGCCGGCGTCATTTCTTGTCCTCGCCGACCTGGATCTGTGACCGGAACTCCTCGGACAGCAACATCTGCGCTCCCTGCGCCACAATCTCCGGGTCGGGGTGTGGGAGGCTCTTGACCGAAACGATGAAACCACCTCCGGGCGCGGGCAAATCGGTTGGAATTTCGTGGCGTGTGAAGGTGTCCGCGCCAGTGCGCAGATAGATCCATGCCCGCCCCGTCCACCACACCACGGCCGAGGCTGGAATTTCAATTCCATCGATGGGAGCACCGGACGGCAGGAACGCAAGGACGTTCATTCCTGGCAACAGATTGCTCGCGGCATCGGCCGCATAATAAAAACTCAGGCCTTGGATCTTTGGGTCCGTTTGCGTGGCGGGCGAGACAAAATCGACTTGATGGCGCGAGGCGCTTGCGCCGAATTGAACCGTCGCGTTCGGTGCCGCCGTTATGAACGTCCCAGGCGGCAGCGTGATCTGGAGGAGGAAAGTCTGACGTTCGATCAGACGCGTCACCAGCGGGCCGCCCTCGATGAGCGCCTTGCCGATGACCGTTCCCCACTCCTGCAGCGCCGTTGCTTTTAGCGTTTTGACCTGGGCTTCTGCCGTTGCGACTCCGGCTTGATCCGCACCGAATGTGGCCTCGGCCGTCTGTAGCTGCGCCAAAGTTGTGATATTATCCTTGGAAAGTGTCTGCGCGCGCTCGAAAGCCGCCTTCGATGCAACGATCCTGGCTTGAGCGCTCTGAAGCTGGGCGACGGCAGTTACATAATTGTTGTCCAGCGTGACCAGCTTGTCGAGATCAAGCACTGTTCCGTAGGCGCGGACTTGCTCCTGGTGCTGCGTCGACTTTGGCTTGGTGACCTCGATCCCGCTCTGCTTACGCGTCGCGGTGTCGAGCGTCACGACGGGTTGACCGCGGCCGTCAGTCGACACGCGCAATGGTGCTTTGACCGGACGTTCTCGTTCGGCTTCCTTCGTTGCCTCGCCTCTTCCGGCAAGGAAACCCCAGACGACAAGCCCACCAAGGCCTCCGATCGCTGCCAGGATAACAAGAAGCCGAACGGTTCGACGCCCAGATCCACCGGGGTTCTTGTGCTCGCTAACGGCCATGCTCATATCCATCGACAGTTTCCGATTGCTCTAAGCTGATGAGGTGTTATCTGAACCGGAATTGCTTTCGTAGAGCGAGCAGGCCGGCCAAAGCGATGGCGGTGAAAACCGCCCCGGCCAGGAAGGTCGCGGTCGGGCCGTAGACATCCCAGAGCGCTCCGGCGACCACGCTGGCGACGAGCATGGTCACTCCGCTCGCGAGGTTGAACACTCCAAACGCGGTTCCGCGCAGATCGGCAGGCGCGGTGTCCGCCACCAGCGTTGCAAGCGGCCCTTGGGTCAGGCCCATGTGCAGGCCCCAAAACACCGCGCCGAACAAAAGGATGGGCGCTGACGTCGTGAGTGCCAGGAGCAGATCGGCGACCACGAGTGTGGCGACGCCGACGATCAGGACGCCCTGACGCCCGAACCGATCGGACAGTACGCCGGCGGGGTAAGCCGCGAGTGCGTAAGCAATGTTCATAACGACCATGACGACAGGTACGATCGCAATCGCGAGACCTACATTCTGAGCTCGCAGAACCAGAAAGGCTTCGCTGAACCGAGCCAGTGTCAGCACCACCGCGACCGCTACCACGGCCCAGAATGGCCCTGAGAGCCGCCAGACATCGGCGAACCGCGGCTTGGGTCTCGCCGCGGCGTCAATGGCGCGTTCCGGCTCCTTCACCCCGAACGCCATCAGGCCGAACGCGATGAACGCGGGGATGACCGCGATCCAGAACACCGTGGCGTAATTGTCGCCGGTGAGAAGCATAAGCCCGATTGCGGCGAGGGGACCGAGGAAGGCCCCGATCGTGTCGAGCGACTGTCTCAAACCGAAGCTTGCTCCTCGCAACGGAGCGGGCGCGAGATCGGCCACCAGCGCATCGCGCGGTGCCCCGCGAATTCCCTTTCCCACCCGGTCAAGGAAGCGAGCGGTCACGACCCACTCAATCGTAGTCGCGAGCGGGAAGATCGGCTTGGTGAACGCGGCAAGCCCGTAGCCGATAACAGCCAGCAGCTTGCGGCGGCCCAGCCAATCAGACAGCGCGCCGGAGAAAATTTTGGTGATCATCGCCGTCGCTTCGGCAACACCCTCGATGAGCCCGACCGTGAGCGCCGAGGCTCCGAGCATGGTGACGAGATAGACGGGAAGCAGAGCGTGGATCATCTCGGATGAGAGGTCCATGAACATCGATACGAAGCCAAGCGCCCAGATACCGCGCGGCAGATCTCGAAGCACCGTCGAGGTAGTCAGAACGTGGTCAGCCATGCCGCGGTCCCCCTCGCTTCTTGAGAGAGGAATTTGGCGCGTCAGGATCCAGCGAACCGGTGCTGCCCTCAGCCGCGTCCACAACCCCCTCGTGCGCGTAGACTTCGTCGGCGAAGGTCCGCAAGGCGGTGCTACAGGTCTCGAGCGTTTCGTTCGCCTGCTGCATTCGGGCGTTGGGAAAAAAGTCGCGCGCCTTGATCTTGGCGAGCCAGGCGGAAAGCTTGTCGAGGTCGTCCTCGATCTCTTCAAGCTCCGCAAACGTGAATTTCCGACGACGCGTCTCCTTTTCGATCTCGGCAAGAAATTCGCCGGAGCGCTCGGCGAACTCGTCATATTCGCGTGCTCTGTCCGACTGAAATCGGGCAACGATGGTTTGCTCTTCTTCCTCGCTAGTTGCGGTGGTCGCAAAAACGGTGGCGCTGCCGCCTTGCGCGCGAACCATCTCAACGAGTTGGGCATAGAGAAGTTTGTGATCGTCCGTGACTGTTAGAATCCACGCCCCATTCAGTACGCTGGCAGCTCCGGCCGCACGAAGACGCCGCCACAGCGCTACCCGCCCGCTGGAGGGGGCGGCAGGAAGTTGCCCCAGGAACAGAAGCCATTGACTTGGAATGAGCTATTCCTCTACTGAAACACGTGTTGCATTACCGGGGTTCTCAGGCCGGTGCAACACCTGTTTCATCATTATTGTAAAAGATGCAGGGCATCCCGCAGTTGTTGCATTCCACGACCACTGTCGAACGTTGATCTCCCAAGCCCTGTTCCAAGCGAACTTGGCGGCAGGGATCAGTTGTGATCCGCCTTAATTGCCTTCGGCAGCGTCTAAAAATTACAAAGCAGTTTCAATCACGTAAGATTTCAAAATGTTATTCTGAATGGCGCGCCACGTTCACAAGAGCCTTCCTAATTTATTCGCCTATTTGACGATCAGTTATCCGTCGGCGCGCACTGACCCTACAGGCGGTTTAATGAAGGAGGCCGTCTCTCGTTTTATATACTGACCGAAACCTTTGCTGCCGATCAGTTCGCCATCCTTAACGATACATTGGCCGCGCACCATCGTCAGTTCAGGCCATCCTGTGACGTTGAGGCCCTCATACGGCGTGTAATCCGAGCCATCCTTCAGAAGCGCGTGGGTGAGTGTCACCTTTTTCTTCGGATCCCAGATAGCAATATCTGCATCGGATCCCACTGCGATCGTGCCTTTGCGCGGGTAGAGGCCGTAGGTTTTGGCATGATTGGTCGAGGTCAGCGCGACGAAGCGATTTAGGTCAATGCGGCCTCTGTTGACGCCTTCCGAAAACAGGATAGGCAAGCGTGTTGCCACTCCGGGAATGCCATTCGGCACCCAGCGAAAACTTGTTCTGCCTTTTGCGGTCAACTTGCCCTGTGAATCGTTATAACGAAACGGGCAATGGTCTGAGGAGAAAACCGAGAACACGCCAGTCTGGATACCCTCCCAGCATGCCGCTTGGCTGGCCTCGTCGCGCGGTGGCGGCGAGCAGACGTATTTGGCGCCTTCCATATTGAGTCCGTCGAGGTCCTTCTCCGTCAGCATCAGGTATTGCGGGCAGGTTTCGCCAGATACATTTAAGCCCTTGGCTTGAGCACGGCGAATTTCCTCCATCGACTCGCGATTTGAAACATGAACGATCATCACGTTCACGCCAATAAGTTCCGCCAGCGAGATTGCGCGGTGCGTCGCTTCGCGCTCGACCACGATTGGCCGGGACGTTGCATGATAACGCGGCGAGGTTTTCCCCGCGAGTTCAAGCCGGTCGGTGAGGAAGCGGATGGCGTCATAGTTTTCAGCATGAACCATGACAAGCGCGCCCGTTTCGCGCGCGACGCTCATGACTTCCAATATCTCCCTATCGGCGAGTGCGAGGCCTTCATAGGTCATGAAGACCTTGAACGAGGTATACCCATCGGCAACAAGCCCCGGCAATTCCTGTCCGAGCACCTGTTCGGTGGGTTCGGAAATGATGAGATGGAAGGAGGTGTCGATATGGCAGTTGCCTTCAGCCAGCGCATGATAATCCTTCAATGCCTGGCGCAGCGATTGTCCTTTCTCCTGCAAGCAAAAAGGCAGAATTGTTGTATTGCCGCCGAATGCAGCCGATCGCGTTGCGCTCTCGAAGTCGTCCGCCATGACGACATCGGGGCCCGACGGTTGCGAAATATGAACATGGCTGTCGATGCCGCCGGGCAGCACCAGCCTGCCGGTGGCGTCAATGAACTCGTCGGCAGTACCAAGGTCATGTCCGAGGGCAGCGATGCGTCCGTCGCGGATGCCGATATCGCAGGAAAAGATGTCCGACGCGGTCGCGATCGTGCCGGCTCGAATGATGGTGTCGAATTTTGCCATGGTGCCCTCCTCACTGCGGGTCGGTGTGATACAACATCCTCGCACCGACGTTATGGTTGAGCCGAAAGCCGGGCATCCTGGAACAGGCTGCCCCAGCCCTTGACCCGCCGAGGGTCGGCGCGGGCCAGAGCAAGGCTCTTCCAAACGGCCGTCGCGATCGAGTCATAGACCGGAATGCCGAGTTTTGCTTCCAGCAATTGAGCAAGCGGAGCTCCGCGCATGTTCGTGCACACGATCGCGACTGCCTCGCATCCTGCTTTTTCAACTGAGCCGATCATCTCTGCTATGGTGTGCTCGCTGACTTCCGCAAACGAAAAATTATCGCGGAGGCCGCTATGCCGTTCTGCCGAGCAGATAATGCCGGCGGATTTCCAGTTCGCGATAATCTTCGCCTGAACGTCGTCGGTATAGGGGGTCACTAGACCGATCCGCGTCACACGTGTTCGCTCAAATATTTCTCGAAATGCCAATACGGATGTGCAGGCGGCAATACCGGTCGAGGAGGTGATGCGTTCGCAAAGTCGCTCGTCGCGGTCGAAACCAAGCCAACTCGCGGACGTGCCGTTCCAGGCAATCACATCGACTTTGGCATGGGCGAGAAGTTCTGCCGCGCGCAATATCTCGGTGTCGTCGAATTGCTTCAACGCCTGATCCGATAATGCGATTTCGGTTACCTTAAAGCGGCCAAAATGAACGCTGACCTCTGGAAGTCCCGCGACGATCTGCGTGCTGATGGGCTCGAGGACAGTGTTGGACGAGGGGGTCAACATTCCGAGACGCAGGCGCGTGTTCACGGGTTTCTCCGGAGAGCATTGCGAAAGCTCGAACCAATGGTCAGGTAACTTCGCTGATGCGAATGGTCATCCGACGCCGTCAGTCTGCGTGGATGACCGGATGATACTGGATGGTTCGGAGTGATGAGCCTCGCAATCACGAGCGAGGCTCATCGACGTCCGATCTAAACCGGAAGTTTCCGGCTGTAGTCGATTGCAGTCGAGCATACGAGCAGCGCTACGCCCGCGGCGGCGAAGAACATCAAAGCGAGGTAGTAGGATCCCGTGAACTGAACAATGAAACCTACGATAATCGGGACAGTGACGCCGGCGATGTTACCGCCGAGATTCATGCAACCGCCCAAAAATCCCGCCCGATTTCGGGTGGCAAGGATAGATGGAATGGCCCAATACATTCCGCACCAGCGCAGGAAGAACAGCGTCGAAGATAGCAGCGCAACGACGATCACGGCGTCCTTCACGTAGGCAACCGAGAAGATTGAGATGGTTGCGATGATTGCAGCGATGCCGAACAGAGTTCTAAAGACGGTGTTGGGTTGACCGCCCCGTTCCCGCCAAACGTCGGCAATCTGTCCCCCGACGAGCTCCCCAATGAATCCGGCGAAAAACATGATGAACAGAGCCCCGCCCAACTGCTTGATGTCGAGGCCGTGAACCTTGAAGAGGTGGGTCGGCATCCACGTCAGCAGTCCGTAGAACACGGTGTTGAAGAACATCCATCCCAAACACATGCACCAGACAGACCTGTACGCAAAGTAGGCGCCAATTCCGCGGCCAGACGACACCGGATCATTCAAATCCTCCAATGCGTGGGCGGTTTCAATATGCTTCGCCTCGGCTTCATTGACGGACGGATGCTCGCTTGGACTGTTGCGAATGTACCACCAGGCAAGGGCGCCGCAGAGAACCGTACCGATTCCAGCGACCGCAAAAGAAATCCGCCAGGAATCGAACGCGGCGATAAGGCCGGCAATGACAAGTGCGCCCAGCGCCGCGCCAAGCGGCGCGCCACCATCAAGCAGCGTGGCGCCACGCGCGCGCTCGTTTGGCGTCATCCACATCGCATTGAGCTTGCCGCCGGCGGGATAGATCGGCGCTTCCGCCGCCCCGAGTCCCAAGCGGGTTAAGATAAGCATGAACGAACTTGTTGAGGCGGCTGCGATCGCCTGAAAGAAACCCCAGCCAATCGTTGCCGCTGCAATGACGATGCGCGGCTTGTATCGGTCCGCCAGCATGCCGCCGGGGATTTGCATCAGGGCGTAAGTCCAGAAGAACGAACTCAGAATAAATCCCTGAGCTGCGGCATCGAGACCAAACTCCTTGGAAATGAGCGGCATCGCAACGGAAAGGGAGGCACGATCGATGTAATTGATCGTGATCAGAAACAACATCAAAACGAAAATCTTCCAGCGTACGCCGGTCTTTTGCTGCGAGCCTTCCGCTGAGATCACATCGCCTTGCGCGGTCATTTGTTCCTCCACTGTTGAGTCATCTACGCCATGCCGCCTCCTCTTGATTGAGAGACTTGCATGCGACCGTGCCGAACCGCCAGAAATCCCGACGGCCGCTGCAAAGCTGCAGCACAAACGGGCAGAACGCAATATTTTTTTGTATTCTGCATACAATCTTTTTGAGGAATATATTCCAAAAAGACATGAAGACGATGTTGCTCGTTAGCGGTTTGTGTCTGTGACAGGACTTGTTGGTTGGTGAATATTCCTGCGGGAACGTAGTTCCTTGTTGACCGTTCGGCCGGTATGCAAGACGTGTTGCGTCAACGCGCGGGCCGCGGCAGCGCCGTCGCGCTTCTTGAGCGCTTTTAAAATTTCCCGATGCTCCATCACGGAATCATCCCAGCGCGAGCGAGACGATAAGGCGAAGTAGCGTGCACGCTCAGCGCGGGCAAGGAGCCCGTCGTGCGTCGATTTCAAGACCGCATTTTTGGCACACGCAACAATGAAGCTGTGGATCTCCTGATTGATTTTGAAGTAATCATCCAGCCGGCCATCTTCGTGATGGGTCTCCATCCGATCCTGGAGCTGTGTCAGCCGTCGCAACTCTGCAGATGTCATGCGTGATGCCGCGAGTTCAGCAGCAATGCCTTCAAGAGCGCTGATGACCTCGAAGATTTCGTCGATCTCGACCGGTCGCAACGGTGCGATTTGCGCGCTGCGGTTGGATCTCAATTCGAGCAACCCTTCTGCCGCCAGTAGCTTGAGTGCCTCGCGAAGGGGGGTCCGGGAAATTCCGAGCTCTTCGCTGAGCTTGGTTTCGAGGATTGCCACGCCGGGAGCGAGATCGCCACGGACAATCAATGTGCGCAGCCGCGCCAGAGCCTGTTCATGGAGCGCAACCCGTTCGGGCAGTTTC
The DNA here is from genome assembly GCA_943372075.1 of Bordetella parapertussis. Classification (GTDB taxonomy): domain Bacteria; phylum Pseudomonadota; class Alphaproteobacteria; order Rhizobiales; family Xanthobacteraceae; genus Bradyrhizobium. The sequence continues at coordinate 5,118 of CALRXG020000038.1, read as the reverse complement.
CGGGCGGCGGCGCGAACTTCTTTGACTCGTGTTACAGCAGTCCGAGGTGTCATTCACCATCCATCCAACCTGCACTGAGTCTGAAACAATATAGAGGCGTTCTCAATCTATTTGTATACTGCATACAAAAATTTGTTTGCAGATCGTGTGTTCTTAGGTATTTGCTCTGACAGACGGACCGTGACAGCTGCCGGTGCCGGAAGCTGCGGCAGATCGATCGGATCGAAGGACTTCGTCTCGCATGCGCATCATGGTGCTTAATCCCAATACCAGTGAATCTATCACTGCGCGCCTTGCCGCTGCCGCCGAGAAGGCTGCGGCGCCGGGTACCGTTATTGTTCCGCTGACCGCGCCCCGCGGCGTTCCCTACATCGCCACGCGCGCCGAAGCCCAGATCGGCGGCGCCATCGCTCTGGAAATGCTTGCGGAACGGCATCAGGATGTAGATGCCGTAATTATTGCGGCTTTTGGTGACCCGGGTCTTTTTGGCGCACGTGAACTGTTCGATCTACCCGTCGTCGGCATGGCTGAAGCCTCGATGCTGACCGCGTGCATGCTCGGACGTCGCTTTGCCATTGTGACTTTCGCCCGGGCCCTCGGTGCTTGGTATCAGGATTGCGTCGACATGCATGGCTTGGGCGGGCGTTGCGCCGGCATCCGCATGCTCGATGGTTCCTTTGCGTCGGTTTCGGAGGTGCAGGAAGAAAAGGAAGACCTGCTGGTTGAGCTTGCCAACCGGGCAGTGACCGAGGACGAGGCGGACGTCATCATTCTCGGTGGGGCGCCACTCGCCGGCCTCGCCGAGAAGGTCAAGGGTCGAATTCCGGTGCCGGTCGTGGATCAGATGGCAGCGGCGGTGAAACAGGCCGAAGCGTTGACTGTGTTGGGTGCTCGCAAGGCCACCGCCGGCACGTTCCGCCGTCCCGAGGCTAAACCGACGATTGGACTTGCCGACGCATTGGCCCGCAGGATTGAGCATCGCGACAAGTCGCTCTGAGTGAGCGCGGCGCTAGGCGTCCTCATGTACGCCACCGCAAATGGCTGTTTCGAACATTTCCGAAGGTCGGCATTTGCGTGGTGGCGAAATGATGGGGCTGCTGTGTTTGGTTCTGGCCGTCCGACCTCGCCATTCAAGTCGACGTTGCGGCTTGAAGCCGAGAACGTAGCGCTCCGACATCAGTTGGTCATCTTACTGCGCCGGCGGCGCGGCCAGTCTCGCGGAGATTGCTGCTGGCGCGATCGCGATGGGGCTGAGAGATTACCTCGCCGCGCGCGCAGACGCTCAGCATTTTGCGTCGGAGCGATCGCGGGAGGAGTCCGAAATCGATACCAAGCGAGCATTTGAAGTCGCTGAGGTTCGCGCAATACGGGCTGGCCGACGCGGCGCTCGACAATGTGGTGATGTCGATTACTTCGGATAGAAAACGCTGGGTGGATTTCATGATGAGATCGAATTGGGCCTTGAGCAACCAGATCCGCGGGTGCGCCCATCAGCGCAGTAATGATCGCGGTATCGTATCTCATTGGTGGGTTGATTTCTCTCATCCCCTATATGTCCACCGATAACATTACTGAAGCACTCAAGATTTCAGTACTAACAACCGGTATCGCGCTGCTGGTCTTCGGCGGAGTAAGAGGACATTTCACTGGTGTCAACCGCCTCGCTTCGGCAGCGCAGACGCTACTCGTCGGCCTTGCGACCGCGGCTGCGTTTTGGCTCGCGCAGCTTTTCGGAGGCTAATTTTCTGCCCAAGCAATTATGATGGGCTTACATCGTACCAGATTTCTCAGGCGAGTTTGGATGGCAATAAAAATCGCGAGTAAGCATGCCGCGGGCGGTTAAGTCGAACCTTAGCGAGCGGCGCGAGCTTTATGACTTGCTACCTTCGGCTGTGGAACAAGCCGATGCGGCAAAGGCCGCCATATGTCACCGGCATCACCCAGAGCACGAGCGGGATTTGCACGATCAAGCCCGAGATGATTGCGATCGCCAGCGGCTTAAGCATCGCCGAGCCTTGGCCGATTGCGAGAGCCAATGGGAATAGCGCCAGGATGGCCGCAATCGTGGTCATGGCGATCGGCCGGAAGCGGTTGACGCCGGCCTGGGTGAGCGCGTCCGGATGTCCTTCCTTTGTGAGCACGCGAAATTCGGAAAAATAGAAGATAGCGATCTCGGTGACGATGCCGATCACCATGGTCATGCCCATCATGGCGGTAATGTTACGCTCGGTACCTGTGAGCCAAAGACCAACGAACACTGCTCCCATCGCGAGTAGCGGCATGAGGATGATCACGGCGGCGACGAGGAAGTTTTCGTAGAGGAACAACAGCAAAGCGAAGACCAGCACGATCGCGGCTACGAACACTATAGTCAGGTCACGCATCGCGATCTGCTGCTGGCGGTAGAGGCCGCCTAGCTCGTAACTCACCCCCTTGGGGATCAGGTTGCCGGAACGAAGCGCCTGCTCGACGTCGAGCGCCACCGATCCTATGCTGCGCTTGTCGATGCGGCCCGTCACAGCCACCATGCGACGGAGGTTCTCGCGGTCGATCTCCGGCTGGCCCGTGACGATGTCAACTTTGGCAATGCGGCTCAACGGGAAGAGATGTCCATCGCTTGCCCGCAATTGCATCCTTGCGAGCGCCTCGACCGTGTCGCGGTAATTGTCCGGCACCCAGACGCGAATGCCAACCACCTTGACCGTCTGCTCGACCTGGCTCGCCACGTTCCCGGTCACGTAGTCCGACAGTTGGGTCGTGACGTCCCCGGGCGTGACGCCCTCGAAGGAGGCCTTCTGCCGGTCAACCTTAATCTCCAGAGCGTCTCCGGCAATGACGATGCCGTTTTTGACATCTACGATGCCGCTCACCTTCCCGATCGCCTGCGCGACCTTGGTGGCGACATCCCGAAGCTGTTGCGGATCGCTCCCGAACAGCTTCACCTCGATCGGCTGCGGCACGGCCGTCAAATCTCCGATCAGGTCTTCCATGAGCTGTGCGAGCTCGATCTTGACGCCGGGAACATTGTCCCCGACCTTGCTCCGCACCTCCGCCATGACTTGCTCGATACCCCGCCGGGGCGGTGGCTTGAGACGCACGAAAAAATCCCCCGTGTTGGCTTCCGTCAGGCCACCGCCAAGCTGCAGCCCGGTGCGGCGCGACCAGGTTTCGACCTCCGGCATGCTCTTGAGGATGGTGCCGATCTCGCGCAGCAGGCGATCCGTCTCGGTCAGCGAAGTACCCGGCTGCGTGCGGTAATCGAGGATGAAACCGCCCTCGTCCATCACGGGCATGAAACCGGAGCCGACCTTCGTGAAGGCGAGGTACCCGACTCCCGCGAGTGGCAGCACGACGAAGAGCGCGAGCCATGGCCGTCGCAGTCCGACGGCAAGCGAGCTCCGGAACGCGCGGTCGAGCCAGGCGCCTACGCTGCCTTTGTCGTCGCGTGCGACCTCCGCCTCACTCAACGCCACGTCGGCGATCAGCGGGACAATCAGCCAAGCGACCAGGAAGGAAATCACGAGCGCGCTCGCCATCGTCAGCGAGAGCGCCTTGAAGAACGCGCCCGTGACGCCGCTCAGGAAGGCGAGCGGCAGGAAGATGATGATCGTGGAGGCGGAGGAGCCCGCGAGCGGCTCGGTCAGTTCGCGGGCGGCCTGTATGACGCCGCTCTTGTCCCCGTTCGCACGGGAGCGCAGGCGCCGCAGGACGTGCTCCACCGTGACGATCGTATCGTCGATGATGAGGCCGACCGCGGCCGCTGCACCGCCCAGCGTCATGATGTTGAGGCTCATCCCGAGCGCCCAAAGCAGAAGGCCTGTCATCGCCAGCACGGCCGGCACGACGACGATGCCGATGGCGGTGACCCGCCAGCTCCGCAGGAAGGCGAAGAGCACGATCGCCGCGAGGCCTACCCCGATGGCAATCGCGTCCCGCACGCTGGCGACCGACTGCGACACGAGGACGCCCTGATTATACCAAGTGCGGATCTCGGTTCCTTTGGGGATGATGCCCGCAAGATCGTGGAGCTTGGTGTCGAGGTCCTTGCCGATCTGCACCGTGTTAGCGCCGGGTTGCTGGTAGACGGGCATCAGCACCGCGGCGTGACCGTCGGCGGTGACGCGCTGGAATTGCGGTGCGTCCGCCACTCCCACGGTGGCAACGTCCTCAAGCTCGACCACGCCGTCGCTTCCGCTCTTGAGGACGGTGTGGCGGATCTGGTCGATGGAACGGAAGCGCGTGTCGGAGAGCACGAGGAAGAGCTTGTGGCGGTCCTCGAGACGGCCCACGGCCGTGAGCACGTTCTCGGCCGCGAGCGCCTTGGCGACGTCCGTGACGGCGAGGCCCCGCGCACGCATTCGGTCGGGGTCGACGCTCACGCGGTATTCCTCGATCTGCCCACCCTGCACGTCGATGCGCGCCACCCCGCTGACGGCCGAGAGCGCGGGGGCGAGCTGGTAATCGGCGAAGTCGCGCAGCGCGATGGGGTTGATCTCGTCGGACAGCAGGCTGAATGCCATCACCGGGAAGACGACCGGGTCCATGCGCCGCGCCGTGTAGCTGGTTCCGGGCGGGAGTTGCGGCAGCGTCAGGCCAATCTGAGCCTCCACCTCCAGCAGCGCCACGGGCATGTCGGTGCCCCAGGCGAAGTCGACCGAAATGTCAGCGCTGCCGCGGCTGGTGGTCGAGCGCACGTTACGGACGAAGCGGACGGAGCGCAGCGCCTGCTCGAGCCTGCGGGTGACCTCGATCTCCATCTGCGGCGCTGGCCGGACGCCCGCGTCGACGCTGACCGCGATGCGCGGGAAGCTCACGTGCGGGAACAGAGAGACCGGGAGTCGCAGGATGCTGGCGGCGCCGCCCAGGATCGCTATGACCACCAGAAACAGGAGGGAGCGGCGATGGCGGACCGTCCATTCATGGAACCGCATGAGGCACCTGCTCGACCTTCATGCCATCCTCAAGCTCGTAATTGCCTTGGACGACAACCGTGTCCCCGCTCTTGATCGGCCCAGTGATGCCGATCAAGCCATGCCCGTCGAGTCCGGGCGTGACGGAAACGCGGTGTGCCAACCCGTTCTTTACGATGAAGATGTAAGCGCGGCTCGGGTTGTAGAG
>CALRXG020000037.1:0-22516 GCA_943372075.1 Bordetella parapertussis | reverse complement strand
AGCTAGCGTCCGTGACATCTTGTAACTTCCACTGCAGCTCTAATTTGGCAGGAGGATTGATTGTTGAAAAAACCGATCCACCGAGTCCAGGCGATCGCCGCAGTCTGTTTCTTCGGTACGTCGATTTTTCCAAGCCAGACGGTCCTCGCTGGCCCGTGTGCATCCGACATCGCGCAAGTGGAGACGGCCATGGACGCGTTGGCTTCAAATCAGGGGAGCGGTTCTGCTCATCAATCGCATGCCGCAAACCTACACCATCAACCGACTCCAAATTCGGTCAGGCGAGGCAAGGAGAAGGCGGGAGTCGATGAGCGCCACGATCGCGCGGCGCTGCAACGCGCGCGTATGGCTAACGCCAAAGGTGATATGGACGGGTGTGCGAAGGCCCTCGCCGAAGCGCGTCGCGAACGATTGTCGCAGTGAGATGATAGTTCGCCGCCAGTAACCTCATTTCGTGCACCAACGGACCGCGCCCATAGGGTTACTCCGCCATAGACGCCTCATCGCAACACTCTGCCGGTCCGAAAGACCAGCCATTCCGCGTGCATCTGCGTTGCCAAAGGTATTTTCGGTAAGCGCCAGCAGTGCGATCAAATGGGTCCGACAGTGGCGTGTTGACGGGCGAACGACGCCGAACCCGGTTCTCGGTCATCGCGCGCGCGGTTCTCCGATGACGCCCAGCGCTAAAATAAGCGCGCTCGCGCTTATTTTTTAAAGCCCGAAGGAAGTCGCGCCGTTGCGCCGATCACAAACGTCCTCGAAGCCGGCCAGCGCATGGATTACCGCCCCGCGCAATCATCCGGACCTTCGCGATGTCCGACATGCTCATGGTTGTTCGTGCTTAGACATGCAGCACGCCTTCCTCGTTGCGTAACGCCTCGTCCTCGATCTGAATTGTGACATGGTCGATCTTGAAACCGTCCTTCATGCGGCGGCGGGCTTCCTGCAGAATCGTACTGGCGACCGACATGTCGTTAACCACCAGGTGGCAGCTCATGGCGTCGAAGCCGGACGTAATCGTCCAGACGTGGAGATCGTGGACCGTCTTCACACCTTCGATGGTCGATAGTTGGCGCTCGAGAAGACCGAGATCGACGTCCGGAGGCGTGCCTTCCATAAGGATGTGCGTGACCTGTTTGAGTAGGATCCACGTCCGCGGCACGATGAACAGCCCGATGCCCGCGCCGATGATAGGATCGGCCAGCACCCATCCTTTCCACATCATGAGCAGCGCGGCGATGATGACGCCGATGGACCCCAGCATGTCGCTCAGCACCTCGAAATAGGCGCCCTTGACATTCAGGCTCTCCGACGAACCGCCCGCCAGCAGCCACATACTGACCAAATTCACGATCAGACCGACGCACGCCACGATCAACATTGGTCCGCTCAGGATGTCCGGCGGGGCGAGGAAACGCTGGTATGCTTCATAGAGAATGTAGACCGTAAGCAGCAGCAGCACGACGGCATTCGTCAGCGCGGAAAGCACCTCCATACGGAGGTAGCCGAAGGTCCGCTGTGGTGTGGCCTCTCGGGCGGCAAAGCGGATCGCGAGCAGCGCCAGCGCCAGTCCGCCGACGTCGGTCAGCATGTGTGCGGCGTCAGCCAGGAGCGCCAGGCTGCCCGTGATCAGGCCGCCAGCAATTTCGGCAAACATGTATGTCGCCGTCAGGGCAAGCGCCCATGCAAGTCGGCCTGCGTGTCGCGCGGCCGCCGTCCCGGCGGGACCTCCACCATGCATCGTCAGTTCTCCGGTTTAAGCATTGGATTCGAAGCGCTTTCGCCGATCGATCCGCGCAATTTTACTTCGAGTTCGTCCAGCAGAAAGAAACTGACGTCATCAACTGAATCGTGTCCTTTGGCGAATGGCTGCTCGAGAAGACGGACGAGGTACAGCGCGTAGACGAACATGTAGGAAATGAAGCCAAACATGATTGCCGATGCCGGATCGCCCTCGGTCTTGAGAAAGAGCATCATCATGACAATAGCGGCGACCAGCGTCTGCACCAGAACGTGGACCGATGGCACGAACTCCACGCGCTGAATCTGGTAGATTCGGAGCACGGCTCTGCGGATCACATCCTGCGTTGAGCGGAGGCGGACGACGAAGTTGGCCGCCATCCCCATTCCCTCCAGGTGTCCGAAAATCGGCGTCAACTTGCCGATCTCCTCAAGAACCGGTGGAATATCCTTGTGATCGCTGGCGTGGCCAAGACCGGTCCGCAGTTTATCGATCGTGTCGATCAGGACGCGGCGGCTCGCAATCAAATCGAAGTCCTTGTTGATAACGGCAAACGATTCCAGATCGCCGTCGATGGCTTCAATGGACGTGCGGATGTCCGCCGGGATGCGTTCCGCTTCCTTGTAGTCGGCAAGAATGCTCGACAACAGAAATCCGATGATGAAGATGGCGCCGCCGATGCCGCTCGTCAGCAACCTGTTGAGTTCGAGAAACTCGAAGCCGAAAAAGTGCACGGCGGCCTTGATGCCGCCGAGCAGCAGCACGACCGCCGCGACCGTGAAGAACAGGCGGAACTTCTTGCGGAAGCTAAGGTCCGCACCTCCAAAATGGAGATGTCCAATGATCGACGATGTCACGCGTTACCAACCATTCTTGATCGTACGGACGGACACAAACCGCCATCCATTCCAGCGAAAAACTCGTATCGATGTGCCATCAGTCACCTCGATTCCAGCAGCGCCATCGTTGGTGAGTTTCAGATCACGGGCGTGCGTGGTGAAGACGAGGCGGTGCCGCCCGTGCGATTCCAGGTACACCTCGTGGAGACAGCGATCGGCGATGCAGACGGCGGCGCGGTTCGCGCACGCGAAGTCCTCGAAATGCAACGAGACGAAGCGGAAGCCTTCGGCTTCGATTGAAACCGAGAAATAGTGCGCGGCCGCCGCCTTATTGCCGCAGGCGCGCGCACGGTTGACGACCACACGGTGGAGATCGGGCGGCAGGGCATCGATGTGTTCGGCAGCCAAGGGGTTTTCCGACGCGGAGCTGCCGCGCGCTGCAGCCACAGCATGAATATCGATTAGTGCGGCAAGCAGGAAAATCAGCCCTGTTGTCGCCGATCGCACCCATTTCTTACGGATCCTGTGCATCTGTGTCCTCCTTGCGCTCAGCCGCGCCGAAAGCGGTCGGTCGCGGTCGCGGTCATTCAGGTTCCGACGCGCGATGCCTCACACCGCCGTCGTTCGGCTGCTCAGAAAGAGACACCGTGATCCAGATCACGCGACACTCCTTCGCAAACGAGTCCGAGGCGGACCAGTAGCGTGAAGCGTCTCGGAATGCCGAGCGGACTTTCGACAATGAGCAGCGCGCCAACCGTGCTGAGATTGCGCACGACGCAGGGTATCGTCGCCCCGCCGAACGAGATCGTGCCCGCCTTGACCACCCTACTCCGCCTCTTCCGTCGGCGCTCCTCCGCGACGCCCTCCCTCCCTTCAATCGGCCTTCTTCTCCGCTTTCTCCGCAAGTGCGACGATGTCGCCGTCCCTGAAGAGGATCCCCTCAAGCTCGGTTCGCCATGCCTTCTTCTTGCGTAACAGGAATTCCAGGTTCATGCCGAAGTGCTTGAATTCCTCCTTCTGCGCATTCGCCATGATTGCCTTGGCCACCTTGTCCTTTTCGACGGACATCCGCTGTTCGTACCAACTGATCGCTTCCGCCTCCTCGATCAGCGAGGTGATCATCCGCGCAAAAGTCCGGATGTCCTGCGACAGTTCGTCCGGCGGTTCGTGATACTGGTCGAAGCCCATGGAATTCTCCTTGGTTTGAAGTCCAATGTTTTGGGGGGTTACTTTTCATCCGCCTGGTCGGCGCCGGGCGGCGCCAGCAGCCGCAGCGCGTTGAGCGTGACCAGCACCGTCGCGCCAGTGTCGGCAAGGATGGCCGGCCACAACCCTGTCAGGCCGACTATCGTGGTGACCAGGAAGACCGCCTTCAGACCGAGCGCGACTGCGATGTTTTGGCGGATATTGACCATGGTCCGTTTCGACAGATCGACCATCGCCGCGACATCGGAGACCCGACCGTGAAGCACCGCCGCGTCGGCGGTCTCCAGCGCGACGTCGGTCCCGCCTCCCATGGCGATGCCGACGTCCGCGGCCGCCAGCGCCGGAGCGTCGTTGATGCCATCGCCGATCTTGGCCACCGTCCATCCCGCGTTCCTGAATTGGGCGACGATACGCTGCTTGTCCTGCGGCAAAAGCCCGGCCTGAACCTCGATCCCGAGTTGCTTGCCGACCGCGGCCGCTGTCCGCTGGTTATCGCCAGTCAGCATGACCGTTTTGATGCCCGCCTCGTTAAGCAGTTTCAGGCCTTTCACGGCATCCGGACGCGGTTCATCGCGCATCGCTATAGCGCCGGCCAAAAGCTGACCGATCACCAGAACCGAAACCGTCTTGCCTTCGTCGGTGAGTCCTGCGAAGCGAAGTTCATCGTCGGGTTTCAGAGAAACGATTTCGGCTGCGGCCGACGGCGATCCAAGAAAGACGTGGAGTCCGTCGACCCTTGCGCGAATCCCCTTTCCGCCGACCGCCTCGGATTCCGAAGTCGCCGGAATTGGAATGTCGCGCTTGTGCGCCTCGGCCAGAATTGCGGTAGCTAGTGGGTGGCTCGATCCGGCCTCGAGCGCGGCGGCAAAACCGAGTACGTCGTTCTCGCTGCGCGCGAGCCCGATGACGTCCGTGACTTGGGGTTTGCCCGCCGTCAACGTGCCGGTCTTGTCGAAACAAGCCATCGTCACCTTGCCGACTTGTTCGAGAACGGCACCACCCTTCAGTAACAGGCCCCGGCGCGCGCCTGCGGAGAGGCTGGCGGCGATCGCCGCAGGCGTCGAAATGACCAGGGCGCAGGGACAGCCGATCAGCAAGATCGCCAGACCCTTGTAGATCCAGTTGCTCCAAACGCCACCGAACAGCAGCGGCGGCACGACAGCTACCAGTATTGCCACTGCGACCACACCCGGCGTGTAGAACCGCGAGAATCGGTCGATGAACCGTTCGGTAGGCGCCTTGGATTCTTGGGCTTCCTCGACAAGGCGCACGACCCGCGCGATGGTATTGTCCGCCGCAGCGGCGGTCACCCGCACCCGCAGCAGCCCATCGCCGTTGACGGTGCCGGCGAACAGAGTGTCATCAGGCCCCTTCCGGACCGGCGTGCTCTCGCCCGTCACGGGCGCTTCGTCGATCGCGCTCTGTCCGGAAACGATCATGCCATCGGCGGGGATTCGATCGCCGGGCCGGACTTGAATCAGCGCCCCGACGGCAAGAGTTTCTGCCTGTACTTCGCGTACCTGCCCATCCTCCTCGACCCGGGCGGTCTTCGGAACAAGTCTGGTAAGATCCTGAATGCTGGCCCGGGCACGGCTGGCGGCGACGCCTTCGAGCAGTTCGCCGATCAGGAACAAGAAGACCACCGTGGCGGCCTCTTCGGTTGCACCGATCACGACCGCACCGATCGCGGCAACCGACATCAGCATCTCGATCGAGAACGGCGTGCCGACACGCGCGGCGGAGACCGCGCGACGCGCAATTGGAACCAGACCAACCAGCATGGCGAGCAGGAATGCCCAATGCTCCGTCGTCGGTACGGCCTTACCAAGCACGTAGGCCACTGCCAATGCCATTCCGGAAGCGATCGTCAGGATGCCCTTGCGGGTCCGCCACCACGCCCCGCCGCTGGAGGTGTGCTCATGAAGGTGGGAGTGACCGTCCTCGGGGGAGGACGCTTCGTCATTGGCTTGCTGCTGGCGATGATTGCTGCTTCCCGCCGCGTCGACTTGCGCGACGCGATAACCCAGATCCGAAACGCGCTGACATATGCCATCGTCGGCTTCGCTGCCGTCATGGCTGACGATCACGGTACCTGCGGGGACCGAGACGACCACGTCCTGGACGCCGGGCAGCCGTTGCAGGGCGTTCTCGATCTTCGTGGCGCAGGAGGCGCAGTCCATACCCTCGACACGGAGCCGGATTTTCGTGGGCTGCGCAATGTCGCTCACGATCGTCCCCTAAGGAACTTGCTGCGAACGTCCTCGTTCGAACTCATGTCCTACCCTCCTTGCGCAAGCGCTTGTAGAGCGCCTCGACAGCATCGGAAAAATCCAGCGCCGCATTCTGAGCGCAATGGTCCTCAAGGAAATGCAATTGGCCGACAAGATCGAACGTTACCGGGGCGAGATCGAGCCCCTCGTCCACGCCTGGTGGCCTGCTGAGGATGATTCCGCTCATGAAGCCTTGTGCCCAAGCGAGGTAATCTCTCCGGAGCACCGGATTCGCTTTGACGTCATCACTGAAGCGTTGGCACGTCGTAGCGCCCAGACCGACAATCTTGGCCTTCTGCGATTCCGCCTGCAGCACCTGCCATCCGGCGGTCGCAAGCAATGGACCGGACGATAGCGCCAGGACCAGAAGCCATCGCCTGCACCAACCGCCCGTATGACTCACGCGAGCGTTCGCTCCGTCCTGGCCGTCACTTCTGCCTGGAGCTCCGTTGTTGGTCATCGTTAATCCCCATTCAGAACAGGGACGATGATCCCCGCGGCGAGACACCTCATGGGTTTACTCCCTCCACAGCGGGCGAGTTCGAGCCGCCATTCTCCGGATCTTCCCGTCTGAACAGGACGTAGAGCGCGGGCAACACCAGCAACGTCAAGATCGTCGAGGAGATGATTCCGCCGATCACCACGGTCGCCAGTGGTCGCTGCACCTCGGCGCCCGCACCGGTGGCAACCGCCATCGGCACGAAGCCGAGCGAGGCGACCAGCGCCGTCATCAACACGGGTCGCAGCCGGGTCAGCGCACCTTCGCGGACCGCATCGACAAGGGCATGTCCTTCTCGCCTCAGGCGCTCAATGAAGGTGATGATGACCAGACCATTGAGCACCGCTACGCCGGACAACGCGATGAAGCCGATCCCCGCGCTGATCGACAATGGGATGCCGCGCAGCAAGAGTGCCACGATGCCGCCCGTCAGTGCGAGCGGCACCCCACTGAACACCAGCAACGCATCGGCCATTGATCCCAGGCTCATAAAAAGGAGCAAAAGGATCAGCAAAAGCGCGATCGGCACGACGATCGTCAATCGTTGCGTGGCGGAAACAAGCTGTTCGAATTGGCCGCCCCATCCGATCCAGTAGCCCGCCGGCAATTTCACTTTCTCCTCGACCTGTTTCTGTGCGTCGGCAACGAATGACCCGAGATCACGGCCGCGCACGTTGGCGGTAACCACGATGCGCCGCTTGCCGTTTTCGCGGCTGATCTGATTGGGACCCAACGCAACGTCGATTTCGGCAAGTTCGGAAAGCGGCACGTACCGGATTTGAGCAAGCGGCGAATTGTTCCAAACCGCTGGCTTTGCCTTGGCGTCGTTCTCCAGAGGAGGCAATGGCACCGGCAGCGCCCGGACCGCCTGAATGTCAGATCGCAGATACTCCGGAAGCCTAACCACGATCTTGAAGCGCCGGTCTCCCTCAAAGACAAGGCCGGAGGGTTTTCCCCCAACGGCGATTTCGATCAAATTCTGGACGTCCGACACATTGATTCCGTATCGTGACAAGGCCTGTCTATTGAGCTTCACCGTCAACACCGGCAAGCCGGAGGCTTGTTCGGTCTTGACGTCGGCCGCGCCTTGAACATTCTGCAACACGGCTTGCACCTTTGCTGCCGATTGGACCAGCGTGTCGAGATCGTCGCCAAAAATCTTGACACCGACGTCGCTGCGGACCCCGGAGATTAATTCGTTGAAGCGCATTTCGATCGGCTGCGATATCTCGTACACGCTGCCCGGAACGTCTTTGGCGGCTTCCTGGATTTCACGAACCACCGCGGCCTTGCTCTTCTCCGGATCAGGCCATTCCTTGCGCGGCTTCAACATTACGTAACCATCCGAAGTCGACGGTGGCATCAGATCGGTTGCGACTTCTGCGGTGCCGGTCCGTGCGAAGGCCTCCTTGACCTCGGGAATCTTCAGCAGCCGCTTTTCGAGCATCGCCTGCATTTCCAGCGACTGGGTCAGGCTCGTTCCCGGGATCCGGATCGCCTGCAGCGCGACATCCCCCTCGTCGAGGCTGGGAATGAATTCACCGCCCATGCGCGTCGCGGCGATGCCGCAGACGATGACCAGCAACGCGGCGACGGCGGCGACACCGAAACGGTTGCGAATCGAGGCGGACAGCAACGGCGTGTAGAGCTTTCGCGCGCCGCGCATGAAGAAGTTTTCGTGTTCGGAGACCTTTCCGGTCACCAAGAGGGCAACCGCCGCCGGCACGAAGGTGAGCGACAGGATGCTGGCGCCGGTGAGCGCCATCAGGACCGTCAAGGCCATCGGCGTGAACATCTTGCCTTCGACGCCAGTCAGCGTGAGGATGGGCAGGTAGACCACGCCGATGATCAAGGTTCCGAACAAACTGGGACCGATCACCTCCCTCGACCCGGCGAGAATGGTCTCGAACCGTTCCTGACGATTGAGCAATCGGCCCTGCCGATGCTGTTCTTCCGCCAATAGCCGCAGGCAGTTCTCGACGATGATGACTGCGCCGTCGATGATGATGCCGAAGTCAATGGCGCCGAGGCTCATCAGGTTGGCGCTGACCTTGTTCTCCACCATGCCGGTGATCGTGAACAGCATGGCTAGAGGAATCACGCATGCGGTCGCGATCGCCGCTTTGAAATTTCCCAAGATCATGAAGAGAATCACGATAACGAGCAGCGCACCTTCGACCAGGTTTTTTTCCACGGTCGCAACCGTCGCCTCGACAAGGTGCGTTCGGTCATATACCGCGCGCGCGATCACGCCATCCGGCAACGATCGGCCGATCTCCTTGAGTTTGGCGGCAACCCGCTGCGCGACAGCGCGACTGTTCTCGCCGATCAGCAGCATTGCGGTTCCGAGAACGGTTTCCTTGCCGTTCACGGTGGCCGCGCCGGTCCGCAGATCCTTGCCTTCCCTCACCTCGGCGACGTCTCCGATTCGAACCGGAACGCCATTGTGAGAGCCAATCACAATTTCCTTGATTTCCTCGACGTTCGCCACCTGGCCCGGCGTCCGAACCAGATATTGCTCGCCATTCCGCTCGATATAGCCTGCACCCACATTGGCGTTGTTCGACGCCAGCGCCGTCATCACGTCGCGGAAGCTGAGCTTGTAGGCCATCAGTTGCGCCGGGTCCGGCAGCACATGAAATTGCTTCTCGAAGCCTCCGATGGTGTTGACCTCGATGACGCCCGGGACGTTGCGCAACTGTGGTTTGATGATCCAGTCCTGGATCGTCCGCAGATCGCTCGGCGTATAATCGCCGCCGCCCTCTTTACGGGCGCCGGGCTTCGCTTCGACCGTGAACAAATAGATTTCGCCGAGTCCTGTCGAGATCGGTCCCATCGCGGTCTCGACGCCGGCGGGCAGTTGGTCCTTGACCTGCTGGATGCGCTCGTTGACCAACTGCCTGGCGAAATAGATGTCGGTCCCATCCTTGAAGATGATCGTGACCTGGCTCAAGCCGTAACGTGACTGTGAGCGCGTGCTGTCGAGATGCGGCAGCCCGCCCATGGCGGTCTCGATCGGAAACGTGATCCGCTGCTCGACCTCCAGCGGCGAATAGCCAGGCGCGCTGCTGTTGATCTGGACCTGGACGTTGGTGATGTCGGGCACCGCGTCGATCGGCAGCCGGGTGAAATTCCAGGCGCCGAGGGCCGCCATGATGAGAATGCCGATCATGACCAGCCATCGCTGCCGGATGGCGAACGACAGAATTCCATCAATCATGACGCTGCTCCTGATGCTCGCCGATCTCCCGGATGCGTCCGAACGAATGCACGGACGTTGTGTAGATCACGCCATCGCCTTTCCGACCGGTCCAAGCGGCCGCTGCAATGCGTTCGCAGATCGGCGCCGCTTGGTCCGACCGGCAGACAAGCCTCAGTTCCAGAAACTGGTGGTAGGTGATGTCCTCATCGCTCGCGACATACGACCCGCCCTGTCCCCGGCCGCGGCCCTGGCCGCGCACCTCGTCGAAGGTAAAACCTGGAAAATTCGTGAGATCATGAAGGGCGCGGACCACATGGCCCTCCATGTGAGGTCTGATCAACGCGGTGATCAAAATCATGTCGTTCTCAGTGTTCATCACCGCCCGCTCCTTTCGTCATCTCAGCCTTTACGATGAAGCTGTTCTTGGCCGCATAGACGTCGCCGTCCAGAACGCCGTCGGTGATCTCGACGAGCTGCGGATCGCGTTCACCGATTACAACGTTTCGTGCCTCGAACTTTTCGCCGTTGCGAACGAAGACGATCGTGCGGTTTTCCACGGTCTGCAGCGCCGATGATTTCACCGCGACGCCGACCTTTTTCGCGGTGAGCATCAAACGACCGGTGACGAAGAGTCCCGGGCGAAGCCGTTGTCCGGCGTTCGGTACCATTGCCCTAGCGATCGCACTCTGGGTGTCACTGCTGCCAACCGGGGAGAGATAGGAAATTTTCGCATCGATTGGCGCGCCGCCGTCCGCTGGATCGATGAACACTTGGTCACCGACACTGACCCGCTTGAGATCGCGCCGATAGACCGAGAAATCGACCCATACGGTCGACAAATCCGCGACCACGAAAGCGGGCTTCTGCTCGGAAGCGTACTCGCCCAACGTGATCTGGCGATCGATCACCGTTCCGGCCAACGAGGCCTTTAATTCGTACTGGGTTAGGCTTTGGTTGCTCTCGATGACTGCAAGGACGTCACCCTTCTGGACGGCGTTGCCGATCCGCTTGCGCACGTCGCGGACGATCCCCGGGAAGCGGGGTGTAACCTGGACCAGCGATTCCTGGTTCGGTTGGACAATGCCGTTGAGGAAAAGGCTTTCGCGCAGCACGCCGGATGAGGCTTTCACGAGTTCGATCTCCGAAGCCTCGACCTTGGCGTCGCTCAGGATAATGCTCTCTGAGTGCTCGTCCTTGTCCGTTTTTTCGGTGGGTGTGACTTTCGAGCTTGCTGGCATCAGCATGCGATAGCCGCCGTAGCCCAGCGCGACGGCGACCAGAATGAACACGGAGTAGCGAACAATTGCCTTGATCATCTTGAACTCTGATGTGTGAGCGAAAACGGGTTGCCGACAAGACCTTCGATCGTCGCCACGGCAATATGGAAATTCTGCAACGCTTCCTGCTCGCGCAGCCGAGCCTGGGCGAGCGTGGCTTGCGCATCGAGGACTTCGAGCAATGTGAACCGTCCCTGGCCGTAGCCATCGACGATTGCCTCCGCCGCCGCCTCCGCCTTCGGGATTGCGGACTTCCTGAGGATCGCTAGCTCGCGCAGCGATCCTTCCAGAGAGTCATAGGCCCGCCCCGCCAGCACAACGAGCGTGGCCTTGTTCGCCGCTCTTTCGGCGGCCGCTTTTGCCAAGCTTTCCTGTGCGGAGAGGATGTTGCCCTGGTTCTGGTCGAACACCGGGATCGGAATAGAGATTCCCAGCCGCACGGCATTGTCGCCGGTTTCATTGAAGTGCCGCCAGCCCGCGCTCACTCGCACGTCGGGATAAGGCTTGAGTCGCGCCACCAACAACTCGGCATTCCGCTGCGCGTAGACTGCCGTCCATCGCACCAATTGCGGATTTGCATCGATGGCGGCGATGACGGATTTAAAGGATGGCGGGCGGCCGACCGCTTCAAAGCGCCCGGTTACGGTCGAAAATCGCGGAGAGGTGTCGCCCATGAGTACTGCAAGGTCGCGCCGCGCACTCGACAGCGAGGCTTTGACGCGTTCACGGTCGGCCTTGACAAGGTCCGAGGCGACCTGAGCCCGTCCCGTTTCAGCCGGCGACGACGCGCCAGCCTCGACGCGCCGTTGCAGCAAGGGGGTCAGGCGATCGATGGCGGCCACCTGATCGTTCAAAATCTGGACGCGCCGTTGCGCGCCGAGCACCGTCAGGAAGGCCACCGCCGTTTCCGACAGGACCTCCAGTCGAACAGCCTTGCGCTGGATGACGGCGACGTTGAGCCCGGCCGCTCCCGCCGCGATGCGCGCGTCGCGTTTGCCGAACAGCTCGAACAGTTGGCTGATCTGCACGGTCGTCTCGGCCGACCACGTGCCGCGGTAGGGCCCCGAGCCGAGCGAATTGTCCTGTTCGTAAGACAGGTCGGGATTGAAAAGCGCCCCGGCCTGGATTCGCTGGCCGGTTGCAATGCCGACATCCCGCTCGGAGGCGGTGAGACGCGGATTGGCTGCAAGCGCTCGCTGTAACGCATGCTGAAGCGTCATTGGCCGCGACGCGGCCCAGGCAATGCTCGAGGGCAGCCCGAATAGGATCAGCGACACGCACAAGAGGCGCGCCGGAGCACATTTGGAAAACATAAAAATGACCTCGAAAACGACAATTCAGGGCGCAGAGCGCCCCGGCGACGATTTTCAGGTCAGATGCCGTGGTGGGGGCGGATCGAGTCCCGGTGCCAGACCGGAATCATGCGTCAATCGCGCCAGAATCAACTTGGATGTTGGTTCAAGCGGCGTCGCTAAAATGACAGGGATCGGGACGGACACAGAAAAACACCCATGGCAATGGTGTTCGACCGCCAAGCCCTTGCCGGAAAGGTCGACGTCCTTGTTCATCTGCGTTGCAACGATCGAACTGCCGGCGGGGTTCGTTACGTCGATATCGTAGAGGCTATGCAGCGTCCCGGCCAACAAATAGGCAACCATCAGGAACACAGCCGCAATGCCGCGCGGGCTGCGCAAGCGACGTTTTCCAGACGGGTCAGACGCGAACGTCAAATGGAACTCACTCTCCTTGATCCCAACGAGCCTATCACCTGAAGTTAGTCCGTGTCGATCCGCAACAATATTACACTCGCCGACCTGAACGGGCGTTTCCCAGAGTCTATCCTGCCCGGTACAATAGTTGGGAAGTGTCGATGTAGTCAGGACCTTGCTTGAGCAGCCAAGTGCACGCCCTCCTCAGATGCGGTCGACCATGTGCGTAATGCTTCGCACGCGGCCTCATTGATATGCCTCTGCTGTTGGGGCTTAGGGAAATTGTTTGAATGAGAAGAATTGGAGGCTCGCGAAAGCCGCGAGGCCAACGGACCGCTCTTACGCCGCCTTTGAAATATCAATTTGGCGCCGACCACAACCCCGAGAAGAACGGCTGCGACGAGAGCGTCCCTCCTGACCACAACCCGAGAGAAGTGCCACTCAAAATGCGCCGCGTAGTCTGCGACGTAAGCAATTGCAGTCGCGCTCGCCAAAGATGCAAACAAACTCATCGATCTCCTTAAATTGTCTGTCATATGCTACCTTGAATACCGAGACTCGCTTCGAACAAGCCGTCAAAGTTTAAGTTTGATGCCGTGACGCCTTTGGCTAGACTGTCAGCGCAGCAATAATGCTGCGCCTACTTTCCCCCGCCCCACACGGCGGAGCTTTTTTGTTGGTTGCATCGAAAAGGCAAGGACTTTGACCATTGCTGGGCCAAGTGTTCTGCCATTTAGCGTCTCGCGGTGCTGAAAGGGTCCGAACCTGCCATCGACGCTGGTATAGGTCTTCGTCCTGCCCCGGACACGGTTATTACTGAAGCAGGTTAGGCCCATCCTCATGGGGCCGTGCCAGTGCAGTTTTTATTGATCCCGTCGCACTAGCCGCGTCGCCTGATCACTGACCTCGATTGTAACGTGGGACAAATCGCCGAACTTGCCAAGCATGCGGCGATAATATTCGGCTTCGCGGCGTTTCTCGGTGGCGATGGCGACGATTGCTCCAAGGTGTCCGGGTCCCAGCCGCCAAAGGTGCAGGTCGGTCACCCGATCTCCGTCGCGCTCGATCGTCTGTCTGACCTTTTCCGCCATCCGCGGGTCCGGATTGCGGTCCAGCAATATGCCGCCGGTATCGCGTAAAAGTCCGAACGACCAGTTTGCGATGACGACGGCGCCGATAAGGCCGGCGAGCGGATCCATCCAGAGCCATCCGAAGGTGCGCGCGAGGAGAAGTCCGACAATCACCAGCACCGAAACGGCGGCGTCGGCCGCCACGTGAACGACCGCGGCACGCATGTTGTTGTCACGATGATGAGCGCCCGCTGGCGCATCGTGATCGTGCTCTTCGAATCTTTCTTCAAATTCCTCGAACCGATCGCCCTGTCTCACGCGGACCTTGGCCACGAACTCATGCGGTTCCGGAATCTCGTCGAGCGATTCCAGATATCCTCCGCGATCCGCGAATGTGAATGTCTGTCTGCCGCCCGCAGGTCTTATGGTTTCAATGGCGGCGTGCGAAGCATGCAACTGCAAACCATCCGGAAGCCGCAATCGGAAGCGAGGCGGCACACCATTTTCAAAAATCTCAAGCTCGATGACGCCGGCTCCCAGGTCGATCCGGCGAACATCCTCACCATGATCGTGAGGATGTGCGGGGCCGTGTGAATGACCATGGCCATGACTGTGCCCATGGTGCCCATGATGACCGCCGGACAGCAACCACGCACTCACCAGATTGACCGCGAGACCGAGCACGGCAATCGGAATGGCCTCATTGAAACTGATGGCGACGGGGGACAGAAAACGCGATACCGCCTCATAACCGATCAGCAACGCGACCATCGCCAATATGATTGCGCTACTGTATCCGGCCAAATCCCCGAACTTTCCGGTGCCGAAGGTGAAATTCCGGTCGTGGGCATGTCGGCGCGCATACGTATAGGCCAAAGCCGCCAACAGAAGCGCGCCGGCGTGCGTCGACATATGCAGACCGTCTGCGATCAGGGCCAACGATCCGAACAGTGCACCGCCGACGATCTCCGCTATCATCATCGCGCCACACAGCACGATGACCCCCCAGGTCCGGCGCGCGGCCTTGTCGTGATCTTCGCCCAGAAAAACGTGATCATGCGCGGCAAGAGGATCGAACGTTCGGTCGGCGGTCATGGGGTGTCCTTACTTCAGGTAGGTGTGAACGACTTCGATCAGTTGATCCGCCGCATCCGCATTGAGCGCGCCAGGATTCTTCTGGGGGTCAACCAGATGGGTGCGGATGTGATCCTCCACGACCTCGGCCATCAGACCTGCGACACTTCCACGGATGCCGGCAATCATGTGCATGATGCGCTCGCACCCGGCTTCTTCGCTTAAGGCACGCTCGATGGCTTCAAACTGACCGCGGATGCGGCGAACGCGCGCAAGCAGCTTCTTTTTCTCGCGGACGGTGTGGCTCATGCGACAATATAGCCTACCCCCCTATCCTTTTCAAGCTTGTAACTTTCGGGTTGGCATATCCCCCCAGGGAGGATAGGTTCCGCGGATGGCAAAAGTTCACGTTCACGAAACTCATCCCAATATCGTCAGGCGGCTCCGGCGCGCCGAGGGTCACCTCCGTCGTGTCATCGACATGTTCGACGAAGGCCGGTCGTGCCTGGATCTGGCTCAGCAGCTTCATGCCGTCGAGAAGGCCATCGGCGAGGCGAAGCGCACATTGATCCACGACCACGTCGACCATTGCCTCGATCGCGCCGTGAGCGGACCCAGCAAATCGACAAGAACCGTCGTCGATGAATTCAAGGCGATTTCCAAATATCTGTGACGGTGGCGCGCTGGCTCCACGTCGGAAGAGTATCATGATGAGTCGCTCGACAATCGTTGTGCTTGCGTTCGCGGCAGGAGCCGCGATTTTCGCGCTGGGGCTGTCGACGACCCTTCAACGGGCAATCGGGATGGGACCGCCGGCCAAGACGGCAATATTGCCCAAGCCGTCGGCACCGGAGCTGATCTCCAGCCTTCTGTCTATGAGTGATGAGCAGATCAAGCTCGCGCAGATCGATCTGGTCGACGTAGGACCGGCAGCAATCGCCAAGCGTCTCGTTGTTCCGGGTTCGGTTGTTCCCGACGCGGACCGGATCGCACATGTCTCGGTCAAGCTATCGGGGACGGTCGCGGAGCTGCGTAAGAATATCGGTGAAGATGTCGCAAGGGATGAAGTGATCGCCGTCCTCGAAAGCCGCGAGGTCGCGGATGCCAAGAGCGAATATCTGGCAGCCGGACTTACAAACGATCTGCAACAGGATTTGTCCACCCGCGACAAGACGCTCTGGGACAGCCGTGTAGGCACCGAGCAGCAATACCTGCGGTCGCGCAACGCCGCGGCGCAGACCGAAATGCGCTTGAAGATCGCGCGGCAGAAGTTGCTCGCGCTGGGCCTAGGCGAAAAGGAAATCACTGCGGTGCCCAAAGCCCCGGAGGCTTCGCTTCGACGCCAGGATGTACGCTCACCGATCTCCGGGCGGGTGGCCGAACGCAAGGTCGAGTTGGGAACGGCGGTCGGCCGCGACAGTCTGGAGACCGAACTGTTCGTCGTGGTCGACCTTAGCCGTGTCTGGGTGGAATTGTCTGTTGCCTCTTCCGACCTTCCTCTGATCAAGGAAGGCCAGCAGGTCAAAATTTCCGCGCGAGGCCTCACCGAGACGGCCACTGGCAAGATTGTCTTCGTGAGTCCGCTGGTCGACAAGGATACGCGCACGGCGCGCGTCGTCGCCGAAATGCAGAATCCTGACCGGATGTGGCGTCCGGGCTCGTTCGTCACGGCGGCGATCGCCCTCAACGAGCGGACCGTGCCCCTCGTCGTGCCGGCGACCGCAATTCAGAAGCTGGACGGCCAACCGATCGTATTCGTCCGGACCAAAGACGGTTTCGAGAAGCGCGACGTCGTGCTGGGCGAGAGGGAGGATCAGACCGTCGAGATCGTGTCCGGCCTGACGCCCGGCGAGGCCATCGCAGCGACGAACACGTTTCCGCTCAAGGCCGAGTTGTCGAAGCCTCGGGACGAGGACTGAGCGATGATCGAACGCATCATCGATTTTTCGGTCCGGCGCCGATGGCTCGTCTTGCTGATCACGCTGGCGGCAGTCGTGTCGGGCTTCTGGTCGCTGACCAAGCTTCCGATCGATGCGGTTCCGGACGTCACCAATGTCCAGGTCCAGGTCAATGCCGTGGCTCCGGCGCTGACGCCGGTCGAAATCGAGAAGCAGGTCACCGTGGCGCTGGAAACGGTGCTGGCTGGCACGCCCGGCTTGGAATCGACGCGGTCCTTTTCGCGAAACGGTTTTGCCCAGATCACGGCCGTGTTCACCGATCGCACCAATATCTACTTTGCGCGCCAGCAGGTCTCGGAGCGCATCAACGAGGCCAAGGCCAATCTGCCGCCCAGCGTGGACATCAAGCTGGGGCCGATTTCGACGGGACTTGGCGAGATCTACTGGTGGGCGGTCGAATACGCCAAGCCAGGCGCTATTGCGCCGGTGCGCGATGGGCAGCCCGGCTGGCAGTCGGACGGGACATACCTGACGCCCGAAGGTGAGCGCCTGACCGATGATTTTCAGCGGACGGTGTATCTGCGCACCGTGCAGGACTGGATCATCCGTCCGCAGATGAAGACGGTCCCCGGGGTGGCTGGCGCCGATGCTATCGGTGGTTTCGTCAAGCAGTTCCAGGTGCAACCCGACCCAGCACGGCTGATCAGCTTTGGACTATCTCTCAATCAGGTCATCGAGGCCATCGAGGCCAATAATGTCAGCCGCGGCGCCAACTACATCGAACAAAATGGTGAAGGTTACGTGGTCCGCGCCAGTGGCCGCGTCGAAAACATAGAAGACATCTTGCAAATCGTCGTGGCCACGCGGGCCGGCGTGCCGGTGCGCGTCAAGGATGTCGCCGACGTCGTGATCGGCAAGGAGTTGCGGACCGGCAGCGCCAGCGTCAACGGCCGCGAAGTCGTCCTTGGAACGGCGCTCATGCTGATCGGAGGCAACAGCCGCACGGTCGCGGCTGCGGCGGATGCGAAGATCAAGGAGATCAGCCGGGCGCTTCCGCCCGGCATCTATGCCCACACCGTGCTCAACCGGACGCAATTGGTCGATGCCACGATCAAGACTGTCGCCACCAACCTGGCCGAAGGCGCTCTGCTCGTCATCGTCGTACTCTTCCTCCTGCTAGGCAACCTGCGGGCCGCGGTAGTGACCGCGTGCGTCATCCCGGTCACCATGATGCTGACCGCAACCGGCATGCTGCAGGGCAAGATCAGCGCCAATCTCATGAGCCTGGGCGCGCTGGATTTCGGACTGATCGTGGACGGCGCCGTGATCATCGCGGAAAACAGTCTGCGCCACCTCGCCGAACGCCAGCGCGAGTTCGGGCGAGTGCTGGCGTTGGACGAACGGCTGCAGACCGTCAAGGAATCCGCCATCGAAATGATCCGGCCTACAGTCTACGGCCAGCTTATCATCATTCTCGTCTACGTGCCGCTGCTGACGTTCACGGGCGTCGAGGGCAAGACGTTCGAGCCGATGGCGCTGACGGTCATCATCGCGCTCGTTGCGGCCTTCGTCGTCTCGCTGACGTTCGTCCCGGCCATGGTTGCACTGACCGTCACCAAGCCTGTCAACGAGCAGGAAAACGCCATCATCCGCAAGCTGAAGGCGGGCTATGCGCCGCTGTTGACGCGGGTGATCGCGTCGCCGCTGCCGGCTATCGGGATTGCTTCGGTTCTGTTCATCGCGGCGGGTTTGCTGTTCACCCGGCTGGGGCAGGAGTTCACGCCGACGCTGGATGAGAAGAACATCGTGATGGAGGTCAAGCGTATCCCGAGTACGTCGATAACCCAATCGCAAGCCATGCAACTCCAGATCGAGAGTGTCGTCAGCAAGTTTCCGCAGGTGGCGTTTGTGTTCTCCCGTACCGGAACCCCGGACCTCGCCGCAGACCCGATGCCGCCGAACGCGTCCGACACCTACATTATCGTCAAGCCGCAGGCCGAGTGGCCTGATCCATCGATGACCAAGGACGATCTCATCAAGCAGATCGAAGCGGAAGCCTCGAAACTGCCGGGGAACAAACTCGGCTTTTCCCAGCCCATCGAAATGCGGTTCAATGAACTGATCGCGGGGGTACGCGAGGATCTGGCGGTCAAGGTCTTCGGCGACGATTTCGAGCAGATGCAGCGGACCGCGAGCGGCATCGCCAGCGTGCTGCGGCGCATCGACGGTGCCCAGAACGTGAAGGTGGAGCAGACTGCCGGTCTTCCGTTCCTCGAGATCAAGATCGATAAGGCCGAAATCGCGCGCCGAGGCCTCAGCCTGCTTGCGGTCCAGGACGTGATCGACGCAGCGATCGGCGGCCGGATCGCCGGACTGGTGTTCGAGGGCGACCGGCGTTTCCAGATCATCGTCAGGCTGAATGACGCGCTGCGCAACGATATCTCGGCGCTGGAAAACCTGCCGGTCCAATTGCCGCGGCTGACCGCAAATGCCGCGGTGGCTTCTGTCCCTCTTCGCACTTTGGCGTCATTCGAGCAAACGGAAGGTGCCAACCAGATCAGCCGCGAGAACGGCAAGCGACGTGTCGTCGCGACCGCGGAAGTCCGTGGACGCGATATCGGATCATTGGTCGCCGAGGCACAGGCGGCCGTTGGAGAGAAGGTCAAATTGGCGCCAGGGACTTGGCTCTCCTGGGGCGGGCAGTTCGAGAATTTCTCCGTCGCCCGGCAGCGTCTGATGTTCGTGGTGCCCGGCTGCTTTCTCCTGATCTTCCTGCTGCTGTTCGGCGCGCTCGGCTCCGCACGCGACGCGCTTCTGGTCTTCAGCGCTGTGCCCCTCGCGCTAACTGGAGGCATCGCCGCACTATGGCTGCGCGGAATGCCTTTCTCGATCTCGGCCGCTGTCGGCTTTATCGCGCTTTCCGGAGTTGCCGTGCTGAACGGATTGGTGATGCTGAGCCAGATTCGGAAGCTGGTCGCCGATGGCATCGGTACTCGAGCCGCCATCAGCCAAGGCGCGCTGACACGGTTTCGTCCGGTCATCATGACGGCGCTAGTCGCCTCGCTCGGCTTCGTCCCGATGGCGCTTGCGACGGGGACCGGAGCAGAAGTGCAGAAGCCGCTCGCGACCGTTGTGATCGGCGGGCTGTTGAGCGCGACGCTGCTCACCTTGCTCGTTTTGCCGGCGCTTTATTCCTACTTCGCACCCGTCGAAAGCCGGACAAAACCCGACCGCGCGTTCGTTCCGAGCCGGGCCGCCGAATAAAGCTCTATTGCAAGCGCGAACCTAGCGTCGCCCGTTGATACGAATAGCGAACGCGTCTCCGGAATCACCACGGCAGCATTCGCTGCATCACGCGATCGCGATAGATGATCAGATGTACCAGC
The DNA here is from genome assembly GCA_943372075.1 of Bordetella parapertussis. Lineage (GTDB taxonomy): Bacteria > Pseudomonadota > Alphaproteobacteria > Rhizobiales > Xanthobacteraceae > Bradyrhizobium. The sequence continues at coordinate 2,345 of CALRXG020000037.1, read as the reverse complement.
GCCGCCGCAACGTGAACGCCAATCACAACGAGCAGCGACCATTCCATGATTTGATGCCAGCCGTCGATCGCACGAACGCCGGAGGCGCTTTCGGAGGCCAGCATCGGCAGCGGAACGAAAAAGAAATACGACAGGCTCCATCCGCGAAACGATGCGAACAGCCAGCCGGTCATGGTCGTTGCCAATACAAGTGCATAAAGCAGCCAGTGGACGGCTTCCGATGTCAGACGTTGCCAAGGAGGAAGCGAGCCTTCCGGCGCCACCGGATGTGAGATGCGCCAACCAAAACGGAGAACGATCAACGCGAGGATGGTGAGCCCGAAGGAAACGTGAAACACCATGGCGCTGCCCGGCTGCGCGCCGCGGTGAATGTTCGGCATGAACCAACCGATCGGGTACTGCACCACCAACAGCGCAACAATGAGCCAATGAAAGACCTTGGCCGTTGTTCCGTAGTGCAATCGCTGGCCCATGACTATGCCGCTCCGATCAGGATGCCGACCGCCAGCACGATCGCCCCACCGAGCACAATCTGGAACACCGCCTGCAGGAACGGCGTGTCCATGTACCGCGTGCGAATGTAGGCGATCGCCCACAGTTCTAGAAAGACGACGCCACCGGCGATCGTCGTCGCGATCCAGAACGCATTGGACCAGGAATCGGGAACAAGATAGGGCATGGTGTGGCCGAGGCCGCCCAGCGTCGTCATCAGCCCACAGATGGCTCCTCGGAGCCACGGCGAGCCGCGCCCCGTCATCGAACCGTCGTCGGACAACGCTTCCGCAAAGCCCATGCTGATGCCGGCGCCGATCGACGCCGCGAGGCCGACTAGAAACGTCTGCCAGTTTTGATGGGTCGCGAATGCCGCGGCGAAGAGCGGCGCAAGGGTAGAGACCGAGCCATCCATCAGTCCTGCAAGACCCGGCTGCACATATTGCAGCACGAACATTCGCTTGCGCGTCTTGTCTTCTTCTGCGCGCAGGTCTGGACTGAGAAGCTTGTCGGTCAGTTTCGCAGCGACGCTCTCATGTCCCCGTTCCATCTCGGCGAGGTCGCCGAGAAGTTTGCGGACTCCGACGTCTCGGGTCTGTTCGGCGGCCTTGGAATAGAAGCGTTCGGCCTCGAACTCCATCGTCTCGGCCTCTTTCCGGATGACATCGAGAGGGAGGTTGCGTGTCAGCCAGATCGGCCGCCGGCGCAGAAATCCCTTGACGTTGTCGCGCCGGATCGGAGGCAAGTTGGGCCCAAAGCGCTGCTCGTAGATCTCCAGCAGCTTGTGGCGATGGCCTTTTTCCTCCTCCGCCATTTGCTCGAATATCTTGGCCGAGTCCGGATAGCGCTCCATGAGATCTTCCGCGAAGCTCATGTAAATGCGGCTATCTTCTTCCTCGCCGGAGATAGCAACCGCGAGGACTTCTCGCTCAGTCAAATCGGCAAAACTTTTCATAAAATGACCACGCGTCTCGATTAGAATGATTCTAAATCAATGGAGCCGCGGGCCTGTGAAGTCAAGAAGCTCCGCTCGGTATAGAGGTGGTGTGAACTTGGAAGAGACGCCGGAGAAGAGGATCACGATGAAAAAAGTCAAATATCGTCTGATCAATCCGGGCCTTGCGCCCCGCAGAACCAAACTGGAGCTGCCCGGCTGGGCGGGGGAACGGCAGCCTCGTGCTGACGGTTCACGCGAACAGGTTTGGCATTGCGTGCCGTTTTCCGAGGGAGCTCAGTATGGAATCGAATTGTTTTATCCCTACGACAACGAACTTCGGGTGAGCACAAGGGACGGTAAGCTGGTTCTGGATGGAGACTTCGGTCCTGCGCCCGAATCGGGCGTGCAATGGCCGCCGTTCCGAAATTTTGGCGACACGTACTATACCTATCAACTCCTCCTCGACCTCAAGGTCGAGCAAGGATTCGCCATCAGGACCGAACCGCACCCGCGTTTCTATACGGATCGCACCGATACCGTTCCGGTGGCTGTGCCCGCGCTGGTGCGAAACTGGTGGCCGATGCTGTTCTTCATGGTGTTTAAGTCCCCCGCCGAAGGACGAACTCACATTTTCCGGCCCAATGAGCCGTTCGTGCAAATTATTGTTATCCCGGAAGAGGCAGCCTTTGAACTCGAGGAGATGAACGAGGAGGAGGCCGCCGAGCGTGAGCTTCAATCACGCCGGATATTTGCCAATCGTTCGAAGCTGGCGGAAGGCACCGAGTGGACGTCATCGACAGATACCGTATTCGACGGCACCTATCGTCATCTGCATCGGGCGGCCAAAGATAAAGCCCGCAATCAATAACGCTTGCAGAGCAAAGGGGCCTGATCGGCCCCTTTGCTCGATCTTTGC
>CALRXG020000036.1:0-23008 GCA_943372075.1 Bordetella parapertussis | reverse complement strand
ATTCCAAGGTAACATCGGTGCAAGGCGACCGCGACCAACCGGCCCGCCGCCCGATACGAGCCTTTATGTAAGTTCTGGAGACCCGCGTATGGATTTGAGCCGCCTCGAGATCAACCGCCGCACGGCCCTGCTGACCTCGGCCGCGATTGCGGCCAATGTCATCAATCCGATGCGGGCCTTCGCGCAGGAGACCCCGCGCAAGGGCGGCGTATTCAACGTCCATTACGGCGCCGAGCAGCGCCAGCTGAACCCCAGCATCCAGGCTTCGACCGGCGTCTACATCATCGGCGGCAAAATCCAGGAGAACCTGGTCGACCTCGACGCCCAGGGACAGCCGGTCGGCGTGCTCGCCGAGAGCTGGGAAGCAACGCCGGACGGCAAGACCGTCACCTTCAAGCTGCGCAAGGGGATCACCTGGCATGACGGCAAGCCGTTCACCTCGGAGGACGTCGCCTTCACCGCGATGAACATGTGGAAGAAGATCCTCAACTACGGATCGACGCTGCAACTGTTCCTGACCTCGGTCGATACGCCCGATCCGCAGACCGCGATCTTCCGCTACGAGCGGCCGATGCCGCTGAACCTGCTGCTGCGCGCCCTGCCCGACCTCGGCTACGTCTCCGCCAAGCATCTCTATGAGAGCGGCGATATCAGGCAGAACCCGACCAACCTGGCGCCGGTCGGCACCGGTCCGTTCAAATTCGTCAAATATGAGCGCGGCCAATACATCATCGCCGACCGCAATCCGGATTATTGGCGGCCGAACGCGCCCTATCTCGACCGCATCGTCTGGAAGGTGATCACCGATCGCGCCGCCGCCGCCGCCCAGATGGAGGCCGGCGAGCTGCACTACAGCCCGTTCTCGGGGCTGACGATCTCGGACATGGCGCGGCTCGGCAAGGACAAGCGCTTCATCGTCTCGACCAAGGGCAACGAGGGCAACGCCCGCACCAACACCATCGAGTTCAACTTCCGCCGCAAGGAACTGTCCGACATCCGGGTCCGCCGTGCCATCGCGCACGCGATCAACGTGCCGTTCTTCATCGACAACTTTTTGGGCGATTTCGCCAAGCTCGGCACCGGCCCGATCCCCTCGACCTCGACCGACTTCTATCCCGGCCCGAACACGCCGCAATATCCGTACGACAAGGCCAAGGCGATCGCGCTGCTCGACGAGGCCGGCTTCAAGGCCAGTGGCGGCAGCCGCTTCGCGCTGAAGCTCTTGCCGGCGCCATGGGGCGAGGACATCTCGCTGTGGTCGACCTTCGTCCAGCAGTCGCTCGGCGAAGTCGGCATCCAGGTCGACATCGTGCGCAATGACGGCGGCGGCTTCCTCAAGCAGGTCTATGACGACCACGCCTTCGACCTCGCCACCGGCTGGCACCAGTACCGCAACGACCCTGCGGTCTCGACCACGGTGTGGTACCGCTCCGGCCAGCCCAAGGGCGCGCCGTGGACCAACCAATGGGGCTGGGAGGACAAGACCGTCGACAAGACCATCGACGATGCCGCCACCGAGGTCGATCCGGTGAAGCGCAAGGCGCTGTATGCCGATTTCGTCAAGGAGGTGAACACCGAGCTGCCGGTCTGGATGCCGATCGAGCAGATTTTCGTCACCGTGATCACGGCCAAGGCGCGCAACCACTCCAACACGCCGCGCTGGGGCTCGGCGAGCTGGCACGATCTGTGGCTGAGTGCCTGAGTGGTCGCAATTTCAATCTCAATAGAGTGCGGATCCATCGACACCGTCATTGCGAGGAGCGAAAGCGACGAAGCAATCCATCCTTCCGCGCGCGCCGCGCGATGGATTGCTTCGCTTCGCTCGCAATGACAGAGTAAAAGGTATGCGTATCCTGAGCCTTGCGGGGCGGCGGCTCGCCGCCTCGATTCCGACCTTGTTCCTGATCCTGATCGGCGTGTTCCTGCTGTTGCAGCTCGCGCCAGGCGACACCGTCGATGCGCTGATGGCGCAGATGGGCGGCGGCGATGCCGCGACTGCCGAGGCGCTGCGCAAGTTCTACGGGCTCGACCTCTCGGTTCCGGCACAGCTCGGCAATTATCTGTGGCACCTGGTGCGGCTCGATCTCGGCTTCTCCTCGATCTACGGCAAGCCGGTGGCGACCGTGATCTTGGAACGGTTGCCGCCGACCATCCTGCTGATGACCGCGTCACTGTCGTTCGCGTTCTTCTTTGGCCTCCTGTTCGGCGTGATCGCATCGCGCGGCGTCAACCGCTGGCCGGATACGCTGATCTCCACCCTCGGCCTGATCTTCTACGCCACGCCCTCGTTCTGGTTCGGGCTGATGGCGATCGTGGTGTTCTCGGTCTATCTGCAATGGCTGCCGCCCGGCGGCTTCGAGGACATCGGCAATGTCCAGACCGGGATCTGGCGCGTGCTCGACATCGCCGCGCATCTGGTGCTGCCGACGCTGACGCTGGGGCTGATCTTCCTTGCGGTCTATCTGCGCATCATGCGCGCCTCGATGCTGGAGGTCCTGAACCTCGATTTCGTCCGCACCGCGCGCGCCAAGGGGCTGGACGAGACCCGCATCATCACCCGCCACGTGCTGCGCAACGCCCTGCTGCCGATGGTGACGCTGATCGGGTTGCAGGCCGGCACCATGCTCGGCGGCTCGGTGGTGGTGGAGAGCGTGTTCTCGCTGCCCGGCCTTGGCCGCCTCGCCTATGAATCGGTGGTGCAGCGCGACCTCAACACCCTGCTCGGCATCGTCTTCGTGTCCGCGCTGCTGGTGATCGCCGTGAACTTCGTGGTCGACCTGCTCTACGCGCGGCTCGACCCGCGCATCGCGGCGGAGGGCTCGTGATGGACGCGGTGAAACGCTACTTCCGCAGCCCGGCCGCGGTGATCGGCCTGATCCTGCTGCTGCTCGTCATCGCGATGGCCGTCAGCGCGGGCTTGCTCTATCCGCGCGATCCGCTGGCGCTGGCGGGACGTCCGCTGATCTGGCCGTTCTCCAACCCGCGCTTCGTGCTCGGCACCGATAATTCCGGCCGCGACATCGCCGCCCAGATCTTCTACGGCGCGCGGATCTCGCTCCTGATCGGCGGCGTCGCCACCGTGATCGCGATCCTGATCGGCATCCTGGTCGGCGCCTTTGCCGGTTACTACGGCGGCTGGGTCGACAATGTGCTGATGCGGATCACCGAGGCGTTCCAGACCCTGCCGAACTTCGTGCTGCTGCTGGTGCTGGTCGCGGTGTTCGGCTCGACCCTGACCACGGTGACCATCGCGGTCGGCGTGGTGTCGTGGCCCGCGCCGGCGCGGCTGACCCGCGCCGAGTTCCTGTCGCTGCGCAACCGTGAATTCGTGCAGGCCGGCAAGACGCTCGGCATGAAGGACATCCAGCTGATCCTCGGCGAGATCCTGCCCAATGCGCTGCCGCCGGTCATCGTCTATGCCAGCGTGGTGATGGCGGTCTCGATCCTGCTGGAAAGCGCGCTCGCCTTCCTGAGGCTGTCCGATCCCAATGTCGCCTCCTGGGGCAATCTGATCGGGCTCGGCCGCGACGTGCTCCGCGTGCAGTGGTACGTCTCGGCGATCCCCGGCGTTGCGATCCTCGTCACCGTGCTTGCGGTATCGCTGGTCGGCCAGGGCCTCAACGATGCGCTCAATCCGAGGCTGAAGAGCCGATGAGCGAAGCTGTCCTTTCGCTCGACGGCCTGACCGTGCGCCTGCCCAAGGGCGCCGACCGGCCGCATGCGCTGTCCGATGTGTCGCTCTCGATCGCGTCGAACGAGATCCTCTGCGTCGTCGGCGAGTCCGGTTCCGGCAAGTCGATGATGGCCAACGCCATCATGCGGCTGCTGCCCAACGAGGTGACGATCGAACAGGGCCGGATGATGTTCGAGGGCCGCGACCTCTGCGCCGCGGATAATGCCGCCATGCGCGAGGTCCGCGGCGCCGGCATCGCGATGATCTTCCAGGAGCCGATGACGGCGCTCAATCCGCTGCGCACCATCGGCGACCAGATCGGCGAGATGTTTGCGATCCACACCGGCCTGTCCAAGGCCGAGATCCAAGCGCGGGTGCTGGCGCTGCTCGAGGACGTTCGTATCCCCGATCCGAAGGCGACCGCGAAAGCCTATCCGCACGAATTGTCCGGCGGCCAACGCCAGCGCGCCATGATCGCGATGGCGCTGGCGCTCGACCCGAAGCTCCTGATCGCGGATGAGCCGACCACCGCGCTCGACGTTACGACGCAAGCGCAAATCCTGAAGCTGATCCGCGATCTGCAGCAGCGCAAGAAGACCGCGGTGCTGTTCATCACCCATGATTTCGGCGTGGTCGCCGAGATCGCGGACCGCGTCGTGGTGATGCAGCACGGCGCGATCGTCGAGCAAGGCGCCGCCGACGAGGTGCTGAACGATCCGCAGCATCCCTATACGAGGCAATTGATTGCCGCCGTGCCGCCGCTGACCACGCCCCCGCCGCGCATCCTCTCCGGCAAGACCATCCTGACCATCGACGGCGTCTCCAAGACTTACCGCAGCGGCGGCTTCCTCGGTCGCGGCGCGCGGATCACGGAAGCCGTCAAGAACGTCTCGCTGCGCCTGCCGCGCGGCGCCACGCTCGGCATCGTCGGCGAGTCCGGCTCAGGCAAATCGACGCTCGCGCGCTGCATCGTGCGGCTGATCGACCCCGACACCGGCTCGATCGTGCTCGACGGCAAGGACTGGGCGAAGCTCAGCCGCGAGGCCGTCAGGCGCGAGACCCGCCACATCCAGATGGTGTTCCAGGATCCGTTCGCCTCGCTCAATCCCCGCCGCAAGGCGGCCGAGCTGGTGGCGCAGGGGCCGATCGTGCATGGCACCGAGCGCGCCACCGCGATTGCGGAAGCGCGAAAGCTGTTCGAACTGGTCGGGCTCGATCCTTCCGCGGGCGACAGATTCCCGCACGAATTCTCCGGCGGCCAGCGGCAGCGCATCGGGCTGGCACGGGCATTGGCGCTCAGGCCCGACGTGCTGGTCGCGGACGAGCCGGTCTCGGCGCTCGACGTCTCGGTGCAGGCGCAGGTCTTGAGGTTGCTCGCCGGGCTGCGGCAACAGCTCGGCCTGTCTATCATCTTCATCACCCACGATCTGCGCGTCGCCGCGCAGATCTGCGACCTCATCGCAGTCATGAAGGACGGCGCCGTGGTCGAGCAAGGGCTGACCGCCGAGGTGTTCGGCAGGCCGCAGCATCCCTATACGCAGGCGCTGCTGTCGGCGATCCCCGGCGGCGACTTCACGCGCAAGCGCGATGCCTTGATCGCCTGATCAGGCCACGCGCTTGGCGGCGGTCCTCATCTGGAACGGCGCGAGGCGAGCACATGCTCCGCCCAGCGCAGCAGCTCGAAGCGATCGCCCTTGACCAGCTCCTGGGCGTCGCGACGGCGATAGAGCACCAGCATCCACGGCGCGAGCTTGCGCAACAAACCGTGCGCCACATACTGCACCGGCTCGGTGAACGGCAGCGCCAGCTCGCTTTCCGGCACACCCTGGACCGCCCGCGCCAATTCGCGACCGAGCGGGATGGTCAGCGCAACGGCGCGGCCGTTGCAGCCGGTCCAACCATAGGCGTTCGGTCCGAGCCGATGCATGCGAGGCAGGAAATCCGCGGTCATCCCGACATAACCGTTCCAGACATAATCGAAGGAGACCTCGCCGATCTGCGGCCACAGACGCTGCAACCGCTCGGTCACCCGCGCCTTCAGCCGGCCGGTCTTGTCGCCCGGCCCGAGCACCGCGCCGCCGGTGACGAGCCGGTTGCGGGCATCGTAGCGCGCGAAATACAGCTCGCCATGGGTGTCCGACATCGCTTGCCGACCGGGAATGATGGTCTTGCGGACATTGTCCGACAATGGCTGCGTCGCCATCTGCCAGGACAGCACCGGCATCACCTCGGTCGCGATCTCCGGCACCAGCGATTTCGCGAACTCGCCGCTATAGGCGTTGGTTGCGACCACCAGCGCGCGGCCGGAGATCTCGCCCTTCTCTGTCTTCACCACCCAACGATCGCCGCGGCGCTCGAAAGTGAGCGCAGGCGAACGGGCATAGATCCGCCCACCGAGGCCGAGCACGGTGCGCGCAAGGCCGCGCGCCAGCGCCAGCGGATTGACGTGGCCGCCGCTCCTGTTCCAGAAGCCGCCGTACCAGGCGTCCGAGCCGAGCATGTCCCGGGTCTGCTCGCGCGACAGCAACTCGACCGGCGCGCCGAATTTCGACCATTGCTGCACCCGTCGTTCCGCGATCTTGATACGGCCCGGCGAATGCACCGGCTGCACCCAGCCGGCCTGCTCCTGCTCAGCTTCGATATTGTAGCGCTTGACGACGTCGAACAGCATGGCCGCGCTGTCGCGCAGCATCGCGACGAAGCGCTCGCCGGCCGCGCCGTGCCGCTTGATGATGTCGTCTGGATCAGGACGCGACAGCGTCGGGATCACCTGCCCATTGTTGCGGCCCGAGGCGCCCCAGCCCGGATCGGCCGCCTCGACGATCGCGACGTCGACATTGGCCTCGCGCAGATGCAGCGCGGTCGACAACCCGGTGAAGCCACCACCGATGATGACGACATCGGCCTGCTGCGCACCGGTCAATTCGGGGCAATCGGGGCCCAACGGCGTCACCGCTGCCCAGAGCGAAGTGGGCCAGCGCACGGCATTGCTGCTCATCATGATCCTTTCTTGCGGGTGCCCGGTCATTCTGGTTAGCTTTACTCTACTCTCTTATTCCAGCCGGGAAGACAACAAGTGGCACTCAAGAACGTCATCGGAATCGATCACGCCGTGGTCATGGTGAAGGACCTCGACAAGGCCGCCGAGAACTACAAGCGGCTCGGCTTCACCGTGTCGCCGCGCGGCACCCACAGCGCACATATGGGATCGGGCAACTACACCATCATGTTCGACCCCGACTACATGGAATTGCTCGGCGTGCTGACGCCGACCGAACACAACGCCCCGGCGCGCGCCTTCCTGGAGAAGCGCGGCGAGGGCATCGAACGGATCGCGTTCACGGCGGTGGATTCCGCTGCAGGCGCCGAGGAGATCCGCGCGCGCGGCTATCCGCCGATCGGGCCGACCGATTTCGAGCGCCCGGTGACGTTGCCTGATGGTACGGTCTCCGCGGCAAAATTCCGCACCTTCCAATGGCCGACCGCCGAGGCGCCGGGCGGCGTCCGCATCTTCGCCTGCCAGCACAAGACCCGCGAGACGGTGTGGATTCCCGAACTGATGACGCACGCCAATGGGGCAAAGCGTCTCAAGCAGGTACTGATCGTCTCGCCCGATCCCGCAGCCGACGCCGCGCATCTCTCCAAGATGATCGACATCGCCGTGCGGAACGATGCCGATGGCGCCGTTGCGGTACCGTCGGGTGGCGACCGCGCCGACTTCGTGTTCCTGACCAGGGATCAACTCGGCAAGCGCTATCCCGGCGTGTCGCTGGACGGTCTGTCCGAGCGCGGCGGCGCCGGTCTCGTGATCGCGGCAGATATTGCCGCGAGCGAGAAGGCGCTGGGCGCGACCGGCGTGAAGAGCGGCAACGGCATCACCGTGCCGCCGGCAGCCGCGAACGGCACCCTGCTCGCCTTCGTCAAGGCCTAGCTGCCCGACGTCGCGCGGCGCGGCATCATGCGGCTCCGCGCCGCATGCGGCACTCGCGCATCGATGCGATTCCTGATTGCATCGATGCCGTACCCGCATCGGTTGATGCACGAGCGGTCCGGAAAAGCGGTGTTCACTTTTCCGGATCATGCTCTACTATCTCTCCCAAATAAGAACCGTCCCAGGGAGAGAGACATGTCGCATCACCTGATCTCGCGCCGGCAAATGCTGGCGGGCACGGCCGCCGCTGGCGCGGTTGGATTGACCGGATATCCGGCCCGCGCCGAGGTCAACTGGAAGAAATATTCCGGCTCCTCGCTGGAAGTCAGTCTCGCCAAGGGACCGCGCGGCGACAATCTGCAAAAATACATCAAGGAATTCACCGAGCTCACCGGCATCAAGGTCGAATCGGAGCAGGTCCCGGAGCAGCAGCAGCGCCAGAAATGCTTGATCGAGCTGTCCTCGGGCAAGCCGAGCTTCGATGTCGTTCACCTCAGCTATCACGTGCAGAAGCGGCAATTCGAGAAGGCCGGCTGGCTCGCCGACATGTCGGGCTTCCTCAAGGATCCAAGCCTGACGCCACCGGATCTCGTCGAGAGCGATTTCTCCGCGGCCGGCCTGCAATATGCGCGCAACGACAAGGGCCAGATGCTGTCGCTGCCGTGGTCGGTCGACTATTTCATCCTCTACTACAACAAGGAGTTGTTCCAGAAGAAGAACGTCGAGGTGCCCAAGACGCTGGACGAAATGGCGGTCGCCGCGGAGAAGCTCACCGACCCCAAGGAAGGCGTTTACGGTTTCGTCGGCCGCGGCCTGCGCAACGCCAACATGGCGATGTGGAGCAACTTCTATTTGAACTATGGCGGTGAGTTCCTCGACGGCAAGGGCAACATCCTGTCCGACGGTCCCGAGGGGATCGAGGCGACCAAGCTCTATAAGCGGCTGCTGACCAAGGCGGCACCTCCCGGCGTCGCCGGCTTCAACTGGATGGAGTCGATGGCTTCCTTTACCCAGGGACGCGCCGCGATGTGGATCGACGCCACCGGCTGGGCGCCGCCGATCGAAGATCCGACCGCCTCGCGCGTACCCGGCAAGGTCGGCTACACCGTGGTCCCGGCCGGCCCCAAGGGCCACTTCTCATCCACCTATGGTGACGGCCTCGGCATCGCCGCCGCCAGCAAGAACAAGGAAGCCGCCTATCTGCTCTGCCAGTGGGCGATCTCGCGCGGCCAAGGCACGCGCTTGATCCAGGCCGGCGGCGGCGTGCCGTTCCGCAGCTCGATCGTCGACGATCCCGAGGTCGCCAAAGGCGTCAAGACCAAGGAATGGCTGCAATCGGTGATCGATTCCTCGAAGATCTCGAAGCTTGGCCTGCCCGTGATCATCCCTGTCGCCGAATATCGCGACATCGTCGGCGCCGCGCTGACCGCAACGCTGTCGGGCGCCGATCCCGCCACCGAGCTGAAGAAGGCGCACGATCAGTTCCGCCCGATCCTGGAGCGCAGTGAAAAAGCGTGAGCGCGGTGACACAAGCTTCTCCGGCCGCGGCCCAAACCGCCGCGCCGGAGCGTGAATGGCGTAGGCCATCCTACTGGCCCTTCGTGATCCCGGCCCTGGTCGTGGTGCTCGCGATCATCATCTTCCCGTGGGTCTTCACGATCTGGATGAGCCTCCAGGAATGGAAGGTCGGCTCGCCGACGACCTTCGTCGGGCTCGCGAATTACTTCCGGCTGCCGACCGATCCGCGCTTCGTCGAGGCGGTCGGCCACACGCTGTCCTATACCGCGCTGTCGGTCGTGCTGCCGCTGGTGTTCGGCACGCTGGCGGCGGTGGTGTTTCACCAGAAATTCGCGGCGCGCGGTTTCCTGCGCGGCATCTTCATCATGCCGATGATGGCGACGCCCGTGGCGATCGCGCTGGTGTGGACCATGATGTTCCACCCGCAGCTCGGCGTGCTGAACTATCTGCTCTCGCTGGTCGGCATCCCGCCGCAGCTCTGGGTTTTCAACCCGACGACGGTGATCCCCTCGCTGGTGCTGGTCGAGACCTGGCAATGGACGCCGCTGGTGATGCTGATCGTGCTCGGCGGCCTCGCCGCGATCCCGACCGAACCCTATGAGAGCGCGCAGATCGACGGCGCCAGTTTCTGGCAGGTGTTCCGCTTCATCACGCTGCCCTTGATCATGCCGTTCCTGTTCATCGCCGGCATGATCCGGATGATCGACGCGGTGAAGAGTTTCGACATCATCTTCGCGATCACGCAGGGAGGACCGGGCTCGGCGTCGGAGACCATCAACGTCTATCTCTACAGCGTCGCCTTCGTCTATTACGACCTCGGCTACGGCTCGGCGATCGCGGTGGTGTTCTTCCTCCTGATCGTCGCGCTGGCGGCGCTGCTGCTCTATTTGCGCAAGCGCCTGCTGTGGACCTCGCAGCTCGGGAGCGAGGCATGAACCTCCGCCATATAGCTTTGCGTCAGATTCTGGGCCGGATCGGGCTGTGGCTGTCGGTGTTCGTCATCGTCTCGCCGGCGATCCTGTTCTTCCTCTGGATGGCCTCGCTGTCGCTGAAATTCGAGATCGACAACGCCTCGTATCCGCCGGTGTTCTTCCCGGAGCATATCGCCTGGAAGAACTATGCCGACGTGTTCGCCTCCAACCGCTTCCTGACCTACTTCAGCAACAGCCTTGTCGTCACCGGCAGCGCCACGGCCCTTGCGATGCTGGTCGGCGTGCCTGCCGGCTACGGCATTGCGCGGATGGCCGCGCACAAATCGGCGATCGTGATCCTGATCGCGCGCATCACGCCGGGCCTGTCGTATCTGATCCCGCTGTTCCTGCTGTTCCAATGGCTCGGCCTGCTCGGCACGCTGGTGCCGCAGATCATCATCCACCTCGTGGTGACGGTGCCGATCGTGATCTGGATCATGATCGGCTATTTCGAGACCACGCCGCTCGAGCTGGAGGAAGCCGCGCTGATCGACGGCGCCACGCGCTGGCAGGTGTTCCGCCATGTCGCGCTGCCGATCGCCCAGCCGGGGCTTGCGGTCGCCTTCATCCTCGCGGTGATCTTCTCCTGGAACAACTTCGTCTTCGGCATCGTGCTGGCCGGCCGCGAGACCCGCACGCTGCCGGTCGCCGTCTACAACATGATCTCGTTCGACCAGTTGAGCTGGGGCCCGCTCGCCGCCGCCGCATTGATCGTGACCGCGCCGGTGCTGCTGCTCACCGTGCTGGCGCAGCGGCAAATCGTTGCTGGGCTGACAGCGGGTGCGGTGAAGGGCGGCTGATGCGTGAAGGCGGACAAGAGAGGTGCGCCTAGTCATGTCGGCCATGAGCCGGTAGGCGGCATGCCGGCGACTCGCTATGCTGCCGCGAAAGCGCCCCCCAACGCTAGTAGCGGATCCATGGCTCGGATTTGAGAAGTCGTCGTTCGAACTGATGGCAAAGCCAGTCTCACTACTCGTGAGCGTGATGACGGTCTGTTTTCGTTCGGAGTTGAGGAGAAGCGCATCGACGAAGGCGATGATGGGACTGGAATACCGGGACCGTGGGTGTTTTGGATACCCACGAGGGGATCGGGTCTCTACCGAACGGCCGCCGAAGCGGAAGCTGCGGCGAAGGCCGAGATTTCGTGGCTCTCGAGCGATTTCACGTAGCTCGCGCTTCGGCCCTGAACGCGGCCGCCAGTGATGAGTATGACCCGAAAAGTAGCGCCCTTATGCGCGGCCGTAGCCTGGTCTCATCTTACTCTAGTCCCCGAGCGCCCTCAGCACCGCGGCTGAATCGGTGACCCAGCCGAAGATGCCGCCCTGGGCCTTGATCATCTTCAGGCCCATCTCGTGGAATTCCGGGAAGTAGGACGCGCAGCCGTCCGAGATCACGACGCAGCGATAGCCGCGGTCGTTGGCCTCTCGCACCGTCGTGTTGACGCAGACCTCGGTGGTGACGCCGCAGACCAGCAGATTCTCGATGCCGTATTCTTGCAGGATGTCAGCGAATTCGGTGGCGTAGAACGCGCCCTTGCCGGGCTTGTCGATCACGATCTCGCTGTCCTGCGGATAGAGCTCGGGAATGATGTCGTGCCCCGCCTCGCCGCGGATCAGGATCCGCCCCATCGGCCCGGGATCGCCGATCCGAAGTGACGGCGCGCCACGCTCGACCTTCGCCGGCGGCGCGTCGGAGAGATCGGGCAGATGGCCCTCGCGGGTATGGACCACCAGCAGGCCTGCGTCGCGCACCGCCGCGAGCACGGCCGCGATCGGCTGCACCGCGCGGGCAAGCTGGCTGACGTCGTTGCCGAGCGTTTCGCCGAAACCGCCAGGCTCCATGAAATCGCGCTGCATGTCGATGATGACGAGCGCGGTCTTGCTCCAGTCGAGCGTGATCGGCGCCGGCTCCGCTGCAATGGTCCCGCTTGAATTCGCCATGACCCATGCCCCGAATGCGAGAATATCCGCGCTTGATTAAGCAAACCGCGTGCCACTACGCAATCACCGGCAGCTGATTTGCCGATCGTCCGATCCTGCTGGCATGATCGTTGCTAGCTGGGAGCCCGACCGAACGAGGATCATCGTTCGCGAAATGACAGCCGATTTCAAACAGGCGGGAGGACAGGCATGAACGGACTTGGCGGTCTCAACAAGTCACCCAATGGCGTCGTGATCGGACTGGTGCAACTGCAACTGCCCGTGGTCGCGACCAAGGCCGATCTGGCGCGACAGACCGAGCGCATCGTCTGGATGGTCGGCAAGGCGCGGCGCAATCTCGCCACCATGGACCTGGTCGTGTTTCCCGAATATTCGCTGCACGGCCTTTCGATGGATACCAATCCGGAGATCATGTGCCGGCTCGACGGCCCCGAAGTCGCGGCCTTCAAGCAGGCCTGCATCGACAATGCGATCTGGGGCTGCTTCTCCATCATGGAGTTCAACCCGCACGGCAACCCCTACAATTCGGGGCTGATCATCGACGATCACGGCGAGATCAAGCTGTACTACCGCAAATTCCACCCCTGGATTCCGGTCGAGCCATGGGAGCCGGGCGATGTCGGCATTCCCGTGATCGACGGGCCGAACGGCGCCAGGATCGCACTGATCATCTGCCACGACGGCATGTTCCCGGAAATGGCGCGTGAATGCGCCTACAAGGGTGCCGAGATCATGATCCGCACCGCGGGCTACACCGCGCCGATCCGCGACAGCTGGCGCTTCACCAACCAGGCCAATGCGTTCCAGAACCTGATGGTAACAGCCAATGTCTGCATGTGCGGCTCGGACGGGTCGTTCGACTCGATGGGCGAAGGCATGATCGTCAATTTCGACGGCAGCATCATCGCGCATGGCACCACCGGGCGGGCGGACGAGATCATCACCGCCGAGGTGCGGCCCGACCTGGTGCGCGAGGCGCGCATCAACTGGGGCGTCGAGAACAACATCTATCAGCTCTGGCATCGCGGCTATGTCGCGGTGAAAGGCGGCGCGATGGATTGCCCCTACACCTTCATGCAGGACATGGTGTCCGGCCGCTTCCGCCTGCCCTGGGAAGACCAGGTCAAGATCACCGACGGCACGTCCTGCGGCTTCCCCGCACCGACACGGATGTTCGGCAAGACCGCAAAGGCGGCCGAGTAGCGGCTACTTGAAGAAGTGCACGAGGCCGATGCTCAGGCCCAGGAGCAGCATCAACGACAGCGTGACCGCGGCCGTCACCCGGCCGCCGACAGTCGACAGCACGCGGACATCGACGCCAAGCCCGAGCGCGGCCATCGAGACCACGGTGAGGATCGCCGCCGTCTTGGTCACCGGCACGATCGCGATGTCAGGCACCAGCTGGAACGAACGCAGCGCGGCCAGCGCCAGGAAGCCGATGATGAACCAGGGCACCAGCTTGAACGGGCTGATCGACGCCGCCTTTGCGCCGGCTGTGCTGCTCTTGCGCCGCCGCGCCACGAACAGCGAGAGCGCGACCACGATCGGGCCCAGCATCAAGACCCGCACCAGCTTCACCAGCGTACCGATCTGGGTCGAGACGATGCCGGCCGGCACGGTCGCCGCCAGCACCTGCGGCACGGCATAGACCGTGAGCCCGGCGAGGATGCCGTATTGCGTCGCCGTCAGCTTCAGCAGCGGAATCAGCAGCGGCAGGCCGAGCACCATCAGCACGCCGAGAATCGCGGTGAACGAGATCGACGAGGCAATGTCGTCGCCATCGGCCTCGATCACCGGCGCCACGGCCGCAATCGCGGAATTGCCGCAGATCGAATTGCCGCAGGCGATCAGGATCGCGAGCTTGCTTTTCAGCCCAAGCAGGCGAGCAAGGCCATAGCTCACGGCCAGCATGATCACGACGGTCGCGGCGATGGCGCCGATCAGAAGCCCGCCCGACGCCACGATCGCGGCGAAGCTGATGGAGGCGCCCAGCAGCATTACCGCGACCTCGAGCAGCTGCTTGGCGCTGAAAGCAATGCCGGAGCGCCAGCGCTCGGACGGCTCCCAGGCGGTGCGCAAGGCCATGCCGAGCAGGATGGCGACGACCAGGGCCTCGATATAGGGGTGGTCGAAAACGCGCTCCTCGACGGCCTGGATGCCGAGCGAGATGACGGTGACCACCCCGCAGAGCAGAATGCCCGGAACGAGCAGAAATATGCGCTTCAGCGCCCCCTGCTGCTGCCCTTGATGTTGTTCTTGCTTCGGCACGAAATCCTCTTTTCGGAGAAGATTTTATGCGCCAGACCCCACTCCTTGGCTAATATCTTTTCGGACTGCCCCGATAGAGAGAAGTTATGTCCCTCAACCTGCACCTGCTCCGCCTGTTCGCGGCGGTGGCGAGAAGCGGAAGTTTCTCCCGCGCCGCTGATCTGTTGCACATCAGCCAGCCCGCGATCTCCAAGGGCGTCCGGGATTTCGAGTTGCAGGTCGGCTGCCGGCTGCTGGACCGCACGCCGAAGGGGGTGCGGCCGACCCGGGAGGGCGCGGCGCTGGCCCGGCATGCCGAAACGCTGTTCGCGGCCGAGCGCGCCGCCGAGGACGAATTGCAGGCGCTGCGCAACCTCGACAGCGGCTCGCTGCGGATCGGCGCCAGCACGACGATCGCGACCTACATGATCCCGGAATATCTCGGCGTTTTCCACCGCGCCTTTCCCGGCATCGATCTGCATGTGGTGAGCGCCAATACCAGCGACATCGCGGCGCTGATGCTGGGGCACGAGGTCGAGATCGCGCTGGTCGAGGGGCCCGTCGAGGACGAGAATCTGACCAGCGAGGCCTGGCGCACCGATGTGATGGTGCTGATCGCGGCTCCGGATCACCGCTTCGCGGCGGTGCAGGGGCCGATCGACATCCGGTCGCTGAACGATGAGATCCTGATCGTGCGCGAGCCGGGCTCAGGCACCCGCGAGGTGGTCGCGCAGGCGCTCGCCACCCACCGCGTCGAGCCGCAGCGCACCCTGGAAATCGGCAGCACCGAGGCGATCAAGCAGGCGGTCGCCGCGGGTGTCGGGGTCGCCATCGTGTCGATCGCGACGATCGAGGATCAGGTGAGGCTCGGAAAGCTCAAGGTGATCCCGATCAAGGGCGTCGATATCGAGCGCACGCTCTGGCAATTGAAATCGCCCGGCCGGCTCGACGTGCCGGCGGCGGTCGCGTTCGAGGGCATCATTCGGGAGACAAAGGGCGTAAAGACAGCGTCGCGCGGGGCGTCCGCTAAAGCGCGGCGAACAGACCCTGCGCCCACGCCACGGCATGCTCGAAGCTGAACACACCGGGCTCGAAATAGACCGCCCGCGCCAACACGATGCCGACCACCAGCACCCAGAACACGCTGGTTCCCGCCGTCTTCAGCCATTTCGACACGCCCTCGCTCGCGATCGAAGGATCGACCGCGGGAACCGGCTCGCCGAAGGGATCGAATGTGGATTGGCTCATCATCGTGACCATCTGGAACGTGAGGAGAATGTCGCGACGACGGGGCCGGAAGCAAGGGTAACGAAATGCCTTTTGCCCGCGCCGGTTGGAAAGGCCTTTTCCGTCGCGCGGCCCGGGGAGAGTTTCCTTCTCCGGCGGCGAAAACGGCCACCTGGACCAGGAATTCTGGCGCCAAACGGCCAGCGCTGCTCCCCTAGCCGTCATTGCGAGCGACGCGAAGCAATCCATCGATCGGCAAACGCGGAAAGGTAGATTGCTTCGTCGCTATCGCTCCTCGCAATGACGGAGGCTGGCACAACAGATCTTGTCTCAACCAGCCTGCGGCCGGAAATTCTCTACAAAACGCAGCAGAACACGCGCGCCGGTGTCGGCGTCTTCCAGTTCGACGTGCTCGGCCGGATTGTGGCTGACCCCGCTGCGGCAGCGCACGAAAATCATGCCGATATCGGCGACATCGACCATCGCCATGCCGTCGTGCCCCGCCCCGCTCGGCAGTTCGAACACCGCATGGCCTTCGGCGGCGACGGCGGCCGCGAGCTGCGTCTTCAGCCAGGGCGCGCAGGGCACGCTCCGGTTCTCGTGGGTGACATCGACCTGCAAGCCGAGCTCGCGCCGCTTGGCGATCGCCTCGACCTGCCGCACGATGTCGGCAACAGCGCGTTTGCGATGCATGTCGCTCTGCGAGCGGATGTCCATCGTGAACGACACCTTGCCCGGGATCACGTTGGTGGCGCCGGGCATGGCGTCGATATAGCCGACGGTGCCGACCAGGCCGGCCTCGTCGCTCCTGCAAAACTGCTCGATCGCAACGATGCACTCGGCAGCGCCTGCAAGCGCATCGCGCCGCAACGGCATCGGCACGGTGCCGGCATGGCCGGCGACGCCGGTGAGATTGGCGGCAAGCCGGGTGGCGCCTGAAATCGCTGTGACGACGCCGACCGGTAGCGCCTGCTGTTCGAGCACGGGGCCCTGCTCGATATGCAGCTCGACATAGCCGAGCAGTTCGCGGCGTGCGCGGGCCGCCTTGCCGACATGATCGGGATCGAGCCCGAACTGGATCAGCGCATCACGCATCGATATGCCGGCGCGATCGCTTGTGTTGAGCACACTCTCGTCGAACGTGCCGGCCACCGCGCGGCTGCCGAGCAGGGTCGAGGCGAAGCGCACGCCCTCCTCGTCGGCGAAGCCGACGATCTCGATCGCTAACGGCAACCGCTTGCCGCGCCGATTCAGATCGGCGACGCAGGCGATCGCGGTGATGACGCCGAGCGGGCCATCCCATCGGCCGGCATCGCGCACGGTGTCGTAATGCGAACCCAGCATCAGCGCCGGCAGCCCGGGGCGCTCGCCCTCATAGCGGCCGCAGACATTGCCGATCGCATCGAGATGCGCGCGCATGCCGGCCTCGCGCATCCAGGACAGGATCAGATCGGCCGCCTTGCGGTGTTCGGGCGTGAGGAAGACGCGGGCCAGATGCTCTGAAGTCTCGGAGATCGCCGCGAGCTGACCGATCCGCGCCACGATCTCGTCGCCAAGGGAAGGCGGCTCTGACGACGGTTTCTTCTCGCTCATGGTCTTTCCCATCAGTCCAACCCGGCCCCGAAGTCCGGCTGCATGGCCTCACTCGTAGCAGGCCCGATCCGATTGACCAGCGGGCAAATCACCGAACACCAGCCAGGTCGGTGGCCGCCGCCAGCCGGTTAGCGACTGCTTAACGCCATTGCATACAACGGCGATAGATCGCCCACAAAATAGGCAGACCGACTTCGGCCGAGCTCCGGTCCACGTCATATTGCTCCCTGTTACCTTGCATATTCAGATGCTTACGGAACCATGATCGCCAAACGTGCTCTGGCACGAAGCTTGCGACACTCCCCTGAGGCGCCGCCGTTATGGCGGCTGCGACAAGGACAGGCGGGCCGGACCGCCGGAGGGAGCAAGCGATGGATTTTGGCAGGATTTCAAGACGGCATTTATTGCAGGGAAGCGCGGCGCTGGCATTCGGCAGCGCGCTCGGCGTGCGTGGCGCGGCCGCGGCCGAGACCACGGTCGGCTTCATCTATGTCGGGTCGCGCGACGACTACGGCTACAATCAGGCCCACGCCCAGGGCGCGGCGGCGGTGAAGAAGCTGCCCGGCATCAAGGTGATCGAGGAAGAGAAGGTGCCGGAGACCGACGCGGTCGAGAAGACCATCGAGTCGATGGTCAATCTCGACGGCGCCACGTTGCTGTTTCCGACCTCGTTCGGCTATTACAACCCGCATGTCGTCAAGATGGCGACCAAGTTTCCCAAGCTGCATTTCGAGCATTGCGGCGGCCTGTGGACCGACAAGGACCCGAAGAACGCCGGCAGCTATTTCGGCTATATCGACGAGGCGCAATACATCTCCGGGATCGTCGCCGGCTATTCGACCAAGAGCGGCAAGCTCGGCTTCGTCGCCGCCAAGCCGATCCCGCAGGTGCTACGGAACATCAACGCGTTCACGCTCGGCGTCCGGCTCGCCAATCCAAAGGCGACCACGCAGGTGATCTTCACCGGCGACTGGTCGATGCCGGTCAAGGAAGCCGAGGCGACCAACAGCCTGATCGACCAGGGCGTCGACGTGCTGACCTGCCATGTCGATGGTCCGAAGACGATGGTCGAGAACGCCGCGCGCCGCGGAGCGATGGTGTGCGGCTATCACGTCAACCAGTCGCCGCTGGCGCCGAAGGCCTATCTCACCGGCGCGGAATGGAACTGGGAGGCGCTGTACCCGAAATTCGTCAAGATGATCGTGGCTGGAGAGGCGATCCCCAATTTCTATCGCGGCGGCCTGAAGGAAGAGATCGTCAAGGTCTCGCCCTATGGCGAGATGGTCTCGGCGGAAGCGCGCAAGCATGCCGACGACGTCAAGGCCAAGTTCATGGCCGGCGATTTCACCATCTTCAAGGGCCCGATCGCCGACAACAAGGGCAAGACCGTGATCGCCGGCGGCACCGATCGCGGCCAGCAGGATCCCGAACTCGAGAAGATGGACTATCTGGTCGAGGGCGTGATCGGAGCCACCGCGTGACGACCGAGGCGGCGGAATCGGTGGAGGCGGCCGGCGTTGCTCCGGCCGCCGATCCCGGATTCCTCCAGCGCTACGGCGCGAGCATCGAATACATCCTGATCCCGGGCGCGGCGCTGGTCGGCGCGCTCGCGGTGTTCGGCGGCTTCATTGCGCTCTACGGCAAGAACCCGCTCGACCTCTATTTCTACATGTATTACGGCGCGTTCGGCACCTGGTTCTCCTGGCAGAACACGCTGACCCGCGCCGCGCCCCTGATCCTGACCGCGCTGTGCACCGCGCTGCCGGCGCAGCTCGGCATGGTGATCATCGGCGGCGAAGGCGCGCTGCTGATCGGCGCGCTGACGGCAACCTCGGCGGCGCTGGCATTGCAGGGCGCCGCGCCGATCGTGGTGCAGATCGCGATGGTGATCGCAGGGATGATCGGCGGCGGCCTCTGGATCGCGCTGTCGGGCGGCCTGCGGCAGTATCGCGGCGTCAACGAGACGATCTCGAGCCTGCGGCTGGTCTATATCGCGCTCGCGATCCTCAACCATCTGGTCGAGGGGCCGATGCGCGATCCGGCGAGCCTCAACAAGCCGTCGACGCGCGAGATCGGCGCCGCCAACATGATTGGCAGCATACCCGGCACCGATGTGCATTGGGGGCTGGTGTTCGGTCTCGTTGCCGCCATTGCTGCCTATATCCTGATCTATCACACGACATTCGGCTTCGCCGCGCGCGTCGCCGGCGGCAACATCCGCGCCGCCAAGATCGTGGGGCTCTCCGTCGGCAAGCTGATCATGACCGTCTGCTTCCTCGCCGGCAGCTGTGCCGGGCTTGCCGGCATGATCGAGGTCGCGGCCGTGCAGGGCCGCACCAACGCCAATCTCGCGGCGGGCTACGGCTTCACCGGCATCCTGGTCGCGTTCCTGGCCCGGCAGAATCCGCTGGCGATCATTCCGGTGGCGATCCTGCTCGGCGGCATCTCGGCCTCCGGCGGCCTGCTGCAGCGACGGCTCGGCCTGCCCGATGCCTCCGTGCTGGTGCTGCAAGGCATCATCTTCGTGTTCGTGCTGGCAAGCGACGCGCTCTACGGGCGTATCGGCTTCCTGAAGGGAAAGTCCTGACATGGCGGATGCATCGCTCGGGCTCTGGACCGTTCCGCTCGCCGTGTTCGGCGGCGCCATCCGCGTCTCGACGCCGTTTTTGTTCGTCAGTCTCGGCGAGTGCATCACCGAGCGAAGTGGCCGCATCAATCTCGGCCTCGAGGGCACGCTGGTGATGGGCGCGATGAGCGCTTATGGCATTTCCTATCTCACCGGCTCGCCATGGCTCGGCGTGCTCGCGGCCGGCGTCACCGGCGCGCTGTTCGGCGCGCTGCATGCCGGCATCTGCTCGCTCCCCCGCGTCAACGACATCGCCGTCGGCATCGCGCTGATGCTGCTCGGAACGGGCTTGGCCTTCTTCCTCGGCAAGCCGCTGATCGAGCCGACTGCGGCCCGGCTGCCGGCGATCGATTTCGGCTGGTGGAGCGACATCCCGCAGCTGCGCGCGGCGCTGCGCATCAACGTGCTGTTCCTGATCGGCGTTGCGATCGCGCCGCTGCTCTATTGGGCATTCAGGACCACGCGCTGGGGCCTGTTGATCCGCACCGCCGGCGAGAGCGCGGATGCGGCGCGCGCAATGGGTCACTCGGTGCTGCTGATCAGGCTCCGCGCCACCATGGTCGGCGGCTTCCTCGCCGGGATCGGCGGCTCGTTCCTGTCGCTGTTCTATCCGGGCAGCTGGAACGAAGGCCTCTCCTCGGGACAGGGCATCACCGCGGTCGCGCTTGTCATCTTCGCGCGTTGGGACCCGATGCTCTGCCTGTGGGCCTCGCTCGCCTTTGGCGGCGCCGCAGCCCTCGGACCCGCGCTGCAATCGGTCGGCATCACCTCCGGCTATCATCTGTTCAATGCCGCGCCCTACATCCTGACCCTGGCGATCATGATCATCACCTGCTCGCCGAAGCGCACGCTGACCGGCGCGCCGGCCGAATTGTCCATCACCCGATAGACCGCGAGATCATTCATGCCCGAGCGCTTCATCAAGTCCGAGCCCTATGCCTGGCCCTACAATGGCGACCTGCGGCCAGAGAACACCGCGCTCATCATCATCGACATGCAGACCGATTTCTGTGGCGTCGGCGGCTATGTCGACAAGATGGGCTACGACCTCTCGCTGACCCGTGCGCCGATCGAGCCGATCAAGAAGCTGCTCGCAGTGATGCGCGCGCAGGGCTTTCACATCATCCACACCCGCGAGGGCCACCGGGCTGATCTCGCCGACCTGCCTGCCAACAAGCGCTGGCGCTCCCAGCAGATCGGGGCCGGCATCGGCGATCCCGGCCCCTGCGGCCGCATCCTGGTGCGCGGCGAGCCGGGCTGGGACATCATCCCCGATCTCGCGCCGCTGCCGGGCGAACCCATCATCGACAAGCCCGGAAAAGGCTCGTTCTGCGCCACCGACCTCGAGCTGATGCTGCGGCTGCGCGGCATTGAGAACATCGTGCTGACCGGCATCACCACCGACGTCTGCGTCCACACCACGATGCGCGAGGCCAATGACCGCGGCTTCGAATGCGTGCTGGTCGAGGATTGCTGTGGCGCGACCGACAGGAGCAATCACGACCACGCGCTGAAGATGATCAAGATGCAGGGCGGCGTGTTCGGCGCGGTGACGAAATCCGCCGACCTGATCGGGGCGTTGTCGTGATCATCGGCGAGCCGCCCGCACCGGCAGGCGCGTTCGGCGTCGACGCCATCGCCATGACGATGCGGTTCGGCGACTTCCTTGCGCTCGACAATGTCGAGCTCAAGGTGCGCCCCGGCTCGTTCCACGCCCTGCTGGGCGAAAACGGCGCCGGCAAGAGCACGCTCGTGAAATGCATCATGGGCTACTACCACGCCACCGAAGGCGACATCATCGTGGGCGGCCGCCAGCAGACCATCGCCAATCCGAAGAACGCGCATGCGCTCGGGCTCGGCATGGTCTACCAGCACTTTACCCTCGTGCCGGCGATGACGGTCGCCGAGAACCTGGTGCTGGCGCGCGACGACGTGCCTTCGGTGGTCGACTGGCGCAAGGAGAAGAAAGAGCTTGAAGCCTTCCTGCGCAGGATGCCGTTCAAGGTGCCGCTCGACGCAAAAGTCGCCGACATCTCCGCCGGCGAGCGGCAGAAATGCGAGATCCTCAAGCAGCTCTACCTGAAGCGCCGCTTCCTGATCCTGGACGAGCCGACCTCGGTGCTGACGCCGGGCGAGGCCGACGAAGTGCTCGGCATGCTGCGCGCGATGGTGCTCGCGGGCGAGCTCACCATCCTGATGATCACGCACAAATTCCGCGAAGTGATGGCGTTTGCCGACGAGGTGACCATCCTCCGCCGCGGCCAGCTCGCCGGCACCGGCAAGGTCTCGGAGCTGACGCCGGACGAGATGGCACGCACCATGATCGGCGCCGAGCAGCTTACGGTGCAGCCGCCGCGCACCGGCGATACCGGCGCGCCTCGGCTCGAGCTCGACAGCCTCACCGCGCTCGACGACGCCGGCGCGATCGCGGTGCACGGCGTGTCGCTGACGGTGAAGAGCGGCGAGATCGTCGGCATCGCCGGCGTCTCCGGCAACGGTCAGCGCCAGCTGGTCGAGGTGCTGGCGGGCCAGCGCGAGGCCGAGAGCGGCGTGATCCGCGTCCAGGGCGAGGCCTATGCTGCGAGCCGCGAGGAGATGCGCCGGCACAAGATGTCGTTGCTGCCGGAGGAGCCACTGAAGAACGCCTGCGTCGGCGGCATGAGCGTCGCCGACAACATCGCCTTCCGCGAGTTCGACCGCGCCCCGTTCGCGCGCGGCGGCTGGTGGCTGAACGGAAAAGCGTTCAGGAGCGACGCCGAACGCAAGATCAACCGCTACAAGATCAAGACCCGCACGCCGGAGACGCCGATCGCGGCGCTGTCGGGCGGCAATGTGCAGCGCGCGGTGCTGGCGCGCGAGCTCTCGGGTGACGTCGAGGTGCTGATCGCTGCCAACCCTTGCTTCGGGCTCGATTTCGCCGCGGTGGCGCAAATCCATGCCGAGATCATGGCGGCGCGCAACCGCGGCGCGGCGGTGCTTTTGGTCAGCGAGGATCTCGACGAGTTGCTGGAGCTGTCGGATCGCCTGGTCGTGATGTTCCACGGCGCGTTCGTGCATGAGGCCCGCGCCAGCGAGGCCGACCTCACCGAGATCGGCCGGCATATGGCCGGGCATTGACCATCCGCGTCATTGCGAGCCACGCGGTCGGCGCAAAGCGCCACCGGATGATAGGCTCTAGTTCTGGCCACGCAAAGAGGTCGTCCCTGCGAAAGCAGGGACCCATACTCCGCGGCGAATATTGTCAACGGGATTCGTCGTTCCAACGTTTGCGCAACAATCAAC
>CALRXG020000035.1:0-23632 GCA_943372075.1 Bordetella parapertussis | reverse complement strand
GGCCTTGTGGCGAGTTTGAGATCAGGCCGACAGTGACGGCCGGGCTGATCTTCTTGAGCAGATGTCGAACCAGTGTCGTCTTACCCGATCCAATCTCTCCGGTAATGACCGTGAAGCCTGCGTTGTTCATCACGCCGAACTCGAGCATGGTGAAGGCCATCGAGTGCATCTTGCCCCAGTAGATGAGGTCCGGATCAGGCAGGATCGAAAACGGCTTCTCCCGCAGTTGGTAAAATGCCTCGTACATGCTGTTCCCAAAGTCGAACTCTGGACCCGCTTATAGCCCAAGTTCGCAAGCACTCCGTAACCCCCATTTGGGTTTCTTAGTATTGCGTAAATTATGGGCGCACCGGCCGGAACCACGGCGTTAAGGCTGACCGATCAATTCGCGCCGTTGATCAATAATTCATTAAATCGAATGTCAATTGAGTGATATGGTCATGTTGATAGATGGGCTCGTGGCCCGACCGGAACCGCGTGTGCCTGGTCGCAGATTGATTTTGGATGACGATGCTTCAGAAAATTGATTTCGAAGACGATTTCCAGGATTTGCACGAAAGTCGCGGCCATCTTTTGCGACCTTCCTATTATTGGACGATTTTCAAAAAGCGTTGGCCGTATTTCGTACTTCCCTTTCTTTTGATCGCAACGGCGGGACTGGCTGGCGCCTATCTGTGGCCGCCGACTTACTTGTCGGAAGGCAAAATCCTCGTTCAATCTCAGCAGATTCCCTCGGAGTTGGTGCGCTCGACCGTGACGAGCGCTGCACAGGAGCGCATCCAGGTCATCCAGCAGCGTACGATGACGCGCGATAACTTGATCGCCATCGCCGACAAGTTTCAGCTTTTCCCCGAGAAGCGGACGCTGATGTCAGTGACCGACCTCGTTGAATTGATGAAGAAGAAGACTAAGTTTGCTCCGGTCGATATCCAGTTGGATTTCAAGCAGAGGTCCCGGGCCGACAATCCGACGATCGTGTTCTCGGTTGGGTTCGAGTACCCGGATCCGGCGGTGGCTGCACGTGTCGCCAACGAATTGATGACGCGTATCCTCAACGAGGACCTGCGTGACCGGACTAGTCGGGCAACGGATACGACGAAGTTTCTGGCGCGCGAGGTGCAACGACTTCAGGCCGAGAACACCGCTCTCGACAACAAGATTGCTCAGTTGAAAGTTGCCCAGGGCAAGTCCGTTTCTTCGACGAAGGGTGACCAGCCTTCGATGCTGGATCAAATGAAGACGGAGCTCGCGCAGAAGAGTGCACTCTATTCCGACCGGCACCCTCTCATCCAATCATTGAAGCGGCAAATCGAGGCCTTGGAAAAGGAGGCGCCTCCGACGACAGGTGCGGACGCAAACGCTGCCGGCAACATCGATGCTCTTACGACTCAGCAGGACGCGCTGCAGAAAAACCTAGAGGCTGCCGCGGCGAAGCTTGCCGCCGCGAGGCTTGGCGAGAATCTCGAGAAGGATCAACAGTCGGAAAAGCTCGAGGTCATCGAGCAGCCCACTGTGCCGCAGGATCCGATCAAGCCGAACCGCCAAAAGGTTGCGGTGTTGGCGCTCCTCGCGGCTCTGGCGGCCGGTGCAGGCCTTACGTTTCTAAAGGAGATTTCTGACACGGCCATTCGTCGGACCAGTGACATTTTCAGCGTGGTCGACAGCAGGCTGGTGGTATCAATTCCCTACATTGTCACAACGTCAGAAACTCGGCGCCGAAAGGTACGGATGATCGTCGGCATAGTTTGTTCGGTCTTGTTGATCGGGGCCGTATTGGTCGGCGCCTACTTCTTCCTGCCACCGCTCGATCTGGTGGTGGCGAAGGCGCGCGTCGGGTTGTTTCGGTAAGCAGGTCTCTGGAGAGCGAAAGTGGATTCGATTAAACAGGCTGTCGAGCTTGCACGCGCCAGCGATGCGCCGGCTCCAGAACTGCTCCGTGCTGATCCAGTTGATCCGAATATCCGCGATATTCGCCTGAATCCTGCTCACCTGGAGCGATCAAGAATTGTTGCCCATGGGACGGCGAAGGAGCATGGGCGCTACTACGATATGCTGCGCACCCAGGTTCTGCAGGAAATGGACAAGAAGAGCTGGCAATTCCTGGCGATTACTTCCCCGACTCCGGCCTGCGGCAAGACTGTCACCGCATGCAATCTCGCCATAAGCATCGCGCGGCTGCCCGAGCGCTCGGTCTTGCTGGTCGATCTCGACCTGGGCAAGCCGACGGTCGCCCGGTATCTCGGGCTTGAGAACACCCGCGGCGTGATGGACTTGCTTGAGGCGCGCGCGCCGATCTCTTCGGTCGTCAATCAGGTGAGCGTTGGGCCGACCAGCTTCATGGTTCTTCCAGGAACACGTTCGTCGTCGAATTCGTCCGAATGGATGGCTTCGCAAACCATGGGAACGCTGCTGCAAACGATCAAACGCGAATTCCGTTCGCGGATCGTCATCTTCGATTTGCCGCCGATGCTGCTGGGCGACGATGTCATTTCGATCCTGCCCAGGATGGATGCGACGCTGTTGGTTGCCGGCGTGGGCAGCACTTCTGTTTCCGATATCAAGGAGTGCAACAAGCACCTGCAGCGAAGCCCGGTCATTCGGGTCGTGGTCAACAAGGCCACCGAGGCGGCGCCGGACACGTACGGCTATTACTACTGACGGCGATTAGAAGGGGGAGTTCGGCGGCAGAAATGCCGCAATTTCCGCAGCCGGCACGAAATACTTGGCGATATCGCGGGTCTCGGTCCGCCGAGAGAGCGGGTCTGTTCTCGATTGCGATATCTTGCGGCTCATAATGCCCAGCAGGCAGCGGCGCTGAAGGTCGAAAACGCCCGATCCCGAATTTCCAGTGCGCGCTACGTCGGCGATCACTGTACGAAACTTGCGGGTTTCGGGAGGCAGGCGATCGGGCGAGAGGATGCTCGAATGCACCACAGCCTCGGGTACGACCGTGACGACTTGCTGGCCGGGAAATGGAGACGCCGTGCAAAGGCTGCTTCGTCGCAGCCGCAAGCGCATCGGTAGCAGGTTTTCATCTACCGCCAGCAGGGTCAAGTCGGTCTGCTCGAAGCTGCCTTCCTTGACGACCTGGGTGGGATATTCCTGTCCGGCAATGACCACCTTCGGATGGGTCAGCCACCCACGGCCCGCGACGTGTGCAGCGGTGATGAAGAAGCTGTGTCCAAGGTAGATGCCGTATCCGGGCCAGGGCTGCAGCGGCGTTCTGTGGATGTTGACGGCGTAGGCGCGCAAGCTCTCGGTGTTGTCCTGCGCCCTAGCGGAACAGAACAGAACGGCCGAAGTCGCGACGCTGAGGACAAGCAGCCATAGGACTCGCCTAGCGCGGAGGCGGAGCAGCGCAATACTATAGCGCTCAAATGGTTCGGGCGTGTGCGCTATCTCCGTGTTTGCGGGTCTCCCGCCCATCAGGATGTGCCTGTAAAGAACTTCAGCTCCTTTGCCGGGACTGCAGCGAGAAGGTCATGAATGAATTGATCCTGAAGCTTAAACGAAGCCTCCTTCGAGAGGCCGATCGTGGAAATTCGAATGAGGGCGCCATCGGGGATTATGCCGCGTAGGCCGTACTTCAGGCGGCTCAACTGGTGATCGATCACGCCGTTCGAGATATCATTGCCAACCCGCATCCAGTATGTGACGGGCTCGTAGCGCGACTCGCGCTGCGTAACCAGGCGGATAACGTCGATCGGGGAAGCGCCCTTCTTATAATTGAGTTCGGACTCGGTCTTGTCCGAGATGCGGAAGCCGTTTGCCGTATAGCAGATTTCCGGACGATGGGATTTCAGTCGGTAATTCTGAACGGGGCCATAGGCGACGAGCAGCATAACAATATTGCCGTGCCCGTCGGAGTAGCCGCGCCCGACCTCCTGCGTATAAATCTTTCCCGACAGCGGGTCCGGCTGGACATAGTCCTCGGGGTCGGTCGGCTGGACCGGGCTGATTTCCGGAACCACCGTCCAAGTACCAAATTGGCGTGGGATCACGCTGTCCAGGCTCGGAGACGCTGCCGTCCGCGCCATCAGTTCTCGGGGCTGGAGAACTTCGGCCAGAACAGCGACGCCCAGCACTGCAACGCAAGCGAAAATGACCTGAATACGATTGATCTTCATATGCGGAACCGTGTGAATACGGATATTTCGACCGAGAATAGCAGGAAGCTCGGCAGCTTCCAATTAAACCTGTGGCAACCTCAAGGCTGCGGCACATTAACATAAACACCCAAAACTGGCGACAGTCCATCCGTTGGCCTCGACGGTCGAGCCATAACTGCGTAAGCAATATCGGTGTGCAGGGTTTATTGGCGACCGGGCGCAGGACCCGCGAAGATACGGAGTTTGCGATGAAGGGCTTGTCCTCTCAGTTGTGCAGGATTGTCGCAGCTATGGGTTGCTGCGCTG
This sequence comes from Bordetella parapertussis, assembly GCA_943372075.1. Classification (GTDB taxonomy): domain Bacteria; phylum Pseudomonadota; class Alphaproteobacteria; order Rhizobiales; family Xanthobacteraceae; genus Bradyrhizobium. The sequence goes on along the minus strand of CALRXG020000035.1, from coordinate 19,217 downwards.
TCCTGCTCGGTGGATGCGGCAAGAAATCCGAGGGCCAACCTGCTGCCGCGCGGGGCGGCCAAGTCATCGCGCGCGTGGGCGACCAAGTCGTGACCACGCAGGAGCTCGAGAACGAAATGCGGCTTGCCAATGTGCCGGCCGACAAGCAGAAGGATCCTGAGGTCGTTAAGAAGGTTCTCGGCGATCTTGTCGTTCGCAAGTATCTCCTTCAGCAGGCGCTTGGCGCCAAGCTTGACCGCGAGCCAGGTATCCTGCTGGATTTGCTGCGCGCACGCGAGCAAGTCCTGGAGAATGCGTTCCTTGTTCGCAGTGTGACCTCGAAGGCGCCAAACAAGGCCGACGTAGACAAGTATATCGCTGACAACCCCGCAAAGTTTGCCAACCGGAAGATATTCGCGATCGAGCAGATCGGATTTCCGTTCGGCCTGAATGGTCAGGCGATTGTCGAAGCCAACAAGAACGCTGCATCGCTCGACGAGATTGACCAGCAATTGACATCGGCCAACATTCCCCACGCGCGGCAAACGGGCGCTTTGAGCAGCAGCGATATCTCGCAGGATTTTTACAACAACATCCAGGCAAAGAAGGCCGACGATGTGTTCTTCCTTCGCGCCGGGCCGAATGGGATATTCTTCAAGGTGAAGGGCGAGGAGGCGCGTCCGCTAACTGGTGAGGCCGCTGCCAACGCTGCACGTCAGTTGATGCGGGCAGACGCGCTCAAGGCGGAAGCTGGATTGGCAGCTTATTCCGCCAACCTCGAGGCAAAATACGAAGGCGAGTACGCCAACATCATGAAGCCGGGCGACCAGAAGAACTAGTTCCGACCATGCATGGCTCGTCGATTTGGTTTCTTCCTCTAATTTTCCTCGAGGCGATCGGCGGTCGATGACAACCTTTTTCGATGTCGTGACGGTGACGTGCTTTGCCGGATTGGTGATCGCGTTCTTTCAGTTCACGGACCGGCAGACCAGGACGCTAATCCACTTCATCCTGAGCGGCGTCGTGTTCGCTGTCGCAAACCAGGTCGGCAACGCAGGATTGGCGGCTTTCGCGTTGGCATTAATTGCGGCCGGAATAGCTTACGCCGTCCTCACAGTGCGGCGACAATAAAACGGGTTGTTGAATATTTGACAAAATGCTAGTGACTGGCTTCATTTAAATCGGTTGTCATGATGACTTATACGCAAGTGCTTCAGCCGGTAAAATCCAATACAATCAACAATCTGGTGTGGCCGGGCCTGCTCATCGTCTCGGTCCTTGGGGCTTACATACCGACCATCAAGAGCTTGATCGATGGACCCTGGCAGACCGAGCAGGAGGGCCACGGCCCGCTGATCATCGCCGCCTGCCTGTGGCTGGTGTGGCAATCGCGAGCAAAATTGCAGGCGGTCGAGTTCTCGCCGGCTCCCGTGGCGGGCTGGCTTGTCTTGTTGGGTGGGTTGATCTTGATGTTCCTTGCGCGACTACAGCAAGGCCTCGTCACCTTCGAAACCTTCTCGATCATTCCGGTGATCATCGGCTGCACGCTGATCGTGGCAGGTTGGCCGGCTCTGCGCGTGCTCGCGTTCCCGATCGCGTTCTTATTGTTCGCCGTTCCGATGCCAGATTGGATCGTCGATGCGGCAACGGTGCCGCTGAAAGTGTTCATTTCGAACATGGTGACGCGAATCCTCTATGCGGCAGGATATCCAATCGCGCAGAACGGAGTCATGATCATGATTGGCTCTTACCAGCTGCTGGTGAAGGACGCCTGTTCCGGCATGAATTCAATCTTCGCACTCTCGGCGATCGGCGTGTTCTACGCATACGCGTTCCGATGGTCGGAGAAGGTCCGAAGCTTGATCTTGCTGGCATCCATTGTCCCGATCACCATCGTTGCCAACTTCATTCGCGTGCTTGCGCTGGTGCTGATCGCTTACTATGCCGGTCCCGATTTGCTCGAAGGAACCGTTCATGATCTCACGGGCATCAGCCTTTTCGTAGTCGCTCTCGTCTTGCTGTTCTCGCTCGATGCGATCCTGGGGCTGTGCATCGCCGTATATCAACGAAGCCGTCGCAAAGCTCGCCATGAGGGTGTTGCCGCGTAGTGATATTGCCTTCGCACGCGCAGGCAATTGGCTCAGCACAGGAGAGGGCGTGATCGATCATCCCGTTGTCGGTCACGTCGTGGCGCGGGAGTAGTGGAGTGTCACTCGCGATCCGCTAACGTTTCGCCCCAACGGAGTCCTCGATAGGAAAAGGGCGACCGTACTAAATGTAGTGAAGGCTCTCTGGTGCTCTTGCCGAGATCTGTAATGCATGATTCTATCGGTTAATTTCTTCATGCGATTCGGTTCGAGCGGGGGTGTCCGGTGGATATTTTCAAGAGATTTGGTTGTTGTCTTCTCGCGGTCTGTCTCGGAACCGCCTCGGCTAACGCAAGCATCGTTTCCGAGAGCTTTAGCTTCACCGGCGCAAACTACACCGCCACTGGTCTGTTTGCTTATGATAGCGTCAGTAACGCTGTCGTGGGTATCTCGGGCAACGTCATTGCCACCAGCGCCGCCGCCGCGGGCACGGGCGGGGCGATTGGTCAGCTGATTACCAGTGGTACGCCATTTTATCCAACTGGGAATCCGGCTGACGGTGTGGCGTATTTGTTTTACCCCAGTTATCCAGGAAATGGATTTACCTACGATAATCTGTTTGACCCCGTAACGCAGACATTCTCCAGCTACGGCGTTCTCTTCTCGTTTGGATCGGGCAATTTCGGCTCTTTCTATTTCGGTCCGACGGCGTTCTTCTCGACATATTTGCCGGATGGTGTCGGTACGGCACCAGACTATTCCGACTATGGGCCATTGTATGCCCCGGGCGATGCGGGTGTCCTCAATATTCAAGCGGTGCCCGAGATGTCGACTTGGCTGATGATGATCTTCGGCTTTCTGGCGATCGCGATGTTCGGCCGCTTCGCGGCTGGATCGAGGCCGGGCACGTCGCAACAAAGGTGCGAGTTCCGGTCCCAATTGCCAGCGATGGGGCTCTAGCCGCGCGGGACATCGCCAGCGTTTGCGCCTTACCAGCCTGTAGCGCCCTCTTGCAGCCCATCGAGTGCTGGTGGGCTCGGATAGGTCTGAAAAAAGCCGAGTTACCGCAACTGCGAGCATCTTTTCAAGCCGTCGGCCTGCGATATGATTGTCGCAGGCCTTTCCTTGTCGAAACTGACGTCAGTCCATATAGCTGGCGTGAAGCTTGCGGTACCAAGCCAATTTACGAGCTCGGAGTTTTTTGAGAGCAGCCTGCGTATCGATCTCTGATCGACACGCCATGACGAATACTCGAGGGGCGTCTGGAGATGCTGGCTGAGCGTGTATCTTTGTGCGGCGGATAATGGGATGTGGGCGGTAGCGATTCTCGCAGCGATCGCGGGTATTCCGGTTTGGATCTTGTTTGTGGAGGTCATTGGCGCTCTGCTGCCGGTCCGATGTGGGGTGGAAAGCTTCCCCGAAGCAGAAGCGCGCGGCAGCTTGTGTGTAGTTGTACCTGCGCACAATGAAAGTTCGGGGTTGGTCCCGACGCTCGAAGACGTTCAAGCCCAGCTTACGGCAAATGACCGCCTCCTTGTCGTTGCCGATAATTGCACTGACGACACCGCCGGCGTGGCAAGAGCTGCTGGTGCTGAGGTCGTTATCCGGGACGATCCGCAAAGAATAGGCAAGGGCTTCGCCATGAGTTGGGGCATTGCCTATCTCAAGCAAAATCCACCGAGCTTTGTTCTCTTTGTGGATGCCGATTGCCGTGTCGCTCCCAAATCAATCGATCTGATGATGCGTGCTTGTCATGGTCTGGGGAGGCCTTTGCAAGCACTCTATTTGATGACGGCCTCTGACAACTCTTCGGTAAATCACTCGGTCGCTGAGTTTGCGTGGTTGTTGAAAAATCTTGTGCGGCCGCTCGGGCTTAAGAATCTTCGTTGCCCGGTACAACTGATGGGAACCGGTATGATGTTTCCCTGGGAGGTCATTCGTGACGCACCGCTTGCGAGCGGGAGCCTGGTGGAAGATATGAAACTCGGACTGGACCTGGCAGTGCTGGGAAATGCTCCCGCTTTCTTCCCGCACGCGAGAGTTACGAGTGAATTCCCCGTGACCGTATCGGGTACCGCCACTCAGCGGCAGCGTTGGATTCAAGGCCATCTTACCTCCATAGTAAGCTTGGTTCCCAACCTGCTTCTCCAGGCAGCCAAGCGGCGTGACGTTGGTCTACTGGCCATGACCCTGGATTTGATTGTTCCACCGCTGACCTTGCTCGTGCTGATCGAGATTTGCGTGTTTCTTCTATCAGCGGCTGGAGCGATTCTTGTCGGTTCATCGGCAGCCGTCGTCGTCAGTTCAATCAATTTGCTCGTATTTCTCACCGCGCTGGGCCTTGCTTGGTCTAGGTTTGCCCGGGATGTCCTGCCGCTTCGCGCGCTGCCATCGATATGTCGGTACCTGGTTGAGAAAGTCGTCATCTACGGCAAGCTGCTGACCGGTAGGTCTGCGAAGCACTGGATTCGCACGGATAGGAAAAGTTGAGCCCTCCTGCGCTGACGGGCGACATCGTCGCCGTTTCGGCCGCAGCTTCCACGTTCCGCGTTTGATGCAGCGGTCGGTCGGTCTGCGTCACCTGGTCACGCAGCTGTGACTGAACCGTGCTCTCATCATGAGTGACCAAATCCCGGGGTCAGTGTGCGCTCTGGATTTTGGCCCGATGTTTGCTTTATTTCTTTAGTATTTTGGTGAGGGGAATTTAATGACGCAGAAATCACGGGTGGTTCTCAATAAGAAATACCCCCAAAAGCAGCAGATGCTGCCGAAAAGGAATGCGGCGGCGAATATCGCCCAGCGATACATGGATGTGCGCCGCCTGCGAAAGCAAGTGCAGCAGGCGGAGAGTGCAAGGTGACGCTTCGTCGTGACAATCTGGCGCGACTGGTCTACGTCGCTGCGGCGATCGGGGCTACGGTCGGTTGGGTTTGGGTGTTGATCCTTGGTGTAGAGTGGGTCGCAGGCGCCTAGTGCCGGCCTTTCTTCCGCGAGCCATAGGCCCTCGATCGACGGACGATAGCAGCAGAGTTCATGCCGCGGGCCTCTCCCAAGCCTTCGGAATGAGATTGCTGGGCCGTCCTACAGGTATTGACCGCGAAGGTCCGCTCCAGTGAAGCGCTTGCTTGTTGTGGCGAACGCCAGACTGGAAACCGGGCCGGGACCAGTGGCCCTCGGCTCGGCGACCGGACAAGTTGCCGCTGGCTTAGAGGGAGGCCCGCGTCCATTTCGGGCGACCCGCGCAAATTGCGTCGCTCGATCGATCTCACATCTCAAGCTCAGGCCTTAGCAGAACACGAGCGTTCCACCTCATTTGCGGCTGGCTCTGCCGAACGCAGAACCGCCCCTCGCCAAAAGGCACCCGGACCACCGACATTGGCTTGTTGTCGCAGCACTGCTGAAAGCTGTCTGGAAAGCCCAACTGATAGATGTAGAGCCGGGTATAGAATGGCTCTACGGAGATCATGAAGTCCAGATATTGCAGCGTTCGTGGCAGCTTGCCATTTAGGTCGATCAGGCGTTCGCCCGGTTGGCAATTCAATAGCGCCGCCACAAGTAAGAGCTTATCCATGACCGTGTCAGCTTCCGCCCGCCATGCTGAAACGTTGCTACAATACGGCGTCTGTGTGAAGTCGCGGTCAGCCCCCCTGCCGGACAGCGAAGGCGAAATGGCTCACGAAGGCCTCCAGATTATGAGGCTGAGTTTCCGACAATTGTTCAGCCGCCGAGCGCAGGGACCAATGGGATCGGTGCTCGATCGCATCTAGGTCATCCGCCAAGGCATCTAGTGCCTTCCTGATCCGTGCAAGCTCGGCTTGGGGATTTGGGATGACTGTCATGAATACCCCTCATTGGCAGATCCGCGAAATGAATTAGAGAACTGCATTCGCCAAAATTTAAATATTTTAATGCCTGCATTGAAACATCGTCAATCCAATTCAACTGGCCCAGCCAGCGGGTCGCGCCAAATTGCCGCATCCTGCATTCATTTGGGAAAATGGTGGTTCACTGCAGTTAATTGACGGAAAAGGGACATTTATGTGTTTCGGGCGTGTCTTGACATTTCAATTTCTTTGTGGAATTTAATTCATGCTTATAAGTGTCATTTTAAATAGAGGGCTCAATTAAATGAAAAAATTGTCGATACTCGCTGCAGCGGGTTTGTTAACGGGCTTGATTTACTCTCCAGCCAACGCCGCGACCGTCACGGGTACCAGCAGTGGTTCGTTTTCTAGCGTGAGCGGCTGTAGCGCCTTCCCGGGCTGCTCGATCAGCTCGACAGCGGGCGGTACGAATAATAAGCTCAGCATGTCCGGCTTCAATGCCAGTACGCTGACCGCCAACAACGTAAGCTTCAACCAGACCTTCAGCGGCTCGGTCAACGACCTTCTGATCGGCAGCCTGACCTGGGTGAACAACCCGAGTTCCGGTTCGGACCAGAATTTCAATGTGAACTATACGTTCAGCCTGAACTTCACGGCACCGAACAGTCAGACCGATTCGCAGGTGTTCACGCTGAATATCACCCAGCCGACCAACCCGCCCGGTGACAACGTCTTCAACATCAGCAATGCGACGCTTCAGGGTCTGGGCCCGTTCTCCTTGAACGGTATCACCATCTCGGATCTCCACTTCGCGTTGGCGTCCTCGAGCGGCAACTCCTACAACGGCAGCACTTGGACCAACAACGAAAGCCATACGTCGACCCTGAACATTTATGCCGATTTCACTGCGGCGGTTCCTGAGCCGTCGACGTGGGCGATGATGATCTTGGGCTTCGCCGGCGTCGGCTTCCTGGCATATCGCCGTCGCAATCAGGGCATGGCCTTTTCCGCAGCATAATTGACCGTATCGTAAACAATGAAAAGACCGCCCTCGTGGCGGTCTTTTTTGTGAGCATGTCTGATTGCGTGGTTGCGCGGCGACCTACTTTCGCGCGCGGAGCTTGCTATTGGATGCGGCAGTCCTCGAGCGTTTCCCCGCGCGCCAGAAGCTCGATGACCCAGTGCGGCTGCCTGCCACGTCCCGACCATTTCTCCGAAGGCTTTCTTGGATTCTGAAACTTGGGCTTGACCGACGGGTAGGGGCGAGGCTGGGGGATGGCGTCGGGCGAGCCCCCGAAACGACGACCGAGCTCGGCAAGCTGGCGTTCGACCTCCAGCTTCTTGGCTTCGATCTTGAGTGCAAGCACGTCGGTCAACTGGTCGTGCAAGTCCCAGAGTTGCGGCAAGCTCATCGTGTCCAGGTCCGGAACTCTCACTCGACTGCTCCTGCGTTGTGTCGGCCGCATCATTGGCGGAGGAGCTTAAAGAGCTCGTTAACCGAAGCCTGAAACTTGGCATTAATCCTGGTAAAGCTCTTCATGCCAAGTGTCGATGCAGACGGGGCCGTTGACCAGGGAGAGACTTGCTCACAATGGATCTGGCGCTTGGTTGAGCGGTCGACGAAAAATGTAGAACGTGGCTCAGGTCGAAAAACATGCATCGGACTGGAATAGGAAAGTGCCGAGGCGGTTCGGGCGAGTTGAATCGGAGAATGTGTATCGGGCTGGCGCTCTCGTTCGGCGCGATTGCCGCCGTCCCGTGCCTTGCCGACGAAAGCGGACGAATTGAGCGTCCGTCCGCGAGGGCCGAGGCCGACCGGATCGCAATCGAGCAGGCCATGAACGACAGCCTGCTTCAGAAGGGCGACATCGTCGTCACGAACAGGGGCTACCTCGTTTTTCTGGGCTTGGCGGCAGACGGGGTGACCAATGTTTTCGCGCCGGTGCCTCATCCGGGCAATGCCGTGAAGCTGCGCTGACGTCCTTCAGCATGACGCAATCTTGGTGCGCCTAACTGGCTAGGCGTTATTTAATCCTGATTTAAATGGACCGCGCGACTGCTCCTGCCGTCTCGCTTTCCTTCTTGTGATTAAATGCCGTTGCGACGTTTTGAACCCCTGATGGCCGTCTCTAGACCGAATAAGAACAGGGGCAGACGAATCAAGCTGTTATGGTTAATGTATTATCTCAGATTGACGTTCTCGGTAATTGATTGATAATAATAAAATCAATCGCGGGGTCAGTCGCCGCTGGAGTTGAAAGATGAACTTGAAGTCCTGTTTCCTTGTCTCGTGCGTCATGCTCGCGCTTGGTACGTCATCGGCGTCCGCCGATCTCATCGGCGTTCAGAGCTACGACATGAACAACGGCAACGGGGCGACCCAGTTTACCGGCGGCAATAATTATTTCGACTTCAGCTATACCAATAATACGACCCACACTGTCGATCCGAACGCGGGCAAGAACGGCTCCAACCAGGCGGTTCCGAACAATGCTGCGCCGAAGGATGCACCGCTGTCGGGCGGCACCGGAATTCTGACCGACGGCACCATCGCGACGCAGGTCTATTCGCTGGTGACGAGCAGCACCGGGACGATTGCAAGCGGCCCGTTCGCCGGACAGCAGACGCAATATGTCGGCTGGAAATACCAGGATCCGACGATCGTCTTTCACCTGACACCCGGCCAGAGCGTGAGCTCGATCAATATCTATGCCGCAGCCAACAACCCCGGGATCGGTGATCTCAATGGGCTGGTCGCGGCGCCCACAGCGGTCAAGATGCTTGTGAATGGCATTTTGGTGAGCACCACCTTCTCGCTGACGTCAATCAACGCCAACACGGCGGAAATCACGCTGAGTGGATTCGGCTCGATCTCATCGGACTCGATCTTCTCGCTGCAGTTCTTGCGCGGCGCGCTTCAGCAGGACGGCATCGACTATTACAACAAGCACGTGAAGGGCTATAATCCGGCCAACCCCTACGACACGTCGAACTGCGTCGATTTCTGCGATCCGGACTCGGGACCCTACAGCAGCGGCTTCCGTACCGAGGCAGCTCTCGGCCAGACTGGAGATTTGCTGCCGGGCTCTGGTCTCGAACCGTGGATCTTGTTGAGTGAAGTCCAGTTCTTCTCGACGGCTGTGCCCGAACCGTCAACCTGGATCATGATGATCGCCGGTTTCGCCGCGCTGGGCTTTGTCTCCTGGAAGCGGAAAGCCCGTCCTGCGCTGGCTACGGCGTAGCTAGATCTTATACGCGCCATACGCGAACGTCTGCGATGCTCGGCCTTCGGCAATCATGCCGAAGGCTTTTGTTTGAGCTGCTCTCTGCTGCGGGAGTGGCTTGAGACGAGCGCGCATCACGACCATCGCGACCGCTTTGTGACACAGGACGCTGCTGATGCATCGGCAACTCGCCGACGCATCGCGGTCAATAGTTCAGCGAGGTCTGAGCAAAGATGCCTTCGGCCCGCTTGTCGCCGGCGAGACGGAAGCGGTATTGCAGCGTCAGCTCGAGATACGAGGGCGGGGCCTGATACTTGGTCTCGTTGAACCAGTATCGCAGCGAGCCGCCAGCTCCGAGCGAGTAGGCCTCGGGCTTGGCATATGAGTCATCATAGCTTGCTGCGATGACGGCATGCGGGAAGAACACCAGATTGCTGCTGATCGGGTCGAGACGGAAGCTGTGGCCGAAGCGGCCTTCCATCAAGCCGACGAGCTGGGCCTTCTCGAGAAAGCGATCGACTTCAGCGTAGACGTACCAGGTCGGCCAGTGCGTATCGATCGCACGCAGATCGGTGCCCACCGTGTAGGAATAGGCCGCTCGCAACAAGGTGTCGTCGCGCGCCGCGCCGCCGAGCTGGAACAGCTTGTCGATCTCGAGCACGAGATTTTGGTCCGTGAGCGGCTTCCAGCGCGCACCGACCATGCCCTGCAAGGTCTGCGATCCCGTCGGTCCGCCGGATTGATCGTAGAGCGTATCGAACAGCCGCATGAACACTTCGAACAGGGCGCCGTTGCGATTGCCGATTTCAGCCGGCCGATAATAGAATTCGGAGCCCAGCTGGCCGGTATAGGAGCTGCTCGGAATGCTGGTGATCTGGAACGGGTTCGGCGCCGATCCGACCTTGCCGTAGGATATCGACGCATTGACGCCCCATTCGCGCGACAGGTCGGCGACCGTCCGGCGGGTCTCGAACAGCTTTTGATCGTCGATCGCGATGCGGCCGTCGGCCTTGGCGTCGATGCCTTCCTTCAAATAGGCGATGGCTTTCGGATTCTGGAACTGGCGCATCGCGGTATAGCCGGCATCGATGGTCGCGCGCGGCGGCAATTGCCCCGTCGCATGGGCGCGATCGAACAGGGCAAGGGCGACCTGATCATTGCCGACGGCAACCGCGAGATAGGCCAGATCGGCGTCCCGCACCGTGCGCAGGCGGCCCTGCGCGATCGCCCGGTCAAACATCGCGCGGGCTTCCGGCTTGCGCTGGAGCTCGAGCAGGGTGTTGATCTGCGCCCGCAGCGCCTCGTCGCGCTTGGCCGGGTTGGGGGCCATCTGCTCGGCGGCCTTGAACTGGGCGATGGATTCTTCCTTTCGCCCCAGTGCCTGCAGCGCATAGGCCCGGCGGATTGCACGATCGTAGCTCTGCGGCAGGCCCTGCAGCGCCCGGAGCGCTCGGGTGGGGTCCTTTGCCGCCAGCGCGGCGTCGGCAAGCGAGAGACGGACGGTGCGGGCCTGCTCCGGCGACAGGCCGCGATGCAGCGCGGTCTCCCAGTCCGCCATCGCGCCGCGCACATTGTGTTGCAGGTTGCGGGCGTTGCCGCGCTGCGCGAAGATCTCGGCGTTCCCCAGACCTTGCGCGATCGCCTTGCTGGCCTCTGCTTCCGCCTCCACGGGCCGGCCGGCGCTCAGCAGCACGTTGATGAGCAAGAGGCGGTTCGCCACCAGGTTTGGGCTGTCGTCCACCGCCTTGCGGGCTTCCTCGACGGCGAGCGAATAGTTCTTGGCCCGGCTGGCCTCATAAGCCTTGCCTGCGGCTTCGAAGCCCTCGGCGGCCTTGTCGATCGGAATTGCGATGTTCTGGACCAAGGGGGCTTCGAGGCTGCAAACCGAGCCATAGGGCGTGTCGCGGCAGCTCTGCACCGGCATCGGCATCGCCTTGCCGTCGCCCTTCAGGGTCGCCTTCTTGTCGGCCACAGCGTCTGCGTCGGCCGCGCGGTTGACGACGGCCGGATCGGTCTTCGAATAGTCCGACAGCAGGTCTTTCGCCGCGCGTGAGTCGCCTGACGCCAGTGCCGCGTCGGCGGCGATCAGGCGGATATTCTTCCGTTCGATATCGGTGAGGCCGGGGATGGCAAGGGCGGCGTTGAGATCCGCGACCGCCTGGGTCCGGTTGCCGAGCTTCTGGTTCAGATAAGCGCGCCAGACCAGCGGCACATAGTTGCCCGGGTCGAGCTTGTTGGCGTCGGTCGCGGTCGCGATCGCGTCCTGCAGGTTGTTGTCAGCGATCTGGGCGCTCAGCAGCAGCAGCCGATACGACATCTGGTCGGGGGCGTACTCGACCGCCTTGCGCGCCGAGCGGACCGCGGCCTTGGCATCACCGCGCTCGAGAGCCTTGTAGCCCTCGCCGGCCGGTGCCTGGGCCAGGCGCTGGCGGATATTGGCCTGGCGCGCCTCCAATTCCTGGTTGCCGGCGAAGTCCGTCATGGCCTTGGTGGTGGCCTGGTCGGCCTTGGCCAGGTCGCCCGCGGCAACCAGGGCGTCGATCAGCAGCAGCCTCAGTCGCAGCACATCGGGCCGCAGGCCGACAGCCACTGCCGCATGCTCGGCCGAGCCGCGGTAGTCACCCTGACTGAAGGAGCCATAAGCCGCCGCAGCGGCGTTGTAGGCCTCGCCTTCCAGCGGAGGACCGTTGTCCGGGGCCTGCGCATGTCCCGCTGGGCAAAGCGCAGCCGCGAGCAGCAGCGCTCCAAGGGTCGCCCTTGCGCCGGTCCATACCGATTTCTTTGCCCCCCAGATGCCCATGCAACAGCGATATGCGGAACCCGTTAAATAGCTCTCAAATCTATCCGAGCCGGCTATTCAGGGAAACCGCAAACGCCCCAGTCGGCCGTTTGGTCGCGGCCGATGTCGTTTCGCTTCCTCGCTTTTTTGCCGGTTGTGATGTTTTTGCTGCGCATTTTGAGAGGCACCGGCGCAGCGCTGAATATTAACCAAATCGGTCAGTTGCGCAGGGCCTCGGAGAGACGGGAGCGCCAATCCGCGGGGCTCATGACGCTGGCCGCGGCCCATTCGCCGGCTGTATCCGGACCGTTCTGGAGCTGCGCCTCGTTGAACTGCCAGACCAGATACTTGATCGTATGGCCTTGGAAGTCCGGAGATTTCAGAAACTGAAGCAGCGTCATCCAGGGGCCCACGTCGCCCGGATTCCATTTCAGCGCCACCGGACGATCGATCACATTGGAGAGCCGCTGCGGGAAGCCAAAATAGGGCTGCACGAAGCTGTTTCCGACCACCGCGACCGGCGCTGGCGCAGCATCGAGCAAGTCGCCGGCCGCCTTTCCGGGAGTGCGAATGACGTATGATTCGGGGCCGATGCGGCGCTTCTGCTCGGGGGTGAGGAAGTTCGCCGCGAGGTCCCCGAGATGCCGATCGGTGATCCACTCGCCGAGTTGCATGCCCGAGCCGGGCTTTCCCGGCAGCGGACCGGCGGCCTTGATGAACTCCGCGACCTGGTCCGCGGCGGCCTCCGCCGCAAACGTCGTCCAATGGAAGTCGGCGCGGTAGAACACCTCTTTCTTGGCCGCGACCACGCTCTTCAACGCGTCCCTGAGGTCGATTGCCGCGACCCCGGCGGCCTTCAGTTCAACCAGCTGGGAATCATACCGCTTCCGGACGTCGTCCGACATCCGCGCCCCGTCGGGCAGCAGGCTCTCGTAATAGCGCGGCTTCAAAGGAACGATCGCGACGATCAGCTTGGTGCCCTTTTGCGCGAGCAGGCGGCTTGCCTCGGCGATCAGATCGATGTCCGCTTTTTCGGATGCGGGCTTGGTCTCGGTCAGGCTTTCCCAGCCGGCGAACAGCCAGTTTTGCTTGCCCTCAAGGACCGCGTCCCTGGCGGAGGTGCCAACGGTCGCTGCCACCATGAGAGCCGCGATTGCGGCAACGCGCATTGCAAAGGGATACCGCACTTACGTCGCGTCCGCTTCGAGCATTCGACGCTCGGCATCTGTGAGGGGGGTGACAAGCGATCGCATCGGCAACTCCCATATCACAACCTTGGTGGACGCCAATATCGCGGGCTTCTGTTGCAGCACCTCAAGCAATGCGCCGGCAAATCCGCCACCGGCCTGACTGACCTGGCCGACCTCCCGCCCGAGCGCCGTCTGCAAATATTCGATGAAGCTGGAGTTGAGCGAAAACGATGAGCCGGCGAGAAGCACGGACGGGGCGGTTGCCTCGTCGAGCAAACCGCCGGCACGGCGGATATCGAGCTTGATCTCGGGCGCATGTTCCACGACCGGCCCAAGCCAGCGCGGCGCATCCAGAAGGCCCGCTAGCCGGGCAAGGTCGCCGGTGCGCTCGTGTGGCTGGCCGGTGACAAGCTTGATGGGCTCGGAGCCTCGTCCAAGCTTGCCATTGACGACGTCCGCGACCGCGTTGGCGGCGAAAGCGGCGCCGGAATTGTCCCAATGGGTGTCCGTCCGCCAATAGCCTGGCTTGGGCCACCCCTGGTGCAGGTCAGGTTGCAGGAGATCGAGTGTCGCAGCCGCCCCCGACCAGCGTTTTGCACGCGTGCGCGATGCGCTGGCCGTCAGGCCACACAATTGGTTCTCCAGCCGCTCGGCCTTGTCCGGAACGGGGACGACGACCAGCAGGATGCCGCGGCTGGTGATCGCGTGGACCAGTTTCGGCAACAGCCGCAGGCGGGCATCGATGTTGGCGGCATCGTGCCGATCGACGCGCAATTCCTCGGCCGAGAACAGCCAGTCGCCGCAGCCTGCCCACACCTGCGATCCCGCATCGTGCAGACCGCGGTAGAGAAGTCCGGCGGCCAGAGCGTCCAGCGGGGCGCTTCTGGGGATCGCGTCGAATACGGCGCGGTCGATCTTTCCGGCAAGCCGGCCCGACAGATAATCGTCCAGCCGAGCTGACTGCAGGATCGTGAGGAGATGGTCGCCGCCCCTGACGACGACCGCGCCGAAGCCCGCGAAGATGGTTGCCAGCACGACCAGTATTTTTGCGAGATCGGCCATCATCGGTCAGAACTGGAAATAGAGGAATGGAATAACGGTACGGCTCTGCATGACCCAGAGCGACCAGAACCACAGGCAGGCCGCGAGCAGGAACGGCGGCCTCTCGATCAGCGTGGCCCGTGACGGCAGCAGCCTGCTCAGCAACGGCAGGTAGACGAGCGCGATGCCGGCGAACAGTGTGACGGTCTCGATCGGCCTGATCGCGGCCAGAAAGCCGTTCGACAGGGTGGCGCCATTGCGCCCGATCAGGCCGTCGAACATCGTTGCGGCGGTCTGCCAGTCCTGGGCGCGAAACAACAGCCAGCCAAGCATCACGAACATCAATGTGACGACGTGCCCGAGCAGTGGAGGGATACGCGGCATCTGCGTCGCGGCCCAGATCCGCGCGACCACGAGTCCCATGCCATGCCACAGGCCCCAGATCATGAAGGTCCAGCTTGCGCCGTGCCAGAGGCCGCCGAGCGCCATGGTCACGATCAAATTGAGATAGGAGCGGAAGCGGCCCACGCGGTTTCCGCCAAGAGGGATGTAGAGATAATCGCGCAGCCAGCTTGAGAGACTGATGTGCCAGCGGCGCCAGAATTCCGTAAGCGAGCAGCTCAGATAGGGATTGTCGAAATTCTCCGGGAATTTGAGGCCGACCATCAAGCCCAGTCCGATCGCCATGCTGCTGTAGCCGGAGAAGTCGAAGTAGAGATGCAGCGTGTAGGCTGCGACGGTGACGATCGTGTCGAAGGTCGAGGGCGATGGCAGTGCGTAGCCGGCCTCCACCAGCGGCGCCAGCGTATCGGCGATCAGCACCTTCTGCGCGAAGCCGAGCATGAAGCGCCGCAGGCCTTCGGCGAATTCCGAGACGTCGAAGACGCGTGCCTTCAGTCGCTCGGCGACCGATCGATACCGGACGATCGGGCCGGCCACGAGATGGCCGAACATCCCTTGATAGGTCGCGTAGTTGATCAAATTGGGCTCGGCCGCGACGGTCTTCCTGAACACGTCGACGGAGTACGAGATCGCACCGAACACGAAAAATGACAGGCCGATCGGCAGCGGGATCGGTGACCAGTTCGTGATCGGAGCGCCGAGCTCGATCGCGCTCTCGACGAACAGATTGACGTATTTGAAATAGATCAGGCCGAACAGCGGGGGCGCAATTGCGACCAGCAACGCCAGGCGCCGCTGCGGCCCGAAGGCTCGCGCGATCCACAGGCCGGTGAGCCAGGACCAGGACGCGATGATGATCAGCAGGGGTAGGAAATCCAGCCGCCACCAGCCGTAGAACACCAGGCTGAAGAACAGGATCGTGAAATTGCGCAGGAACGGCGGCGCGATCGCGTAGCAGATCAGGAACAGCGGCAGGAAGACGAAGACGAAGGAGTCGCTGACGAAGACCATGTTCGTTGCGACCTATTGGTCTCGATACGGCTCGGTCTCGTCGAATTGTCCGACCAATGCGGGCTTGCCGGCAATTTCCACGAGGAACAGGCTGAAATGATCGCCCGAGCGCAGTTGAGGAAGCGTCAAGGCGGCGCTGGCGTCATTGCAGGTCGCCTCGAGCTTGGCCTGGACCGGATTGATGGTGCGCGAATTGAAATGTCCGAACGCTGTGGCTTCGAAGACGACAGGGCCGTCGGCGATACGCAACGAAGCGTCGCACTTGCCGGCAAGGTTGAAGAAGCGCAGCTGTGCCTTCAGGTCGTTGGCGCTGCCCTGTCCTTCGTCGATCGCGGCACCGCTCCAGGTCTTGCCGTCACGCGCGATGGCGACGGTGTAGAACTGGTCGGCCTGCGGTTTGACCACAACCTCGATCGCCGCGCCGTCGACCGCCAGCCTGATCGGCTCGTTGGCGCGAACCACACGATAGCGACTTGCGACGGCGTTCTTGTCGACCGGTAGATCGATTCCATTGAGCTTGGCGGCCGCTGTCGGCTCGGCGTTGACGATACGCAGGAAGGCAGAGCCCGGGGGCGGTCGTGTGGCGTAGAGCCGCCCGATCTCCTGCGCGGCAGCCGCACTCGCCGTCAGTGCAATGGCAACGCACGTACCCTGCGTCCAATGCAGGATGCGCGAGCGGGCCCGTGACGCGGCTTCCGTTCTCGAATTTCCGGCCTTGCAGGGCAACAATGTCTCCACTTGCAGCGATCGCTGGCGCCCGAAGCGGCTGGCGCAATCGTGTCATAGCATCCCGCGACCGATTGAAAAGCTTGCGGCCCGGTCGGATCGCTGCGTGGTAAATGTGGCTGCCTCGCCCGGGACAGACGTCGCCCTTATTAGGTGTGGCCCGGTGATGCCACGCCGGCCCCCCGGGGGCTCGAAGGGTCTTGAGGCTTGCTGCGGGCTTGGGGCGACACGACATGGCACTAGCCAATCCCCAAACGGGTGAATAACATTAATCCCAATTGACGAAGCACCTGCGATTCTGAAGTTAATCCTCATACGGGAAGACCGTCCAGCCGGTTGGGCCAGGGGCGGGTCGCCTGTCGTGTCTGGCTGGAGAAACTGACATGCGAACGGTATTTGCGATTGCGATCGCTTCGGCCCTCCTGATGGCGTCGCGCGCGGAGGCTCTGCCGGCGTCGAGCCAACTGAGGCTGGCTCCGGCTGCATCGATGGTGACGGAAGCCAAGGTCGTCTGCCGGGAGAGCGGCCATTGCTATCGTCCGCATGTGCGGCGGCCCGTCGCGAAATGGGTCTACGGCGATAACAATTTCTCCGGACCGTATACCGGGCCGGGCAATTACGGCAGCCCGGCCTACCGCTACCGGTGGTGGCCGTTCTTCTGGTGACGTTCGGACCGCTTGCGGTCCTACTCGGACGCTATGACGGTTCCAGGAACCGGCGTTGTCGCGCAGGATTTGATCGCATATCTTTCGACGCCAAGCTGGCTGCGTCGTCGCGCGGCCGCGTCTGTTTGAGGATCCCTATGCGAATTCCTGGAGCGCTTTGCCTGGCGTTGCTGATGCTCACCGGCAGCGGAACGATCGCCCGTAGCGCAAATACCATCCGGCTTGAGAACGGCAAACTTGTTGTTGCGCAGTCATATTGCGCAATGTGCGCGAACGACCGCACGACGTGCGTGGCAAATGCAATGGGGCCGGGGCGTGCATTCAAGGTTGCGACAACGATTACCAGCTTTGCGTCGAGCGCGCTTGCCGTAGCCGTCGGTAAATTCGGCCGACCGCGCGACCTCGGTGGAAGGAGTCGCGCTATCCGAGCGAATTCTGACTCCGACGAGGTTTTGGCCCGAGAGCTCTTCCAATAAAAAAGACCGCCAGAGGCGGTCTTTTTATTGAGCATTTCAATTCTCGTCAGGTGGTCCGGTAGATCGCCAGGGCCAAGCCGAACATCGCGACCGCCATCGTAACACCGAGGCTGGCCGATGCCGGCAAGCAATCTACGCAGGTGCCGACGATCGTCATTTTCAGGCAGCCTTGAGCACGAGGTTGTTGCGGCGCCGATAGGCGAGCAATCCAATCGCCACGAAGCCTGCAATGAGCATGGCCCAGGTGGAAGGTTCGGGGACTGCAGCAACGAACGGACCATTGATCTGGAAGCTGACGCTGGCTTCGCCGTGTCCGTTCGGTGTCGAATAGATATTCGCGCTCGTGGTATAGACCGAGATGTAATCAGTCCCGTTCGGCACGCCGGTGGGCGCCTTCTGGTTTACGGTCAGCGTGTAGATTTGACCGGCGGCGCCGGTCTGGATGTATCCGTTCGCGCCGAGATTGCTGGCATTGATCAGGAAGTTCTGACCATCAACGTTGTTGATCTGGAGGCTGACAAAATACGGGGCAATATTGCCATTCAAGTTGTAAGCCGATGACAGGGTCGGCAGATTCAAATCGAGCACGCCGGTGCCGCCACCCTCGAACGAGAGATTATAGACGATATCGGCCTTTGCCGGGCTGAGGCAGAACAGCGTAGCGATGGCCAGCGCTGCCACTGATTTCAATACGTTCATCATTTTCAATTCCAAATATTTTCTGAGTTCACCAGCTGGTCGAGGCTGTAGATTAATTTGGGTGCACGCACAATATTTAACTCAAAATATCCTCAACGCGGATGGTTAGCTCCTGCGGCATTTTGACAAGCCGGTAGGAGCTTCGGTTCGGTATCAAAGCTCTGGAAATCTAGTATCCTGTTACCGATGGTATTTGCACGCACCGGGCTGACAACAAAGAGACCGTCGTTAGACGGTCTCTTTGCTTACCGGACGGGAGTGTCGGCTCAGGCAATTGCTGAGAAGGTTTTGTTGCGGCGTCGGTAGGCGAGATAGCCGGTGCCGGCAAAGCCCAGCAGGAGCATGGCCCAGGTGGACGGCTCGGGCACCGCAGCGACCTGTCCCTCGACGAACAGCCGCACGCCATTGTCGGAAAAATCGCTCCAGCCATCCGAGAAGAACGATCGGAACAGGGTGGATGATCCGACCGGATCGTTCTGTCCGCCCAACCCGGCGTAGCCGGTGGCGCCGAACAGGCCCGAACCGAACACCACGCCATAGGTTCCGGGTCCGAGGGTGAGGGACAGCGGCTGCGACAGATCGATGGCGGTGGCTTGCGGCACCGCGAACACGACATGCGCGAGGCTGTTGCTGACGAGATCGGACTTCGCGAAGCTCGGGAGCAGGGTCTGCGGGTTCAGCGAAACGATCGCGCCGAAGATGCTGCCGGACGGGTATCCACCGAACTGCGCGCCGATCGCCGTGATCGACGTCGTTTGGCTGAGGGTGAAAGCCGCGCCGATCAGGTCGTCGCCGTGCAGGATGTATTCACCGGTATCGACGCCCGAATAGCTCGCACTCTGATAGAGCACGTCGGCCTTCGAGGGGGACGACGACATTGTCGCGGCGCAGATCAAGGCAAACGCCGCGGCGCGCCAACCCGTTGTCTTCTGGAACATAGTTAACTCCGTCAATTGAACAGAAACTGTTCATTAACCAGTCAACACGACGTTTCCATGAAGCAACAATTAAATCCGAAGAAACATACGGATTGAAATTCTGCGGCAGGCAGCTTGGATATTCCCGGTCAGAGGCGCACCGGTTGCGTGCCGCTATCCCAGCCCGATGCGCGACT
>CALRXG020000034.1:0-24407 GCA_943372075.1 Bordetella parapertussis | reverse complement strand
GTGATGCGCCGGGTCGAGCTGGTCGCGACCGTGGTGCTGGTGCTGGTCATCGAGCTGCTCAACACCGCGATCGAGAAGCTCGCCGACCGCCTGACCATGGATCACGATCCGCAGATCGGGAGGGTCAAGGACATGGGATCGGCCGCGGTCGGCGTCGCGCTGATCATGGCCGGGCTATTCTGGCTGTTCGCCCTCGCTGAGCGCATGGGCGCGTTCTGATCCGAGTAGATTGAAACTTGCTGTTGTGCGGGACAACATAGAGATATGAGCGAACAACAGATCAAGATCACCCTGGCGCAACTCAATCCGACGGTCGGCGACGTCGCCGGCAACGCCGCGAAGGCGCGCCTCGCACGCGACAAGGCAAAGGCCGACGGCGCCGATCTCGTCGTGCTCTCGGAACTGTTCATCGCCGGCTACCCGCCGGAGGATCTGGTGCTCAAGCCGGCGTTCCAGTCGGCTTGCCGCGCAGCGGTTGAGGAACTCGCGCGCGAGACCGCCGATGGCGGGCCGGCCATGCTGATCGGCACGCCCTGGGTCGATGACGGCAAGCTCTACAATGCCTGCGCGCTGCTCGACGGCGGCCGCATCGCCGCGTTGCGCTTCAAGGCCAATCTGCCGAATTACGGCGTGTTCGACGAGAAGCGGCTGTTCGCGCGCGGCCCCGCGCCGGGCCCGGTGACGGTGCGCGGCGTGCGCATCGGCGTGCCGATCTGCGAGGACATCTGGCTCGAGGAGTCGGAAGAGTACGAGAACGTCGTCGAATGTCTGGCCGAGACCGGCGCCGAGATCCTGGTGGTGCCAAACGGCTCGCCCTATGCCCGCGACAAGGCCGATCTCCGGTTGTCGATCGTGGTGGCGCGGGTCACCGAGAGCGGGCTGCCGCTGATCTATTTGAACGAGATTGGCGGCCAGGACGAGCTGATCTTCGACGGCGCGTCGTTCGCGCTGAATGCCGATCTCTCGGTCGCGGCGCAGCTGCCGGCGTTCGAGGAGAACATCACGACTCTGGTCTGGAGCAAGACCGCGGACGGCTGGCGCTGCTCCGGCCCGATCATGACGCAGCTCGAGGGCGACAAGGCCGACTATGCTGCCTGCGTGCTCGGCCTGCGCGATTATGTGCGCAAGAACGGCTTTCCGGGCGTGCTGCTCGGCGTTTCCGGCGGCATCGATTCGGCGCTGTGCGCAGCGATCGCGGTCGATGCGCTCGGTGCCGACAAGGTGCGCGGCGTGATGCTGCCGTTCCGCTACACCGCGCAGGTGTCGCTCGACGATGCCGCCAAGCTCGCGAAAGAGCTCGGCATCCGCTACGAAATCTTGCCGATCGCGGACGCCGTCAACGGCTTCGAGAAGATCCTGGCGCCGGTGTTCGAGGGGCTGGAACGCGACATCACCGAGGAGAATTTGCAGGCGCGCGCCCGCGGCACGCTGTTGATGGCGATCTCCAACAAGACCGGCGCCATGGTGGTGACCACCGGCAACAAGTCGGAAATGTCGGTTGGCTACGCCACGCTGTACGGCGACATGAATGGCGGCTTCAACCCGATCAAGGACATCTACAAGACCGAGGTGTTCCGCCTGTCGAGCCTGCGCAATGCCTGGAAACCGGACGGCGCGCTCGGGCCGTCGGGCGAGGTGATCCCGGTCAACATCATCATCCGGCCGCCGACCGCCGAATTGCGCGAGAACCAGACCGACCAGGATTCGCTGCCGCCCTACGACGTGCTGGATGCGATCCTGGAGCGGCTGGTGGAACGCGAGGAGCCGCTGGCCTCGATCATCGCCGCCGGCTTCGACCGCGACGTGGTGACCCGCGTCGACCGCCTGCTCAACATCGCCGAATACAAGCGGCGGCAGGCCGCGCCGGGCGTCAAGGTGACGCGGAAGAATTTCGGCCGCGACCGCCGCTATCCGATCACCAACCGCTTCCGCGATTTCGGCAAGGCCTTGCCGGAGCCGGACGACAAGCTCGTGACGCGCGGCTCACGCGCGTCGGCCGAAGCGTTCGAAGGGTAGGGCCAACGCGTCGGCCTCTGCGCGGCGATGCTCAAACCAGACGGAGCAGGCTTTACTGCTTCTTCTGCTGGATGAAGGTCGGGCCGACCGAGCGGATCTGGCCGTCGCTCGACGCCGCAGCCGGCGCGCCGGCATCGGCAGCCGCGGGCTGCTGCGCCGTCGCGGGCGCCCCCTTCTTGCCGGCGGCCTTGCTCTGGGCGCGCTGCTGCATCTTCCGCGCGCTCTCCTCGGTGACGATGATGTCGCCCTGCTGCGCAGCGGTTGCGGGGTCGTCGACCGCCTTCAGCGCTTCCGCCCAGCTCTGGCCGGCCGGCTTGCACGAGCAGGACGGATTGAACTCGGTGCGGTACTTGAACGCGTTCGGCAGCGACGAGTAGGACTGGCCGCTGATCGAGACCGCCTGGTTGATGTCCTCGCCGGGATTGCGATAGGCGAACAGGCTGGCCTCGGCGGCCGGGCACTGCGCCTTGCAGATCTGCTCGTCGGCGGCAAAGCGCGCCTGCGAGGTCGCGAACGAAATCGGGAAATAGGCGCCGTCGCAGGTGCGGACGCAGACGGTGCGGAAGGTGCCGGACGGTCCGCCATATTGCGCATCGGGCGGGGGCAGCGGCGTGTTGGGATTGCCGCCGCCACCGCCGCCGAACAGGTTCTCGAGGAAGTTGCCGGGACCACGCGCGGCGGCGGCGTATTGCGGGCCGCAATTGTTCTGCGCGAGCGCGGTCAGGACCGAGCGGCGCTGGTTCTCACGGTCGGCGCCGCCGAGCCCGCCGGTGCGCAGCCGCTCGAGACTGGCGGTCATCTGGTCGAGATTGGCGCGCATCTGCTGGATCTGGTTGTTGACCGGTCCGCACTGCGCCGAGTTGTTGTTGAACAGCGAGAAGAAGCCGGAGCTGTCGCAACCCATGCGGCGGGCTTGCGCCGTCACGCGATCGAGCTCGCCCTGCTGCCGGGTCGCCGCATCCTGATAGCGGCGGATCTGCTCGTCCTTGGCCGGATCACCACCGCCGCCGCCACGGTCGATCGCCGCCAGCTGGCCCTCCAGCCGGCTGCACATCGGATTGGCCTGCGGCGCGCCTTGCGGAATCGGGCCGGGCGGCCCCGGGGGCACCTGCGCAAGCGCGCCAGTGGCGGGCAGCGCGATGCCGGCCAGCATGGCGCAGGTCAAAAGCCAACGGGAGAAGCGGAAATTGGAGGTATCGGGCATATCCAGCCATTCAAACGACGCCGCGCGGCGGTCACTGCCGAAACGTGCGGCAGGACCACCTGCAAAGGCCGCCTGCAATAGCCGTTTCTCGGGGCAGCGTCACGTCGTTTCCGGGGCGCCGGTGTGGCAATAACCCCGCTGGTCCAGCGGCTTGCCTCAGCGCTGGCAGGTGATGGCGACGTACTCGCCGCAGCCATTGCCGGTGCATTTGGCGTGCGCGGCGTGCGGAACCGCACCGGTGATCTCGTCGGGATCGACGCGGCGGTAGTTGGTGGCCTGCGCAAAATCGCGTGACCGGCAGTAGGCGCGGGCCGCGGACGCGCCGCAGCGGTCGCCGCGCGCCAGGCACTCGTCGATGCCGTAGCCGTCGGCCTGGTTGGCGATGATGAAGACGTGGCTGTCGGCCACTGCGGCCGCGGGAAGCAGCAGAAGCGTGCAGGTAATCAGTGCTGAAATCGGCCGCATGGTGCACCAATGAAAGGGGCGGGGAATCTTCGGTTCACCGGATACGCCCAATTCCTTAATAATGATTAACCATGAAGGCGTTGCCGTGATTTCTGGCCCCGCGCGATGGACGAAAGGGAGCGAAAACAGGCCCTTGACGCGATGCGGGGGCCATGAGACATGGTGGAACCATGAACGGCCACCTCGCCATCTGCAGCATTTGCCGCGAGATTATGAGCTAGCGATTCGCTGGCTGAGGCCGTCTTTTCTCAATCACCTGAGAATCACTGGACGCCTCGCCGCGAGGAACAGGTGATCCATGGATTTGCGCCTCTACGATACGCTGACCCGGGAGAAGCGGCCGCTCGTGCCGCTCGATGCCAACAACGTCCGCATGTATGCCTGCGGACCGACGGTCTACGACTTCGCCCATATCGGCAACGGCCGCGCGGCCATTGTCTTCGACGTGCTGTTCCGCGTGCTGCGCCATCGCTATGGCGCCGATCACGTGACCTATGTCCGCAACATCACCGACGTCGACGACAAGATCAATGTCCGCGCCACGCGGGACTATCCCGGCGTGCCGTTGAACGAGGCGATCCGCAAGGTCACCGAGCTGACCTATCAGCAGTACCAGGACGACGTCACCGCGCTGGGCTGCCTGGCCCCGACGGTGCAGCCGCGCGCCACCGAGCATATCCCGGAGATGCGCGCGATCATCGAGAAACTGGTCGCCGGCGGCTTCGCCTATGTCGCCGAGGATCACGTGCTGTTCTCGCCGCAGGCGATGAACGCGGCCAATTCGGTGCTGCCGCGTTATGGTTCGCTGTCGAAGCGCTCGCTCGACGAGATGATCGCCGGCGCCCGCGTCGATGTCGCGCCCTACAAGCGCGACAACACCGACTTCGTGCTGTGGAAGCCGTCGAAGCCCGGCGAGCCGTCATGGCCGTCGCCGGCCGGCATTGCGGTCGAGGGGCGGCCCGGCTGGCACATCGAATGCTCGGCGATGGCTTGGAAGCATCTCGGCGAGAAGTTCGACATCCATGGCGGCGGCATCGATCTGGTGTTCCCGCACCATGAGAACGAGCTCGCCCAGACCTGCTGCGCATTCCACACCGACCGCATGGCCAATGTCTGGATGCACAACGGCTTCCTGCAGATCGAGAGCGAGAAGATGTCGAAGTCGCTCGGCAACTTCTTCACGATCCGCGATCTGCTGGCCGACTGGCCGGGCGAGGTGCTGCGCCTGAGCATGCTGAAGACGCATTATCGTTCGCCGCTCGATTGGACGCTGAAGAGTGCCGAGGAGAGCGCGAAGACGCTCGACGATTGGTACGCGGTTGCGGCCGATGCCGAGCCCGGCGCGCCGTCGCAAGCCATGGTCGAGGCTCTCTACGACGACCTCAACACGGCGCAGGCAATGGCCGTGCTGCACGGCCTGCGCAGCCCGTCGTCGAGCAACGAGCAGAGCCGACGGGAATTCGCCGGCTCGCTGCGGTTGCTCGGCTTCCTGTCGGAGAGCGCGGCCGCCTGGGAGGGCCGCAAGCGGCAGGCGAGCGGCGTCGATGCGGCGGCCGTCGAGGCGCTGCTCGCCGAGCGTACCGCGGCGCGCGCGCGTAAGGACTTCAAGGAGTCGGACCGCATCCGCGATCAGCTCGCCGCGATGGGCGTGGCGATCAAGGATGGCAAGGACGCCGACGGCAAACCTGTGACCACCTGGGAGGTCGCGCGATGAGCCGCTCCGCACCCGCATTGCGCCCCTATCTACCTGATGACGCGCCGCTGCTGGCGGGGATCTTCTCGGCCTCGATCATGGACCTGACCGGCGACGACTACAGCGAAGCGCAGCAGGAAGCCTGGGCGGCCGCTGCCGACGACGAGCAGGCCTTCGGCAAGAAGCTCGCCGGTCAGCTGACGCTGATTGCGACGTTGCAGGGCGCTCCGGTCGGCTTCGCCTCGCTGAAGGGCACGGATTACGTCGACATGCTCTACGTGCATCCGAGCGCGGTCGGGCAGGGCGTCGGTGCTACGCTGTGCGATGCGCTGGAGAAGATCGCCAGCGCCCGCGGCACCAAGATCCTGAAGGTCGATGCCAGCGACACCGCGCTCGAATTCTTCCGCAAGCGCGGCTATGTCGCGCAGCAGCGCAATTCGGTCACCATCGGCGACGAGTGGTTCGCCAACACCACGATGCAGAAGACGCTCGACGGCGTGGCTGCGCCGGGAGGCCACGCATGAGCCGCGAGCGCCTCTTTTTGTTCGACACCACGCTGCGCGACGGCGCGCAGACCAACGGCGTCGACTTCACCCTGCAGGACAAGCAGGTGATCGCTGGCATGCTCGACCAACTCGGCATCGACTATGTCGAGGGCGGCTATCCCGGCGCCAATCCGACCGACACCGAGTTCTTCAGCCGGAAACCGGCCTTTGAGCACGCGCGCTTCACTGCATTCGGCATGACGCGGCGGCCCGGCCGTTCGGCCTCGAACGATCCGGGGCTCGCCGGCATCCTCGATGCCAAGGCCGACGTGATCTGCTTCGTCGCCAAGTCATCGGCCTACCAGGTCCGGGTCGCGCTCGAGACCACCAACGAGGAGAACCTCGCCTCGATCCGCGACAGCGTCGCGGCGGCCAAGGCGCAGGGCCGCGAGGTGATGGTCGATTGCGAGCATTTCTTCGACGGCTACAAGGAGGACCGCGACTACGCGCTGGCCTGCGCGGCGGCGGCCTACGAATCCGGCGCGCGCTGGGTAGTGCTGTGCGACACCAATGGCGGCACCATGCCGCATGAAGTCGAGAGCATCGTCACTGACGTGATCGAGCACGTTCCCGGCGATCATGTCGGCATCCATGCCCATAACGACACCGAGCAGGCGGTGGCCAATTCGCTTGCCGCGGTGCGCGCCGGCGCGCGGCAGATCCAGGGTACGCTCAACGGACTCGGCGAGCGCTGCGGCAATGCCAATCTCTGCTCGCTGATCCCGACCCTGAAGCTGAAGGGCGAGTTTGCCGACAGGTTCGAGATCGGTGTCACGACCGAGAAGATGGCGACGCTGATGAAGGTGTCGCGCACGCTCGACGACATGCTGAACCGCGCGCCCAACCGCCATGCGGCCTATGTCGGCGAGAGCGCCTTCGTCACCAAGACCGGCATTCATGCCTCGGCTGTGATGAAGGACCCGCAGACCTATGAACACGTCCTGCCGGGGCTGGTCGGCAATCACCGCAAGGTGCTGGTGTCGGATCAGGCCGGCCGCTCCAACGTGATGGCCGAGCTCGACCGCGCCGGCATCGTCTATGACAAAAGCGATCCGCGGCTGACGCGCCTCGTCGAGGAATTGAAGGAGCGCGAGGCCGCGGGCTTTGCCTATGAATCCGCCAACGCTTCGTTCGACCTGCTGGCGCGTCGTACGCTCGGCAAGGTGCCGGAATATTTCACGGTCGAGCAGTTCGACGTCAACGTCGAGCAGCGCTACAACGCCAACGGCCAGCGCGTCACCGTTGCGCTCGCGGTGGTGAAGGTCGATGTCGCCGGCGAGCGGCTGATCTCGGCCGCCGAAGGCAACGGTCCGGTCAACGCGCTCGACGTGGCGCTGCGCAAGGACCTCGGCAAGTACCAGAAATACATCGATGGCCTGAAGCTGATCGACTACCGCGTGCGTATCCTCAATGGCGGCTCCGAGGCGGTGACGCGCGTGCTGATCGAGAGCGAGGCCGAGACCGGGGACAACTGGACCACGGTCGGCGTGTCGCCGAACATCATCGATGCCTCGTTCCAGGCGTTGATGGATTCGTTGGTCTACAAGCTGGTGAAGTCTGGCGCGCCGGCGTGAGCTGATGTGACGGCGCAGAAGCGCCGTCATTGCGAGCGAAGCGAAGCAATCCATCCTTCCGCGTGTTCGGATCGATGGATTGCTTCGTCGCTTCGCTCCTCGCAATGACGTGAGAGGAGGACAGGCATGATCGACCACGTATCCGTCGGCGTCCGCGATCTCGACCGCTCAGCGCGGTTCTATGAACCGACGCTGGCCGCGCTTGGTCTCGCCCGTCTCGTCACGCGGCCGGCGACGATCGGCTTCGGCAAGGCCTATGCCGAATTCTGGATCAATCTGCGCACCGCGATGGCGCCGGTCGCGCATGAGTGCGGCACCCATATCTGCCTGCGCGCGAAGACCACCGCCGAGGTTGATGCATTCCATGCCGCTGCGCTGGCTTCCGGCGGTACGTCCGATGGCGCCCCGGGCCTGCGCCCGCATGATCGCGTGCGCTATTATGCGGCTTTCATCCTCGACCCCGACGGCAATCGCATCGAGGCGGTGACGTTTCCGAGCGAGTGAAGTTGGGTTCAGGCTCGCGCTCGTTCGCCTACAGCCGCCGCGCCACTTCAGGCGCCAGTTCCTTCGCGGCCGCCGGGGTTCCTGCCACCGCCGAACGCAACCGCGGCAGGATCTCCTCGACGCGATCGGCCATCAGCACATTGATCGGCAGCGTCGCGCGGATGAATTCGGTAGCGCGCATGTGGTTCAGCAGCGAGAGCAGGGGCTCCCAGAAATTGTCGATGTTGGCGAGCAGGATCGGCTTGTGGTGACGGCCGAGTTGCTGCCAGGTCAGTTGCTCCACCAGTTCCTCCAGCGTACCGATGCCGCCGGGCAGTGCCACGAAAGCATCCGAGCGCTCGAACATCAGCCGCTTGCGCTCATGCATGTCGGGGGTGACGATCATCTCCTGAACCGAGGTCAGCGCGTTCTCGCGTGCACGCAGGAATTCGGGAATGATGCCGGTGACCGAGCCGCCGTGATCGAGGGTGGATTTTGCGACTGCGCCCATCAGGCCGATCGAGCCGCCGCCATAGACCAGGCGTACGTTGTTGTCGGCAAAGCTCTTGCCGAGTGCGACGGCAGCTTCAACGAAGCGGGGATTGTTGCCGGGGCCGGAGCCGCAATAAACACAGACAGTCTTGATTTGGTTCATACGATCCTTGTGGCACTGCAGCGTAAACAGGGTCAAGACTGGTATATGGGGATTGAAGGCCAAAAAATCCCGTAAATTCCCGCGAATCGCGAACAATTTTCGTCATAAGCCTGTACGCCGCATTCAAACGATCTATATGACGGGCACAATGGCAAATCGTGGAAAAGATGTGGCAGCGCACCGGCGCGCCATGGCGGCGAGAGCGGGCTCCTGATGGTGCCGCCGCAACAGACCGTGACCGGTGCCGCGCGGTCCGCGGCCGCGGCGCCGGCCGCCGAAAAGGGGACGCTGGTCGGGACCCTCGTTCATCTCTGGCCCTACATTTGGCCGGGCGATCGCGCCGATCTGAAGATGCGCGTGATCTGGTCGGTGGTGCTGCTGCTGTTCGCCAAGCTTGCGACGCTGTCGGTGCCGTTCACCTTCAAATGGGCGATCGATGCGCTGAACGGCGCGGGCTCGGCGCCGGTCGAATCGTCGAACTGGGCGCTGTGGCTGATCGCCTCGCCGGTGCTGATGACGATCAGCTATGGCGCGGTGCGCGTCATCATGGCGGTGCTGACGCAGTGGCGCGACGGCATCTTCGCCCGCGTCGCGATGCACGCGGTGCGCCGGCTCGCCTACATCACCTTCGTGCACATGCACGAGCTGTCGCTGCGCTTCCATCTCGAGCGCAAGACCGGCGGTCTGACCCGCGTGCTGGAGCGCGGCCGCACCGGGATCGAGACCATCGTGCGGATGGTGATCCTGCAACTGATTCCGACCATCGTCGAGGTCACGCTGCTGGCGGGCGTGCTGCTGTGGCAGTTCGACTGGCGCTACGTGCTGGCGGTGCTGCTCACCGTCGTCGTGTTCATGTACTACACCTACGTCGCGACCGAGTGGCGGATCGAGATCCGCCGCAAGATGAACGATTCCGATACCGAGGCGAACACCAAGGCGATCGACTCGCTGCTCAACTACGAGACGGTGAAGTATTTCGGCGCCGAGGAGCGCGAGGCGCGGCGCTACGATCGCTCGATGGAACGCTACGAGCAGGCCAGCGTGAAGACCTACACGTCGCTCGCCGTCCTCAACACCGGGCAGGCCGTCATCTTCACCGCGGGGCTGACCGCGACCATGCTGATGTGCGCCTTCGGCATCCGCAACGGCACCCACACCGTCGGCGATTTCGTGCTGATCAATTCGATGATGATCCAGCTCTACCAGCCGCTGAATTTCATGGGCATGGTCTATCGCGAGATCAAGCAGGCGATCATCGACATCGAGAAGATGTTCGACGTGCTGGCGCGCGATCCCGAAGTGAAGGACATGCCGGGCGCCACGCCGCTTGCGGTGTCCGCCGGCAGCGTGCGGTTCGAGGACGTCCGCTTCGCCTACGAGCCCGACCGGCCGATCCTGAAAGGCCTGAGCTTCGAGGTGCCGGCCGGCAAGACGGTTGCGATCGTCGGTCCCTCCGGCGCCGGCAAGTCGACGATCTCGCGGCTGCTGTTCCGGCTCTACGACGTATCGAGCGGCCGCATCATGATCGACGGCCAGGACATCAAGACCGTGACCCAGGCTTCGCTGCGTTCGGCGATCGGCATGGTGCCGCAGGACACTGTGCTGTTCAACGACACCATCCGCTACAACATCCGCTATGGCCGCTGGGACGCCGGCGACGACGAGGTGGAGGAGGCGGCGCGGCTGGCGCAGATCGACGGCTTCATCCGGATGTCGCCGCAGGGCTACGAGACCCAGGTCGGCGAGCGTGGTCTGAAGCTCTCTGGCGGCGAGAAGCAGCGCGTCGCGATCGCGCGCACGGTGCTGAAGGCGCCGCCGATCCTGGTGCTGGACGAGGCGACATCGGCGCTCGACAGCCACACCGAAGCCGAGATTCAGAGCGCACTGGAGCGGGTGTCGCGCAACCGCACCTCGCTGGTGATTGCGCACCGGCTGTCGACCATCGTCGGCGCCGACGAGATCATCGTGCTGGATCAGGGACGGATCGCCGAGCGCGGCACCCACGCGCGGCTTTTGGCCGCCGGTGGCCTCTACGCCAGCATGTGGAACCGGCAGCGCGAGGCCGAGGAGGCCCGCGAACGGCTGGCCCAGGTCGATGACGACGCCACGGCGCCGAATCGCATGCCGCCGCCTGTCACCGAATCCGTTGGTGATACCACCGCGGCCGCTGGTCAGAAGCCCTTGCCGACCGCCGCGGAATAGTCGATTTAGGGCCTCTCCCGCCACATGGGGCGGGGAAACCCAAGCGAGATTCGATGTCGATCGCCCATTCCATCCGCGCGCAGATCCCGCCGATCCACCCGGAGGGCTATCCCTTCATTGGCGGCTTCGCGCTGGCGAGCCTGATCCTGTTCTGGATCTGGACCCCGCTGGGGTGGATCGGGACGCTGCTCACGGTCTGGTGTGCGCTGTTCTTCCGCGATCCCGTTCGCGTGACGCCGCTGCGTGACGGCATCCTGGTGTCGCCGGCCGACGGCCGCGTCTCCATGGTGGTGCAGGCGCTGCCGCCGGCTGAACTCGGCCTTGGCGACAAGCCGCTGCCGCGCATCTCAGTCTTCATGAGCGTGTTCAACTGCCATGTGAACCGCAGCCCGGTGGCCGGCCGCATCGACCGCATCGCCTACCGACCCGGCGCTTTCATCAATGCTGAGCTCGACAAAGCGAGCGAGGACAATGAGCGCAATTCACTGGTCATCTCGACCGCCAATGGCCGCATCGGCGTGGTCCAGATCGCGGGCCTGGTGGCGCGCCGCATCGTCTGCTTCGTCAAGGAAGGGCAGTCGATCGGCGCCGGCGAGCGCTTCGGCCTGATCCGGTTCGGCTCGCGGCTCGACGTTTACCTGCCGGAAGGCACCAAGGCGCTGGTCTCCGAAGGCCAGACCGCGGTTGCCGGCGAAACCATCCTGGCGGATTTCCGCAACGCCGATCCCGGTCGCACCTACCGCGCCGATTAACTCTGTTGGGGCCGGCCGATCAGCCGGTTCCCACGGCGATGGCGGAGCCGGGCCATGCTTGCTATATTTGTCGAGCCATGACGCCATTCGATAACAATTCCAGCGAGCTGCGCCGCCGCCGGTTCCGCCCGATCCCGGTGCGGATGCTGGTGCCGAACATGATCACGCTGCTGGCGATCTGCGCCGGCCTCACCGCGATCCGGCTGTCGACGGAAGGGCGGATGGAGCTAGCGGTCGCCGCCATCGTGTTCGCCGCGATCCTGGACGGCATCGACGGCCGCGTCGCCCGCATGATCAAGGGCCAGTCGAAGTTCGGCGCCGAGCTCGACAGCCTTGCCGACTTCGTCAATTTCGGCGTCGCGCCGGGACTGATCCTGTATTTCTGGCAGCTGCATGAGCTCAACAATGGCGGCTGGATCGCCGCGATGGTGTTCGCGATCTCCGGCGGCTTGCGGCTGGCGCGCTTCAATGCCTCGATCGACGACCCGAACAAGCCGGCGTTCGCCGCCAATTATTTCACCGGCGTGCCGGCACCGGCCGGCGCGATCACCGTGCTGCTGCCGATCTATCTCGCCTTCCTCGGCGTGCCGATGCCGCCAGCGACGCTGACGGCGTTCTACACGCTCTTGATCGCTTTCCTGATGGTGTCGCGGCTGCCGGTGTTCTCCGGCAAGACCGTGAAGATGCGCGTGCCGCCGGAGATGGTGTTGCCGGTGTTCGTCGGCGTGGTGTTCTTCGTCGCGCTGCTGATCGGCTACCCCTGGCACATCCTGTCGGCCGGTTCGGTAGCCTATCTGATCAGCCTGCCCTGGGGCTGGAAGTCCTATCGCGACCAGGAGCGCAAGCTCGCCGCGCAGAGCCAAGGCGCCGGGGCACCGGCGGCGGCCGCCACGCCCTACACGGCGCCGGTCACGGATACGGACCACGACGACCGTCCGACGCATCTGCACTGAGGATCCTGCTCGGCCCGTTATCCTGAGGAGCGCGCAACGCGTCTCGAAGGATGCAAGGCCACGGTCGGGCCGCCGCCCTTCGAGGCTCGCTCCGCCCGCACCTCGGGGGGGATGGTGACGGAGGGTGATCGAGGCTCCTCTCCCAAATATCAGCCATGAGCGGGCCTTGGTTGGGTTCGCCTCCGATCTCGGCTATAGGCTGAAACGGCTCAGCGAACGCCCAAATCAGGAGAGAAACGCCGTGACGACATCCGCTTCCGCCCCGCTTCCTGCCTCCGTTCTTGAAGCGTTGGCGCGCTATGACACGCCGACGATCTGCAACGCGATGGAGATCGTCGCGCCGGAGCGGCGGCTGATCGGCTACACGGTGAAGCCGCTGGTCTGCCCGTTCCCGACCTTGCCGCCGATCGTCGGCTATGCGCGCACGGTCGCGATCCGCTCGGTGCTGAAGTCCGGCCTCTCGGCCGAGGAACAGTCGAAGCGCCGCATCGACTATTATGAATATGTCGGCACCGGCTTTGGTCCGCGCATCTCGGTGATCCAGGACATCGACGGGCCCGACGTCGGCTACGGCGCGTTCTGGGGCGAGGTGCAGAGCGCGGTGCACAAGGCGCTCGGCTGCCTCGGCGTCATCACCGACGGTTCGATCCGTGACATCCCGCAATGGGCGCCTGGTTTCCAGGCGCTGGCCGGCTCGATCGGCCCGTCGCACGCCTGGGTGCACGCCGAGAGCTTCGGCGGCGAGGTGCGCGTCGCCGGCATGACGGTGCGCTCCGACGATCTGATCCACGCCGACAGCCACGGCGCGATCGTGATTCCCTATGAGATCGCGGCGAAGCTGCCCGAGGCCGCCGAGCTCTGCGGCCGCCGCGAGACCCCGATCCTGGACATCGCGCGCTCCAAGGATTTTACGCTCGAGAAGCTGAAGGATGCGCTGAAGCGATCGTCGGAAATCCACTGACGCAAGCGCGGATTCGATTTTGCGGACGGCGGGCTGGAAGGCCCGCCGTTTTGCTCTCGATTGTCAGACTGGCGCGACCTTGGCGATCTCGGATGCACCGCGGATCGTCATGTCGATTGCCACATAGAGGATCACGGCGAGGCCGACATAGGCGATCCAGCGGTGGTTCTGCAGCAGCCGTGCGATGAAGGTGGCGGCCGCGCCCATCATCGCGATCGAGAGCGCGAGGCCGAATATCAGCACGATCGGCTGCTCGCGCGCTGCGCCCGCAACCGCCAGCACGTTGTCGAGCGACATCGAGACGTCGGCGACGATGATCTGGGTGGTGGCCTGCCACAGCGTCTTGCGCGGGCCTTCCGCGCCGTCGGCGCCCATATCAGCGGCGGGATCGTGCGACGTGGCACGCAACTCCCGCCACATCTTCCAGCACACCCACAGCAAGAGGATACCGCCGGCGAGCAACAGACCGACGATCTGCATCAATTGCGTGGTGAGCAGTGCGAACAGGATGCGCAGCAACGTCGCGGCGCCGATGCCGATCAGGATTGCCTTGCCGCGTTGCCTTTCCGGGAGCCCTGCCGCGGCAAGGCCGATCACGACGGCGTTGTCGCCGGCCAGCACGAGGTCGATGACGACGACTTGCAGCAATGCGCTGAGGGCGTCGAGTGAAAGCAGTTCGGACATGAATCATGTTCCCCTTGAGGTCGGGGAGCGGACCATTTCGACGAAGCCGGCTGTTGCCGTCTTGCTAACGGCAAATCCGCCGCGACGGTTTCGCGTCGCGGGACGAAGCGGGGCCACTCCAACTGAGTTCCAGTCCGACATCGCAGCTTGTGGCTGCCAGAGGGGCCCGGCCTGGGATTATGGTCGTGATGCTGGACGCAGCGCGCCCTGTTCCTCGAAGAACAGCGCGGCCTGATCCGGCTCGCCGAGGATCGCCGCCGCGCACCCCATGAAAGCGAAAGCGCCGGCGAAATCCCACAACGTAAGACTAGCCGCGGTCGTGCGCACGCGGATCACGCGCGCCGCGATCGCGGCAACGGCTGCCTCGGTGAACAACAGCAGGCTGAGCGCGGGCAGCACGAGTGCGGGCTCAACCCAATGAAGCGCCAGGACGATCGGCAGCGCCGAGAGCGCTGCGAACAACAGGAGCATGCCGAAAGGCTCCAGTGAGGGAGTTTTCCGCACGATCCGGTCTGGAATGATCGAGGACATTCCGATCCTGATTTGCCGTCGTTCTGGTCAACAATACCAGAACGCATGCATGTTGACGCGCGACGCGGCGCCGCGCGACCGCAGGCCGCGCCGCAGGCTGTACGCCGGTGGGCATGGAGGAGGGGCAAACCGGGGCATTTGGGTGCCGTTTTTGGCGCTCATGGCGCTGCTGTCCCTCGCCATGGCAAAGTCCGCAGCGGGGATTTATCTTTGCTGGCAGTGCTGGCGAACGATCGAAAGGCAATTTTCGATGAATATGGCAGGCAAGACCGTGCTGATCACCGGTTCCACCGATGGCGTCGGCCGCTATGTGGCGATGAAGCTGGCGGCAGCCGGCGCCCGGGTCCTGATCCACGGCCGCGATACCCAGAGGGCGCAGACGCTCGCCGACGAGATCAAGCGCGTCAGCGGTCGCGAGCCGATGTTCTACCAGGCCGACCTGTCGTCTCTCGCCGACGTCCGCGAGTTCGCCCAACTGGTGCTCGACGACCAGGATTGCCTCGATGTCCTGGTCAACAACGCCGGCATCGGCTCGCAGAACGAGGGGCCGGCGCGGCAGACCAGCAAGGACGGCCACGAGCTGCGCTTCGCCGTTAACTATCTCGCCGGCTTCCTGCTGGCGCATCTGCTGCTGCCGCGGCTCAAGGCGAGCTCGCCCGCGCGCATCGTCAATGTCGCCTCGCTCGGTCAGCATCCGATCGATTTCGCCGACGTGATGATCACCAAGAACTACAGCGGCGGCCGCGCATATGCCCAGAGCAAGCTGTCGCAGATCATGTTCACCATCGATCTCGCGGAGCAGCTGCAGGGTTCTGGCGTGACCGTCAATTCGCTGCATCCTGCGACGTACATGAACACCACGATGGTGCGTGCCAGCGGTGCCACCCCGATCTCAACCGTGGAGCAGGGCGGCGAGGCGATCCTGCGGCTGGTGCAGGGTGACGACGTCGCCGACAGGAGTGGGCTGTTCTTCGACGGGCTGCGCGAGGCCCGCGCGCATGCGCAAGCCTATGACGCGGAGGCGCGCAAGCGGCTGCGGGCGCTGAGCCTCAAGCTGGCGGGACTTGGCTGAGCGGCGCGGATTGAGGTTCGCTTACTGGGTCCGCGGTCCGGCCAGGGCGACCACCTTGCGCCAGCGCGCGGTCTCGGCGGTGAGCATGTTGCCGAAAGCGTCAGCGTTGCCGGTGATCGGCAGCGCGCCGAGCTGGCCGATCTGCTGCTTGATCGCCGGATCGGCGAGCGCGGCATTGATCTCGCGGTTGAGCAGATCGATGATTTCGGTCGGCGTGCCGGCCGGGGCGCCGACCCCGTAGAACGAGCTGGTCTCGTAGCCGGCCAACACGTCCGATATCGGCGGCACGTCCGGCAGCGTCGCCGAGCGTTCCTTCGTCGTCACACCGAGCGCGCGGATCTTGCCGGCGCGGATCAGCTCCAGCGATGAGGTGACGTTGTCGAACATGGCCTGGATCTGCCCGGACATCAGGTCGGTCAGCCCGGGCGCCGAGCCGCGGTAGGGCACGTGGACCAGATCGATGCCGGCCATCGCCTTGAACAACTCGCCGGACAGATGCAGCGAGGTCCCGACGCCTGACGATCCCGTGCTGAGCTTGCCCGGATTGGCTTTCGCGTAGGCGATGAACTGGGCGACATTGCGCACCGGCAAGGCGTTGTTGACCACGAGCACCAGCGGGATCCGCGCGATCCCCGCCACCGGCGTGATGCTCTTGCCGAAATCGTAATGGATGGTCGGATCGAACGAGGCGTTGATGGCATTCGCCGTGCTGGTCAGCAGCAGGGTATAGCCGTCCGCTGGCGAGGTGATCACGGCCTCGGTGCCGATGTTGCTGCCGGCACCAGGCTTGTTCTCGACCACGAAGGGATGCCCCAACCGTTCGGTCAGGCGCTGGCAGATCAGGCGCGACAGCACGTCGGTGGCGCCGCCGGCGGCATAGGGCACGATCCAGCGCACCGGCCGCGCCGGGTAGGCGGCGTCGGCGAAGGCCGGATGGCGACCGGCCGTCGCGGCAAGGCAGGCGGTACTGAACAGCGAGAGGAACGCTCTGCGGGCGATCATGCTGGGCTTCTCCCTTTGCGCCCTTCCGACATACGGCCGCTTGGCCCGCGGCGCATCATGTTCCCGACGGTGTGGTAAAGACGGCTTGGCCTGGATCGAAGAAAGCTGGGCGCATTCCAGCCGCCGGCCATTAATCAAGGATGAGGGATGCGGGCGTGGTTCCCAGGCTTAACCATCGCCGTTAACGTTCGCGGGCGCGCGGGCGGCTATAGCCGACGGGATGACGCGGTTCTGATCTGATGATGACCATTTCAAATCGAGCCGGCGGCAATGACGGCAAGGCGACCTCGGCTGCGAAGCTCTGGCTCAAGGCGATCGAGCTGACCTCGCGGATCGACGCCACGCCCGATCGCGTGTTTGCCGATCTGATCGACGATTGGGCCGCGCGGTGTCCCGCGCAGCCTGCGCTGCTGTCGGACAGCGAGAGCCTCGATTATCGCGAACTTGCCGGGCGCATCCGCCGCTATGCGCGCTGGGCGATGGCCGAACGGATCGCGGTCGGCGATTGCGTCGGCCTGCTGATGCCCAGCCGGCCGGACTATCTCGCCGCCTGGCTCGGGCTCAACCGTGCCGGCGTGGTGGTCGCGCTGATCAACAGCAACCTGATCGGCGCCTCGCTCGCGCATTGCATCGAGGTGTCGGGTGCCGGGCACCTGATCGTCGCGGCCGAATTGCGCGACGCAGTCGACAGCGCGGTGCCGCACCTTGCGCGCCTGCCGAAGCTGTGGCTG
The DNA here is from genome assembly GCA_943372075.1 of Bordetella parapertussis. GTDB lineage: Bacteria > Pseudomonadota > Alphaproteobacteria > Rhizobiales > Xanthobacteraceae > Bradyrhizobium. The sequence continues at coordinate 6,884 of CALRXG020000034.1, read as the reverse complement.
CACGGTGGCGAGGCGGGCGGGCTCGCCACGGCGCTTGCCGGATATGACGACGGCCCGCTGTCGCCAACGGAATGCCGCGCAGTGACGCTCGATGATCGCGCGCTGATGATCTTCACCTCGGGCACCACGGGCCTGCCCAAGGCCGCCAATGTCAGCCATCGGCGCGTGCTGACATGGGCGCGCTGGTTCGAGGGCCTGATGGAGGCGACCGCCGCCGACCGGCTGTATGACTGCCTGCCGCTCTGTCACAGCGTCGGTGGCGTGGTGGCGCCTTGCAGCATGCTGGCGGCAGGGGGCTCGGTGGTGATTGCGGACAAGTTCTCGGCAAGCCGGTTCTGGCAGGACATCGCGCGCTGGGATTGCAGCATTGTTCAGTACATCGGCGAACTCGGCCGCTATCTGCTGCAATCGCCGCCGTCCGACGCCGAGCGAGCGCACCGGCTGCGGCTTGCCTGCGGCAACGGCCTGCGCGGCGACATCTGGGAAGCGGTCGAGACGCGCTTCGGCATTCCGCGGATCCTGGAATTCTACGCCGCGACCGAGGGCAATTTCTCGCTCTACAATGTCGAGGCCAAACGGGGCGCCATCGGCCGCGTCCCGCCGTTCCTGAAGCATCGCTTTCCAGCCGCGATCGTCCGCCTCGGCGCCGACGGCGCGCCGCTGCGCTCGGCTGACGGATGGTGCGAATTGTGCGGGCCTGATGAGCCCGGCGAAGCGATCGGCCGCATCGGAGCCAGCGAGGAACGCGGCGGCCGCTTCGAGGGCTACACGGATGCATCCGACACCGAGCGGAAGATCCTGCGCGATGTGTTCGCGCCCGGCGATGCCTGGTTCCGGACCGGCGACCTGATGCGGCTCGACCGCGCCGGTTATTTCTATTTCGTCGATCGGATCGGCGACACCTTCCGCTGGAAGGGCGAGAACGTCGCGACCGCGGAGGTCGATGCGGCCTTGCTTACCTGTCCTGGCATCGTCGATGCCGTCAGCTATGGCGTCGTGATCCCGGGTGCCGACGGCCGCGCTGGAATGGCGGCGATTGCCGTCGACGACCGCTTCGACATCGCGGCGCTGCATCAGCATCTTGCCGGCCGGTTGCCGTCCTACGCCCAGCCGGTCCTGATCCGTATCCGCGACAGGCTCGACCTCACCGACACGTTCAAGCTGAAGCGCAGCGAGCTGGTCCGCGACGGATTCGATCCTGCGACCGTCGGCGGCCGCCTGTTCTACCGCGATGCCGCTGGCATGACCTATCGCCGGCTAGATGCCGAAAGCTTCGCCGCCATCGTCGCGGGCAGGTTGCGCCTTTAGAGCATGATCCGGAAAAGTGTGAAGCGGTTTTCCGAAGAGATCATGCTCAAACAAGGAGCTCAAGCGCGATGACGATTCAACTCAACCTCATCGCGCTTTAGAGACCGTAGATCGCAAGCTCGGTATCGGCGAGGTCGCCGAGCTGGGGCTGGTGTGGTCCCCTGAAATACTTCCGGCCCAGCTCTTCGCTGTAGCGGCCGGGAATTCCGACCGGCGGGCCGTTGGCATCGAGGATGACTACCGGCTTACCGCGCAATAGCAGATAGCGTCCGAGCGCCGCGGCGCAGGCTGTGAAGTCGGCGATCGACGGGCAATAAGCGAGCTGCATCGCGGGCATCGGGATGAAGCCGCGCCGCTTGCGCAACGGCATGAAGATGAACGGCAGCGCACGACCGCCGCCACGGCACACCAGGCTCAGATTGCCGTAGTCGGCATGACGCCGCAGCATCGCGGTGTCCTCCGTGCTCACGCCGTCGATCGGTGCGCTGCCGCTGGTGATCCGCGCGACCGACATCGTGACGCCGCGCCACGACAGCCACGGCAATGCGAAATATTGTCCGCTGCAATAGCGCCGGTAGCCCTGCGCTTCGAGGATCGGCCAGGTCGGCTGCACCGGCGTGACGTTGAAATAGGTGATGTCCTTGCGCTTCTGCACCATCGATGCGAACAGCGCGCCGAAGTTGCGATACGCGGGATCGACGTACCAGCTCGAGACGTTGCACCTGTCCGCGATCGCGCCGTTGATGGTCCGGCGCGTACAGATCAGCAGCAGGCAGCCGACGGCCTGGCCGTCATGCTCCATCAGATAGCCGAAGCGCGGCGCGTTCGGCGGGATCTCGCGCGCCGCTTGGCGCAGCAGGCCGCGCATCCAGTAATCGCGCGACCGGTACACGAACCCCCGCGTCAGCAGGTCGCCGACGACGTCGAGATCCTGTTCCGTGATTTCCCGGATGCGGGGCGGCGGGCTAGCCATCGATTTACCAAGGCCTGCAAAAAGACCGGCAGAGCCGCAGCAAATTGTCGCGGGCCGGCCTATGTTTCTTGTCATAGCTGGCACGGAAAGCAAAAGGCCGATGTCGATAAGGTTAAAGATCATTGCCGAGATGCAGCAGGTCGCGCGGGAGCAGAACGTCATGCTGCCGCCGTTGAATGACGACCTGGCGCTGCACGCCACGGGCCTGGATTCCCTGGGCTTCGCGATCCTGGTCGCGCGGCTCGAGGATGAGACCGGACGCGATCCTTTCACGGTGTCGGACGAGGTGTCGTTCCCCCTCACGATAGGCGACTTCGTCAGGGCGTATGAGAATGTCCCGGCCTGAGCTTCGGGCCTTGCGCTGTTGGCTCGGCGCCGCGCCGGCGGGCCGGACCATGTCCGACGCCGAGGCACGCGTGTCGTTCAGCGGCATGTCGGCGCAAAGCTGGTTCGCTGGCAGGCTCGTGGAGCTCGCCGGCCGTTCGGTGCTGCTCGATCTGTCGACGCAGCTGCAATCCGCGATCGCGCTTGCCGAGCTCGACGGCGTCGCACGGCGGATGTTGCTGCTGCCATCCGATGTCAGAACCGATCATCGCACAGCGCTGGTGACGGCTGCCGCGATTGATGCCGTGGTGTCGGACGATCCCGGGCGCTGGGCCGGCAGCAATATCCCGACATACACAATGTCGGCCGAGCCCCAGCCGTCACGGCCGCCGGCCGACGCAGCCGCCGCGACGGAGTGGCTGATGCTGACGTCGGGCACGTCCGGCGTTCCCAAGATCGTCAGCCATACGCTCGCGGGCCTCAGCGGTGCGATCGTCGCCGATACGGTTGCGGCCGGGTCGCCGGTGTGGGCGACCTTCTACGACATCCGTCGCTACGGCGGCTTGCAGATCTTGCTGCGTGCCATGATCGGCGGCGGCTCCATGGTGCTGTCGGATCCGCGAGAGGAGCTGGTCGACTGGGTCGCCCGCCTGAATACGCGCGGAGTCACCCACATCTCCGGCACGCCGACGCATTGGCGCAAGCTCTTGATGAGCGGTGCCGCGCGTGGTTTCGCACCACGCTACGTGCGCCTGTCCGGCGAGATCGCGGATCAGGCGATCCTCGACGCGCTCAAGCAGGCATTTCCAGCGGCGTCGGTCGGCCATGCCTACGCCTCGACCGAGGCCGGGGTCGGCTTTGCCGTCAATGACGGTCTGGAGGGTTTCCCCGAGGCGATGCTCGGCGGCGGCCGCGATGGCGTCGACATGAAGATCGAACACGGCTCGCTGCGGATTCGCTCCGGTCGCGTCGCGACCGGCTATGTCGGCGCCGAAGCGGCATTGACCGATGCTGACGGCTTCGTCGACACCGGCGACATGATCGAGGTGCGCGACGGCCGCTGCTATTTCGTCGGCCGGCGCGGCGGCATCATCAATATCGGCGGCCACAAGGTGCACCCCGAGGAGATCGAGGCCGTGATCAACGCCTGTCCGGGTGTGCGCATGTCGCGGGCGCGGGCGCAGCGCAACCCGATCACCGGCGCAATCGCGGCGGCCGACGTCGTGCTCGCGGATGGCTCGCAGGCCGGTGACCACGCCGTGATGCGCGACGGCATCCTGAACGCATGCCGCGCGGCGCTGGCGCCATACAAGGTGCCGGCCGTCCTGCGCTTTGTGCCCGCGCTGGCGGTGACGCCGGCCGGCAAGCTGGCGCGCGCCGATGCGTAGCATCCTCGTGACAGGCGCAAGCCGCGGTATCGGGCTGGCCATCGCACGCCGCCTCGCGCGCGGCGGCGATCGCGTGATCGCGGTGGCGCGCAGCCGGGGCGCGGAGCTCGACGACGCCATCGCAATTGCATCCAGTAGCGGCGGAGACATCTGCTTCAGGGCATTCGATCTCAGCGAGGTCGATGCCATTCCGGCCTTCGTGCAGGAGCTACGGCGCGCGTTCGGTCCGATCTTCGGCCTGGTCAACAATGCCGGCATCGGGACCGAGGGCCTGCTCGCGACCATGCACAACAGCCAGATCGAAGCCCTGGTCCGCCTCAATGTGCTCTCGCCGATCATCCTGACCAAATACGTCGCGCGGCAGATGATGGCCGATGGTGCGGGCCGCATCATCAACATGTCCTCGATCGTGGCCACGACCGGCTACAAGGGCCTCTCGGTCTATGGCGCGAGCAAGGCGGCCGCCACCGGCTTCACGCGGTCGCTGGCGCGCGAGGTCGGCCAGCTCGGCATCACCGTGAATGCGATCGCGCCCGGTTTCATCGATACCGAGCTGACCAAGGGACTGGGCGACGATGACCGCGCGCGGATCGCCGGCCGCAGCGCGCTGCGCCGGCTCGCGACGGCCGATGATGTGGCCGCGATGGTGGAATTCCTGCTCGGCGAAGGCGGCGGCAGCATCACCGGCACGGTTCAGGTCATCGACGCCGGCAGCACGGCCTAGCTCTGCCGTTGTGCGAGGTAGAAGCCGGCCAACACAGTGACCAGTCCCGCTGCCTGCAACGTGGTCGGCGGCTCGCCGATCAGGAGCCAGCCCAGCAGCAGGGTCAGCGCCGGGACGATCGCGGGAAAGACCGCCGCGCGGGCAACGCCGAGACGCTGGATCGATTGGGCGAACATATAGAGCGCGGCGGGCCCGGCCAGGATGCCCTGGGCGATCGCCTGCAGCGCATTCTCGTCGAGGCCGATGGCGGCATCGCGACCGAGACCGCCCGATGCGGCATAGAGCGGAAACAGCGCGAGCGACAGCACGCTGATGACCGTCGCGACCGAGAACGCCGATACGCGCCAGTAGCGGACCAGCGTGGCGAAGCCTGCAAACATCAGCCCGGTGAGGACGAAGATCAGATCGCCCATCACCGCGCTCGGTCCCATATGGCCGATCGACTCGCTGCCGATCACGGCAAGGCCGAGCACGATGACGACGGCGCCGGCGAAACGCGAGAATGAGATCGATTCCTTGAGCAGGACGACCGCGAGAAACAACCCGCCGAGCGTTGCACAGGAAGGCTGGATCACGCTGCCGTGCCCGAGCGGCACGAACATGAAGCCCGCATAGCTGATGATCGACATCACCGGGCCGCCCAGCATCATCAGCGCCATGCCGCGGCCCCATCCGATGCCGCAGAGATCGCCGAGGCCGGCGCGCAGGACGAGCGGGACGAACACGATGCCCGACCACAGATAGCGGTGCATCAGCAGGTCCACCGGCGTGAAGCCGATTTTCAGGCCGTGTCGGGTCGCCACGAAACCGAGCGCCCAGCAAAGCGACGCGCCGAGACCGCATGCGATCCCCGGCAACATGGATTTGGTATCGAGAAGGGGTGTCGTCCCGGCGCCGGCCGCATGTTCGGTCATCGTCGACGACTACGTGACCTCCCGGAGCGGATCAACCCATCCGGATGCAAGGCTGATTGGCGCTGAAGCCGATCGCGTCATGAGTCCTGCTTCGCTTCGGCAGGCTTTCTTGCAAACTGCGGAAATGTCTCGGCCACGACCGGCCCGTCCAGCCGCCACGAATAGCAGCCGCCGACGAAGAACGGCGGCTTCTTGACGTCGCGCTGGTGATCGAGCGCACCGCGCCCCTGCGGGTCCTTGCCCGAGGTCGCGGTCTGAAACAGCGTCGTCACCGCAGGTCCGAGCAGCTCGGCCAGGTGAGTGCAGGTCTCGAGCCTGCCGATCTTGTGGCGGACCAGCTCGCGCCAGCCCTTGCCGATGCGCTCGCCGACCAGGCGCTGCAAGATGCCCTCGACGTCGAGGCAGGACGGGTAGGGCGTCGAGGCCATCGTGGTGCCGGTCTCGCGGATCGTGAAACTGTCGTCGACTGCGAGCCGCAGCCTGATGTCGTGCACGGGATCGTCGGGCTGCTGCTGGCCGCGATGTTTGTCCTGCCGTGCATAGGGCTTGGTGTCGACGAGCCGGGCCTCGACCTCCCATAGCCCGTCGTCACGGAGATAGCCGAGGCATTCGACGGAGCGGCGGTGCATCAGGCGGCGGCCCTTGCCGTCGGCGTTGGTATCGGGTGCGGACATCGGAACTCGCTGGATTGGATCTGGGGTGATCCAATCGGCCGCATGGTTGGATGTCAACGGTTGCTGTCCGCGCGGCGCCATGCGCTGAGCAGAGCGGTTGATGCCTTCGGCCAAGCCGCCCTGAGATTTTCTTGAGCCCGGTCTCAGCTCACCCGCCGTTCGCGGTTCTCCCAGTACGGCTTGCGCAACTCGCGCTTCAGGATCTTGCCGGCGCCCGACAGCGGCAACGGGGTTGCAGTGATGTCGACGCTGCGCGGGCATTTGTAGCCGGCGATCAGCGTCTTGCAGTGCTCCATCAGCTCCTCCGATGTGGCGCTGGCGCCGCTCTTCATCACCACGACGGCGTGGACCTGCTCGCCCCAGCGCTCGCTCGGGATGCCGATCACCGCGCATTGCGCCACGCTCGGGTGCTGGGCGAGCGCGTTCTCGACCTCGGCCGAATAGACGTTCTCGCCGCCGGAGATGATCATGTCCTTGACGCGGTCGACGACGTAGACGAAGCCGTCGGCGTCCATGTAGCCGCCGTCGCCGGTGTGCATCCAGCCGTCGATCACGGCGCGCGCGGTCTCTTCGGGCCGC
>CALRXG020000033.1:0-24826 GCA_943372075.1 Bordetella parapertussis | reverse complement strand
AGGATCTTCTTGGTCTCCGCCATCATCTTCCACTCTTCCTTGGTGAAGCCGTCTTCCATGAAGACGTCGATCTGGGGAATGACGTTGAAGGCGATGCGCTTGGGAAACTTCTTATTGATCAGCTCGTCATTGGTGTAGACGGCCTTGGTCTGCGAGAACAGCTCGTCCATCGCATCCTTGCCGGCGCCCGACACCGATTGATAGGTCGAGACCACGACGCGCGTGATGGTGGCCTTGTCGTGCAGCGGCTTCAGCGCGACGACGAGCTGCGCGGTCGAGCAGTTCGGATTGGCGATGATGTTCTTCTTGGTGAAGCCGGCGGCCGCATCGGCGTTCACCTCCGGCACGATCAGCGGCACGTCGGGGTCCATGCGCCAGGCCGACGAATTGTCGATCACGACCGCGCCGGCGGCGCCGATCCTGGGCGACCATTCCTTGGAGACCGAGCCACCGGCCGACATCAGGCAGATGTCGATATCGGAGAAATCATAGTGCTCGAGCGCCTTCACCTTCAGGGTGCGGTCGCCATAGGACACCTCGATGCCGACGCTGCGGCGCGACGCCAGCACGACGACCTCGTCGGCGGGAAATTTGCGCTCGTCGAGAATGTTGAGCATTTCGCGCCCGACATTGCCGGTCGCTCCGACCACCGCGACTTTGTAACCCATCGTTCACTCTCCGACGAAAAATGCCCATTCCCCTGCAACTCACGGAAAGGGAAGAGGCAGCGCTTCTATGCGAGAAACCCCGTCAAGACAACGTTGCGTAGCTTTTGAGCGGTTTGATGCGTTTGTTTCGGGCCGATCCGGCCGCGTCCCATCATACGGGAATTCCGTCCGCACTGACGAGTTTCGTCGACGAGGTGTACGCCACGCTCTCCGGGCTGTTCGCCTATGCCGCCGTGCTCGCGCTGTTTGTTGTCCTCGGCATCCATCTATGGCGGCAGCTGCCGGACGCAACGCCGACCATCGCCCCTGCTGCCGCGGACTGGCGCCCGGCCAGCCGCCAGGCGCCGGCCTTCGCCGTCAGCAAGACCGATCTTCGAGATAAAACAGAGAGTTACGAGATCCTCCGGCACCCCGAAGGTGGCCGCAAGGACGTCTTCAGCTGGGCCGACGCGGATGGCGCGGCGGCAGCCGAGCTGGAAATCTACCGCCCCGGCGGCGAGGCCGTCGGACCCGCGATGACCGAGATCGCCGGGCGGCTCGACCCGGGCGGCGCCCACGAACTCGAGGCCGCCGGCATCGTCGACAGCAAGTTCGGCGGCGTCACCCTGCTGCGCCCGGCCCGGCAGGACGGCAGCCGGACCTGCCTCGGCTTCCTCAAGCAGGCCGATGCCCCCGATCTGCGGATCTCCGGCTGGACCTGCCAGGGTGCCAGCCTGCCGGCCCAGCGCGCCGCGATCGTTTGCATGCTGAACCGCCTGACCCTGCTCGCCGCCGGCAACGACCCCCGGCTCGCCGCCTTGTTCGCCCATGCCGAGCTGCGTCGCACCGACTGCGTTACCTCCGGCGCGCCCGCGCTGTCCTCCGACTGGGTGATGGGCAGCGAGAACCCGCTTCTGCGCGGTGCGCTTTGATGGCGAGACCGTGGCAAGGCACTGGTTTTCATGAAACTTTTGCGGTTGGACACGCATTATCTCAGCCGGTGTGGCGCAATTGACCTAGTGACGGCCTCCCCACCATGGCTACAATGTGTCCCGAGTGATTTTGGCTGATACGCCAGCCCCGACGGGGCCGTAATGACGAGGATGCGATGACCTTGAAATTCCCTGCCGCGAACAAGCTCGTGGTGTTGCTTGCCGCGGCCGCGGTCACCGCAACCGCGCTCAGTGTCACCGCGGCCAGCGCGCAGCAGACCCCGAGCAAGCGCAAGCAGCAAGAGCAGTATGACCGCGACGGCCGCCGCTATTACGGCGCGCAAGGTCCGAACCGCGTCTATCAGCAGGGCCCGCGCACCCGCGTTTACGTCACCACGCGCTCCTGGCTCGACGCCGGCACTGAAGTGCTGCCCGGCGATCGCAAGTTCAACGACTATGCGTACCCGCCGGATGTCGGCTATCCCTCGTTCGCACGCGAGAACAACAACCGTCCGATCGATCGCCAGCCGCTCAGCCCGCCGTCCGATCTCGGCGGCTATCCGCGGAACTTCCCGCTGTACTGAGAAATTTCGGCATACTGCCGATACGAAAATGCCCGGCTCCAGCCGGGCATTTTTTGAAGCAGTCAATCCGGGGCTCGCCAAGCGAGAACCCGGAATGACGCTTGTCAAACTTAGGCGTGCAGCTTCTGCATTTCCTTCAGGATCGCCTCGCCCATCTGCGCGGTGCTGACCGGCGTGGTGCCGGCCGACTTGATGTCGGCGGTGCGCAGGCCGCTGGCGAGCACGGCCGCGATCGCGGCATCGACCTTGTCGGCGAGATCGCCCATGCCGAAGGAATAGCGCAGCGCCATGCCGAACGAGGCGATCATTGCGATCGGGTTGGCGAGGCCTTGGCCTGCGATATCCGGTGCCGAACCGTGCACCGGCTCATACAAAGCCTTGCGCTCCTTGGTCTTGGCGTCCTCTTTGCCGAGCGACGCCGACGGCAGCAGGCCGAGCGAGCCGGTCAGCATCGCCGCGATGTCGGACAGCATGTCGCCGAACAGATTGTCGGTGACGATGACGTCGAACTGCTTCGGCGTCTTGACCAGATTCATGCCGCCGGAATCGGCGAGCTGATGCTCCAGCGTGACGTCCTTGTATTCGCGCGCATGGACCTGGGTCATGACCTCGTTCCAAAGCACGCCCGACTTCATGACGTTGCGCTTCTCCATCGACGTCACCTTGTTCTTGCGCTTGCGCGCCAGATCGAAGGCGACGCGGCCGATGCGCTCGATCTCGAAGGTGTCGTAGACCTGGGTGTCGACCGCGCGCTTCTGGCCGTTGCCGATATCGGTGATGGTTTTCGGCTCGCCGAAATAGACGCCGCCGGTGAGCTCGCGCACGATCATGATGTCGAGGCCCTCGACGATCTCGCGCTTCAGGCTCGAGGCATCGGCCAGCGCCGGGTAGCACACTGCCGGACGCAGATTGGCGAACAGGCCGAGGTCCTTGCGCAGCCGCAGCAGACCGGCCTCGGGGCGGACCTCATAGGGCACTGAGTCCCACTTCGGGCCGCCGACCGCGCCGAAGATCACGGCATCGGCCGCGGTCGCCTTGGCCATGTCGGCTTCCGAGATCGACACCTTGTGCGCGTCATAGGCCGAGCCGCCGACCAGGCCCTGCTCGGTCTCGAACTTGGCGATGCCCTGCGCATTGAGCCAGTCGATCAGGCGCTGCACCTCGGCCATCACTTCGGGGCCGATGCCGTCGCCGGGGAGAAGCAGCAGTTTATGGGTCGCCATCGTCGTCACCTCACTCAATCGGGCATGCCCGCCATTATTCGGCGCGAGTGCTAAAACGCCCCGCACCGATTGGCAAGGCACCCCCACGAGGCCAAAATGGCCCGGAAAGAGCCAACCGCGCCCAATAAGAAGCCAACAAGACGGACCTCATGACCGCAGCCATCATCTACGCCTTTGCCTCGGCCATTTTCCTCGGTACCGGGGTGGTGCTGGCGCAGCTTGGGCTGCGCACGGTCGAGCCGCTGTCGGGCGCGGCGATCAGCGTGCCCTCCTTCACCTTGCTGTTCCTGATGCTGTCGCCGCTGATCCTGCATGGCGAGCCGGTGGTCTGGCGCGGCCTGCCGATCTTCATGGCGATCGGGCTGTTCTTCCCGGCGTCGCTGACGCTCCTGACCTTTGCCTCGAACCGGGCGCTCGGGCCGGTCATCACCTCGACGCTGGGCAATCTGGCGCCGCTGTTCGCCGTCACCGCCGCCGTGGTGCTGCTGCACGAGCCACTGCAACCGCAGCAGCTCATCGGCCTTGTCGTCGCGGTGGCGGGCGCCGCCGTCATCACCGTGACCCGGCCGCGCGATCTCGGCCATTGGCGGAGCTGGGCCCTGCTGCTGCCGCTCACCAGCGCGGTGGTGCGCGGCGTGGTGCCGCCGATCGCCAAGCTCGGCCTTGCGATCTGGCCGAGCCCGTTATGGGCCTGCCTGGTCGGCTACGTGATGTCCTCGCTGGTGGTGCTGACCGTGCAGCGGATCCGCAAGGGCAGCTTCATGGTGCAGGCGCCGCGCGAGGGCCGGTTCTGGTTTGCGCTCACCGGGATCAGCAACGGGCTCAGCGCGCTCAGCCTGTTCGCCGCGGTCCGCAACGGACCGATCACGCTGGTGGCACCGCTCGCTGCGATCTACCCGCTGGTCACGGTGGCGATGAGCGCTGTCATGCTCAAGCATGTCGAGATCACGGCGCGGATCGTCGCCGGAACCCTGCTGACCGTGATCGGCGTCGCGCTGGTCCTGATCGCCTGATTGTCCGATACGCAAGACAGTGTTGCTGCCTCCGGCGCTGGGCAGGACCGCCGCGGCCTGCCACAATGACTGCATTGCCGGAGTGAATTGTGAGAGCCCCCGCCCCATCCTACGCGCATCCCGCGCGGCTGATCCTGATTCTATCGCTTGCACCGACGGTCGGCCTCGGCATCGGCCGCTTTGCCTATTCGCTGGTGCTGCCCGACATGCGCGACTCGCTGGCGTGGTCCTATTCGGCCGCCGGCTTCATGAACACGATCAATGCGGCCGGCTACCTGGTCGGCGCGCTGTTCGCCTCGCGCCTGATTCAGCGCTTCGGGCTCGCCGCATCGGTGCGCTGGTCGACGCTGATCTGCGCGCTGGCGCTGGCGCTGTGCGCCATCTCGGGCAATTTCGTCGTGCTGAGCCTGTCCCGCCTGCTGGTCGGCCTCGCCGCCGCGGTCGGCTTCGTCGGCGGCGGCGCGCTGGCGGCGACGATCGCGCAGTCGCGGCCGGAACGCGCCAATTTCCTGCTCAGCCTGTTCTACGCCGGGCCGGGCGTCGGCATCCTGGCCTCCGGCCTGATCGCACCATTCGTGCTGCAAGGCTTTGGCGCCGGCTCATGGTGGATCGTGTGGTGGGCGATGACTTTGCTCGCCGCGATCATGACCGTGCCGCTATGGCTTGCACCGCTCCATACCGATACCGCCGCCGGCGGCATCGTGCGCACCAAATTCGCGGTCACCCCGGTCCTGATCTACCTCGCCGCCTACTTCCTGTTCGGCGCCGGCTACATCGCCTACATGACCTTCATGATCGCCTATGTCTGCGACGGCGGCGGCGGCGCGGTGGCGCAGAGCGCGTTCTGGAGCCTGATCGGCGTCAGCGCATTCGTCACGCCATGGATCTGGCGGCGGGTGCTGGCGCTCGACCGCGGCGGCCTCGCCACCACGATCATTCTCGGCGTCAATGCGCTCGGCGCCAGCCTACCGATCTTCGGACATGCACCGCTGTTGCTGGCGATCTCGGCGCTGGTGTTCGGCGTCGCCTTCTTCGCGGTGGTCGGCTCGACCACCGCCTTCGTGCGCTTCAATTACCCGCCGCAATCCTGGCCGACGGCGATCGCGGCGATGACGATTGCCTTCGGCATCGGCCAGACCCTCGGCCCGATCGTGGTCGGCGCGATCACGGATGCGGTCGGCAATCTGTCGGTTGCGCTCAACGTCTCGGCAGCGATGCTGATGGTGGGTGCGCTGCTGTCTGCGTTTCAGCGGAAGGTGACTCCATGAGTCATTCCGGGGCGATGCGCTAGCATCGAACCCGGAATCTCGAGATTCCGGGTCTGGTCCTTCGGACCATCCCGGAATGACGCTACGCGTCAACTCCCACTAAACGAATTATAGCCCTGGTCTTCCCAGTAGCCGCCCTTGTAGTCGTTAGTGACTTCCATCGAGAGCACGTATTTCGGGTTCTTGAAGCCGAGCTTGGTCGGAACCCGGATCTTCATCGGGAAGCCGTAGGCCCGCGGCAGGATCTGGTCGGCGAATTTGAACGTCATCTGGGTCTGCGGATGCAGCGCCGTGCGCATGTCCAGAGGTGAATTGTAGCCGTCCTTGTCGGCGCACTGGAACCAGACATATTTCGCACGGGTGTCGGCACCGACCAGCTTGAGGAAATCGCGGAGCGGCGTGCCTGCCCAGCTGCCGATCGCGCTCCAGCCCTCGACGCAGATATGGCGCGTCACCTGCTTGACCTGCGGCAGCTTGTACAATTCGTCGAGCGTCCACGGCTTCTTGTTCTCGACCAGCCCGCGCACCTCGAGCTTCCAGTCCGCTGCCGCGATCTCGGGCGCATCGTCGAGATCGTAATAGGCGTTGAACGGAAACGGCTTGGTGATCATGCTCTCGGGGAAGGTCGGCGCCAGCGCATCCGGATTGAACATCCAGGCCTGCACCGCGTCGTTGAACTTCGAGACCTTCTTCAGCAGTTCCTCCGCCGACGACGAATCGACCACGTCGCAGCCGGTCAACAGCGTCAGCGCGCCGAGGCTGCTGCCCGCCGTGATGAAACGGCGGCGCGTCAGTTCCGGCATCGTCTTCACGGCGTCGCGCACCAGCAGCTTCTTGTCGACGCCAGGGATCAGGAGTTTTCGGAGACGGCCCATGATATCCTCCTCAACGCCCAATGATCATGGCGCGCAGGCTCTTCGGCACCAGCAGCGCGAGCGCGACATGGATCACCAGGAAGGCGACGATCAGCGCCATGCAGGTGAAGTGGACGTAACGCGCGAAATCGTAGCCGCCGAACAGCGACACCAGCCAATGCAGTTGCACCGGCTTCCACATCGACAGGCCGGACAGCACGATCACGACGCCGACGATGATGATGCCGGTATAGAGCAGCTTCTGCACCGAATTGTACTTGCTGAGATCGTCATGCGACAGCTTGAAGGTCAGCGCCGCCTTGGTGTCGGCGATCACGCCGCCTGGGGTGATCGGCAGCAACTTCCTGCGGAAGCGGCCGGTGGCGAAACCGAGCGTCAGATAGGTCAGGCCGTTGACCATCAACAGCCACATCGCGGCGAAGTGCCAGAGCAGCGCGCCGCCGAGCCAGCCGCCCAGCGTGATGTTCGAGGAGAAGGTGAAGCCGAACAGGGGCGAGGCGTTGTAGATCTGCCAGCCGGACATGATCATCAGGATCATCGCGACGGCGTTGATCCAGTGCACCATGCGCACCCAGACCGGCTGGATGACCTTGGCTGGCGTCGCGGTCTCTGCCCGGTGGTCGTCGCTGACGGCGAGGCTCGTCATTGGAAATTCTCTGCTCGTGGTCGTTACCGGTTTATACGCCCGGAACCGGGGTTCCGTTACGGGGGGACGTATCATCCATTCGATATACGCCACCTCCTCTGGTCACAAAAATGCGAGCCGGGGCGGCGCCCGGCTCGCTATGTCGCAAGTCCGAATATGGACTAAATCGAGCCGCCCGGTGCTACGACGCCGGCATCAGCACGGTGTCGACCACATGGATCACGCCATTCGACTGGTTGACGTTCGGAATAGTCACGGTTGAGGATCCACCCTTGGCGTCGACAATCATGACCGTGTCGCCGGAACGTTTAACAGTCAGGTCTTCGCCTTCGACGGTTTTGAGCTTCTTGCCGTCGGTGAGGTCGGACGCCTCGAGCTTGCCGGGCACCACGTGATAGGTGAGTATCTTGGTCAAGGTTGCCTTGTTCTCGGGCTTGACCAAATTGTCGACCGCGCCAGCAGGCAGCTTGGCGAACGCCGCGTTGGTCGGCGCAAACACCGTGAACGGCCCCTTGCCTTCCAACGTCGGGACGAGGCCCGCCGCTTTCACGGCGGCGACGAGTGTGGTGTGATCCTTCGAATTGACCGCGTTCTGGATGATATTCTTGGAAGGGAACATGGCCGCGCCGCCGACCATGACGGTCTTCTCGCCGGACATTTCGCTCTTCGTCATCTTCTTGTCTTCAGCATTGGCCGGCGCCATCACGGTGGCGGTGATCGCCAGCGCGCCGAGGGCTACAGCGGACAGAGTTGCAATACGCTTGGACATCTTTCATCTCCCGATGATTGGGCAGGCGGAGTTCGCCGGCGGCGTGGGATCAACGACGACGCAAAGCGCGTGCTGGCTCGCATCGCAGTCGTTCAAGCTACGGGATGGTTTTCGGACGGTTTCTTCGAATAATTTATCGTGATGCGTGAAACCATTGGCCGCTGGATTCGTTTGGCTCCCGCGATTTTGCGCGCACGATGGCGGCAGCGACCTACTTGCCAGCCGCGATAACGGGCGGCGCGCATGAGCAGCCCCGATCCTTATTAGTGCACCGCCGCGAGCAATTTGCTTGCCGACCTGTCTCGATCGGTTCAGCCTCAGTCCCGCGTGCAGCTTCGTGACACGTTGCAGCGGGGGAAATCAAACCATGAGCAGCATCACGGCGGATGGACACACCGCGTCTGCGGCGAACGACGCCAGCGACGACATCGGCCCGCTCGAACAGAAGCATCTGCAATACGCCAATTATCGCGCCGTCGCTGGTAGCACCGAGCTCACCAAGACGCATTGGCACATCGCTACCGCCAACGCGCTCGGCTGGGGCTTCGACGGCATGGATGGCGTGATCTTCGCGCTGATCGCGCCGATGGTGATCAAGGAATTTGCGCTGACCTTGCCGGAATACCGCTCGGGCATGCAGATCGCTTTGTTCGTCGGCATCGCCGGGCTCTATTTCTGGCCGTGGCTCGCCGACCGCTATGGCCGCCGCACTCTGCTCGCCGTCAACATCGCGCTGTTCTCGCTGCTGATGCCGGTTGCGGCGCTGTCGCCGACCTTCGCGGTGTTCGTGATCGCACGCTCGCTGCTGTTCTTCGCGCTCAATGGCGAATGGTCGCTCGGTTCGATGCTGGTGGCGGAGACGTGGCCGGCGCGCTTGCGCGGCCGCGTCATCAGCATCACGCGCTCGGCGTGGTGCCTCGGCGCCACGCTCGCGGGTGCGATCACCGGTCTGGTGGCCGCCAACTACGGCTGGCGTATCGCCGTGATGGTGCCCGGCGCCATCGCGTTGCTCGCGATCTATATCCGCTCGACCTGTCCGGAATCGCCCTATTGGGTACGCTCGCAGGACCGCAAGCGGCGCATCTCCGAGACGCTGGCGCGCGGCGGCACGGTCAGCGACGACGATCGCAACTGGTTCACCAAGGCCAAGTCGGTCGGCATCAGCCAGGTGTTCATGCCCGACGTGCTGCCCTCGACACTGGTCGCGTTGTTCGTTGCCTGCGCCTCGACCTGCATCTACGGCACGGTTGGTGCCTGGATGCCGCTATATCTGTCGACCGAGAAGCATTGGTCGACCGCGGAATACAGCCTGTTCTACGTGTTCTACGGCCTCTGCGGCTTCCTCGGCCTGTGCCTGGTCGGCTGGCTGATCGACAAGATCGGCCGCCGCCGCACCTTCATCGTGACCTTGATCGAGGGCGCGATCTTCATGACGCTCTGGGTCTATTCCGAGGAGCGCGTCTGGCTGTGGGCGTTCGGCCTCGCCTGGTGTCTCGGCTTCCTCGGCTTCTGGGGCCCGAGCACGACGCTGACGGCGGAAATCTTCCCGACCCGGATCCGCGGCGCCGCCAACGGCGTGGTCTGGGCGATCGCCTATTTCGTCGGCTTCGTGCTGTTCCCGTTCGTCTCGATCGCGCTCCAGCAGCACACCGGCTCGTTCGCGCTGGCGTTCCTCTGCATCCCCGTGCTGATGATCGCGATGGCGATTGGCGTATTCTTCTTCGTGCCGGAGCATACCGGCAAGGAGCTGAACGAGATCAGCGAGTGAGGTAGAGTACGAAGGCCTCCACGCCGCCGTCCCGGCCAAGCGAAGCGCGAGCCGGGATCCATAACCACGAATGGTCGTTTTTTCCGAGAGCTGGGGCTCCAGCGGGCGCTAGCCACCAATGTCGGTGGTTATGGGTCCTGCCTTCGCAGGGACGACCCGTTGAGAGAGCTCGGCCTAGTCCCTATTATGCGGCGTCTGGATGAATCCCCGGTTGTGGGTCGGGCTGATCAGGATCTCGTTCATGCAGACCCGCGCCGGCATGCTGGCGACGAAGGCAATGGTGCGGCCGCAATCCTCCGGCTGCAGCATCTTGGCCTGCTCGGCTTCGCTCGGCACCACCGGCCGCTGCTTCAGGATCGGGGTTGCGACCTCCCCCGGCGACAGGCAGCAGGCGCGCAGGCCGTTGACGCATTCGTCCATGTTGAAGGAGTGGGTCAACGCCAGCACCGCGTGCTTGGTCGTGGTGTAGGCCGGGCCCGGCATCTTCGAGACATGGCGGCCGGCCCAGGAGGCGACATTGATGATGCAGCCGTCCTTCTGCTTGCGCATGGTCGGCAGCACCGCGCGCATGCAATAGAGCACACCGTTGAGATTGACCTCGACCAGCTTGTCCCAGCCTTCCAGTTCCATGTCGGCCCAGCTGCGCTTCGGCACATTGATGCCGGCGCTATTGACCAGAAGGTCGATACGGCCGTGCCTGGCGACGATCGCCTCGGCCGCCTTGTTGACGTCGGCCTTGTTGCTGACGTCGAGCGGGATCGCCTCGGCTTTGCCGCCCTTTTTGGTGATGTTGCCCACCACGCGGTCGAGTTCTTCCTTGCGGCGGCCTGAGACCACCACCGTCCAGCCGTCCGCAGCCAGGAATTCCGCCCCGGATTCACCGATTCCCGTTCCACCGCCGGTGACCCAGGCCACGCGTTTCCCATGATTTGTCATGCAAACTGTCTCCGTTGCTTTCCGAAGGGCGTTTTTGCTAATCCAGCCAGACGTTTCCAGCCCTTTCGCCCCTCGGGGGATGTTGCATGAACACGACCACCAACGCCAACCTGTTTTCCCGCCTGTTCGACGGCCTCGACGACCCCAACCGGCTCGCGATCGAGCAGCTCGACGGCAGCCGCATCACCTACGGCGATCTGATCGCACGCGCCGGCCAGATGGCGAATGTGCTGGTCGAGCGCGGCGTCAAGCCGGGCGACCGGGTCGCGGCGCAGACCGAGAAATCGGTGTCGGCGCTGGTGCTCTATCTCGCCACGGTGCGCGCCGGCGGCGTCTATCTGCCGCTCAACACCGCCTATACGCTAAACGAGCTCGAATACTTCATCACCGATGCCGAGCCGACGGTGGTGGTCTGCGATCCCTCGAAGCTCGACGGCATCAAGGCGATCGCCGCCAAGGTCGGCGCGAAGGTCGAGACGCTCGATTCAAGCGGCAAGGGCTCGCTGACCGAGGTCGCCGACAAGGCGCCGAAGGAATTCGCCACGGTGCCGCGCGGCAACGACGACCTTGCCGCGATCCTCTACACGTCCGGCACCACCGGCCGCTCCAAGGGCGCGATGCTGTCGCACGACAACCTCGCCTCGAACTCGTATTCGCTGGTCGACTACTGGCGCTTCACGGACAAGGACGTGCTGATCCACGCGCTGCCGATCTATCACACCCACGGCCTGTTCGTGGCGAGCAACGTCACGCTGTTCGCGCGTGCCTCGATGATCTTCCTGCCGAAGTTCGATCCAGACGTGATCCTGAAGCTGATGGCCCGCGCCACCGTGATGATGGGCGTGCCGACTTTCTATACCCGTCTGTTGCAGAACCCCGGCCTGAACAAGGACGCCGCCAAGCACATGCGGCTTTTCATCTCGGGCTCGGCGCCGCTGCTTGCCGACACCCATCGCGAATGGTCAGCGCGCACCGGCCACGCCGTGCTCGAGCGCTACGGCATGACCGAGACCAACATGAATACGTCGAACCCCTATGAGGGCGATCGCGTGCCCGGCGCTGTCGGCTTCGCGCTGCCCGGCGTCTCGGTGCGGGTCACCGATCCCGAGACCGGCAAGGAGCTCGCGCGCGACACCATCGGCATGATCGAGGTTAAGGGCCCGAACGTGTTCCAGGGCTACTGGCGGATGCCGGAGAAGACCAAGTCCGAATTCCGCGGCGACGGCTTCTTCATCACCGGCGACCTCGGCAAGATCGACGACAAGGGCTATGTGCACATCCTCGGTCGCGGCAAGGATCTCGTGATCTCCGGCGGTTTCAACGTCTACCCGAAGGAGATCGAGAGCGAGATCGACGCCATGCCCGGCGTGATCGAGTCGGCCGTGATCGGCGTGCCGCATGCCGATTTCGGCGAGGGCGTCACCGCCGTGCTGGTGTGCAGCAAGGGCGCCGATGTCAGCGAGGCCTCGGTGCTGAAGGCGCTCGACGGACGGCTCGCGAAGTTCAAGATGCCCAAGCGGGTCTTCGTGGTCGACGAATTGCCGCGCAACGCGATGGGCAAGGTGCAGAAGAACATCCTGCGGGATAAGTACAAGGATATTTATTCGAAGGCTTGAGGGGACGCGACGACGTCGCGAGGGCCAAATGAACCGCGAGTATGCCGAGGAGATCTGTCTGCAGATCTTCGATGCTTTGGACGCAATGTACGAGGATGAAAGGAACATCGCAGGGCTTGGCAAGCAGGAGCGGATTCGTTTCCATGATTCGGTTCAGGAGGTCATTGCAGCCATCGAGGACAAGCTTCTCCTTCCGATTTGCGAGCAACATCCGGACCTGCTGCCACCCACAGAGGAGCGAGAGCCAAGCATACTCTGCAGCGAACTGACATGGAGCGAGGTGAAACTTCCGCCTTCAGTAACTGAAGATCAACTCGACGAGGTGATCTTGTCGCTTTTGAAGCCGCGTTGGCTGAAGGTCGTGAGGTTCGTGACCATGGCAGAAGAACGCTTCAAGGAGCTTGGCTGGGCGATCAGCTATGAGGCGACCGCGGCGCGGCTGAAGGCGCTCTCCGATACGGATCGTATAGAGGGGGTCGGCGATATGCGGTACTGGGGCAACAGCGAGGTCCGGTTGAAGGACTAACTGCGGCTAGTGTCCGCCCAGCAAACTGATCACGAAGCGCCCGCCGACGATAAAGAGATAGGCCCCGAACGCCACCTCAAGCGCCCGCTTCGACAGCGCGTGCGCAACCTTCACTCCGAGCGGCGCGGTGACGAGCGTGGTCGGCATCACCAGCAGCGCGCCGATCAGCGAGACGTAGCCGAGCGCGAACGGCAGTTGCAACGCGGCGACGTCGGGGAAGCGCGCGGCCGCCGGCCAGCCGGCATAGACGTAACCCAGCGCGCCGGGGATCGAGATCAGCACCGCGAGCGCGGACGAGGTCGCAACCGCCTGATGGATCGGCCGGCCGTAGAAGGTCATCAGCAGATTGGCGAACAGACCGCCGCCGATGCCCATCAACGTCGACAGCAGGCCGACGAAGAAGCCGTAGACGCGCATCAGGAAGCCCTTCGGCACATCGTCGCCGAACTTCCAGCTCTCGCGCGCCAATAGCAGCCGCGCCGCGGCCGACCACGCCACCACCACGAACACGATCTTGAACAGCCGCTCCGGCGCGAAGCGCGCGGTGATGCTGCCGGCGGCGACGCCGATCACGATCGGCAGCCACCAGCGCTTCAATATCTCCATGTCGACCGCGCCGCGGCGATAATGGGCACGGAACGAGCTCAGCGAGGTCGGGATGATGATGGCGAGCGAGGTGCCGATGCAGAGCGGCATCCGCACCTCGAGCGGCACGCCGGCGAGGCGGAAGCATTCGTAGAACACCGGCACCAGGATCGCGCCACCACCGATGCCGAACAGGCCGGCGAGAAAGCCGGACAGCGCGCCGACCGCAATCAGCAACACTGCGAGTTCGAGCAATTCCCTGGGATCGAGGCCGGCCATTATCTTTTTCTTGCAGCATCAGGCGTGTTGCCGGAGCAGATGCTTCGGCGGCGTTTCGCGACTGTCGATCGCGAGCATTAGCCGCTTTTCGGATTCGGGAGTATCGGCGCCATCGCGCGGGTGCTCATGCGAAGTCTCGCGTGACGCGTTGACGGGCCGCACCAAGTCGAATCGCAAATTCCGCATATCGGGTCGGCTCTGAATGAATGGCCTCCACGCACGGATTGATGCGGTGCGGTATGGCGACGGCCTGGCCAACAGGTCGGTTCGACGCCTGCGGTCCAAAGGTCGCGACCACAGGTGCGTGGCGCCTCTTAGCAGGCCGCAAACCGACGCCAATAGCGGCGAGTCAGTGGCTTCGGACCGCGCCGCTCGATCGCCTAAGATCAGGGCATTTGTCG
Organism: Bordetella parapertussis; assembly: GCA_943372075.1. Taxonomy (GTDB): domain Bacteria; phylum Pseudomonadota; class Alphaproteobacteria; order Rhizobiales; family Xanthobacteraceae; genus Bradyrhizobium. The sequence goes on along the minus strand of CALRXG020000033.1, from coordinate 10,758 downwards.
ATTATCTGGTGGAACAATGGGGCAAAACCGACGACCCGCGAGGCTCGTCCCGAGGCCTTGCAACGGCTCTCCCACGACACTGGCATTATGATTCATTTCTTTGTTCAGTCCGCCTTGCATTTGGTATACCACACTGCGGATCAATCAGAATTCGGCAGGCCTAACAATGAACTTCGGTTCGACCGAAGGCTAATTGGCCGTTGCGCGGCGTGGTGCGACTCCGTAAATAGAATTCATCTACCGCGTTCCCCGATGGGCCGGCCGCGGTCCCTCACAACATAAAGCCCGCCGATGACCGCCAGGATCGAACGACCCCTTTCACCCCATTTGCAGACCTACCGGTGGACCCTGACGATGGCGCTGTCCATCGTCCATCGCGCCACCGGCGTGGCCCTCTATTTCGGCACCCTGCTGGTCGCCTGGTGGCTGATCGCAGCCGCCTCCGGCCCGACCGCCTACGCCAACGTCCAGGCCTTCACCGGCAGCGCGATCGGCAAGCTGATCGTGTTCGGCTATACATGGGCGCTGATGCACCATCTGTGCAGCGGCATCCGGCATTTCGTCTGGGACCTCGGCTACGGCTTCAAGGCCAATGAGCGCGAAGCCCTGACCTGGGGCGCGCTGGTCGCCGGCATCTCACTCACCGTGCTGGTCTGGATCATCGCCTACGCCGTCGGAGGTGGACGATGAGCAGCCGCCCCTCAATGCGGACGCCGTTGGAGCGCGTCCGCGGCCTCGGCTCCGCGCATACCGGCACCTCGGATTTCTGGCGTCAGCGCCTCACCGCGGTCGCGATGACGCTGCTGATCATCCCGGTCATCGTCGTGATGATCATGCTGATGGGCCGCAACCACGCCGGCGCGGCGCAGATCCTCGGCTCGATCCCGATCGCCGTCATCCTGCTGCTCTTCATCATCGCCAGTACCTGGCACATGAAGATCGGCATGCAGGTCGTGATCGAAGACTACATCCACAATGAGAAGCTGAAGATCGCCAGCGTGATGGCGAACAACTTCTTCTGCGTCGCGGTCGCATTGGCCTCGATCTACGCAATCCTCAAATTGTCGTCGGGAGTTTAACCCATGGCCGCTCAAGGTTCGGCTGGCGAAGCTAACAGCAAGGCCACCAACGGCAGTGGTCCGGCCACCAACGGCAAGGCCTATCCGATCCAGGATCACACCTACGACGTCGTCGTGGTCGGCGCCGGCGGCGCTGGCCTGCGCGCCGTGGTCGGCTGCTCGGAAGCGGGCCTGCGCACCGCCTGCATCACCAAGGTGTTCCCGACCCGCTCACACACCGTTGCGGCGCAGGGCGGCATCTCGGCCTCGCTCGGCAACATGCACCAGGACGATTGGCGCTGGCACATGTACGACACCGTGAAGGGGTCGGACTGGCTCGGCGACCAGGACGCGATCGAATACATGGTGCGTAACGCGCCCGACGCGGTCTACGAACTCGAGCATTGGGGCGTGCCGTTCTCGCGCACCGAGGACGGCAAGATCTACCAGCGCCCGTTCGGCGGCATGACGATGGATTACGGCAAGGGCCAGGCGCAGCGCACCTGCGCCGCCGCCGACCGCACCGGCCACGCGATGCTGCACACGATGTATGGCCAGTCGCTGCGCCACGCGGCCGAGTTCTTCATCGAGTTCTTCGCCATCGACCTGATCATGGACGACCAGGGCGTCTGCCGCGGCGTGATCGCGCTCAAGCTCGACGACGGCACGCTGCATCGCTTCCGGGCCCAGACCACGATTCTGGCGACCGGCGGCTATGGCCGCGCCTACGCCTCCTGCACCTCGGCGCACACCTGCACCGGCGATGGCGGCGGCATGGTGCTGCGCGCCGGCTTGCCGCTGCAGGACATGGAGTTCGTCCAGTTCCACCCGACCGGCATCTACGGCTCGGGTTGCCTCGTCACCGAGGGTGCTCGCGGCGAAGGCGGCTATCTCGTCAACTCCGAGGGCGAGCGCTTCATGGAGCGCTACGCGCCTTCGGCCAAGGACCTCGCCTCGCGCGACGTCGTCTCGCGCGCGATGACGATCGAGATCCGCGAAGGCCGCGGCGTCGGCAAGAAGAAGGACCACATCTTCCTGCACCTCGATCACCTCGATCCGAAGGTGCTGCACGAGCGGCTGCCGGGCATCTCGGAATCGGCGAAGATCTTCGCCAATGTCGACGTCACCCGCGAGCCGATCCCGATCGTGCCGACGGTTCACTACAACATGGGCGGCATCGCCACGAACTATCACGCCGAGGTGCTGACCAAGCGCAACGGCGACGACAATTCGGTGGTGCCGGGTCTGATGGCGATTGGCGAAGCCGCCTGCGTCTCTGTCCACGGCGCCAACCGCCTCGGCTCCAATTCGCTGATCGACCTCGTGGTGTTCGGCCGCGCGGCGGCGCTGCGCCTCGCCGACAAGCTGACGGCGAACGCCAAGCAGCCGGAACTGCCGAAGGATTCGTCCGACCTTGCGCTCGGCCGGCTCGATCACTTCCGCCATGCCTCCGGCGGCACGCCGACCGCGAAGCTGCGCGACAGCATGCAGCATGTGATGCAGAACAATTGCGCGGTGTTCCGCACCGGCGACATTTTGCAGGAAGGCCAGAACCTGATCCACAAGGTCTATGGCGGCGTCGGCGACATCTCGGTCTCGGACCGTTCGCTGGTGTGGAATTCCGACCTGATCGAGACGCTGGAATTCGACAATCTGATCGTGCAGGCGGTCGTGACGATGGATTCGGCGGCCAACCGCACCGAGAGCCGCGGCGCGCATGCGCGTGAGGACTTTCCGGACCGCAACGACAAGGACTGGATGAAGCACACGCTTACCTGGATCGATCCGGCCGGCAAGACCGCGATCGAGTACCGTCCGGTGCACAGCTACACGATGACCAATGACGTGCAGTACATCCCGCCGAAGGCGCGGGTCTACTGAGAACGAAGGCGAGCAAGCATGGTTGAATTCGCACTTCCGAAGAATTCGAAGATTTCCGGCGGCAAGACCTGGCCGAAGCCGGCTGGCGCCACCGAGACGCGCGAGTTTCGTGTGTATCGCTGGAACCCGGACGACGGCAAGAATCCGAGCGTCGACACCTACTATGTCGACACCCATGATTGCGGTCCGATGGTGCTGGACGGTCTGATCTGGATCAAGAATCACATCGACCCGACGCTGACGTTCCGCCGCTCCTGCCGCGAAGGCGTTTGCGGCTCCTGCGCGATGAACATCGACGGCCAGAACACCCTGGCCTGCACCAAGTCGATGCACGATGTCGGCGCCGGCGGCGCGGTGAAGGTCAACCCGTTGCCGCACCAGCCGGTGGTGAAGGATCTCGTCCCCGACCTGACCAACTTCTACGCCCAGTACGCCTCGATCGAGCCGTGGCTGAAGACCACGACGCCGACGCCGCAGAAGGAGTGGAAGCAGAGCCACGAGGACCGCGAGAAGCTCGACGGCCTCTACGAGTGCATCCTGTGCGCCTGCTGCTCGACCTCGTGCCCGAGCTATTGGTGGAACAGCGAGCGCTTCCTCGGCCCCGCCGCACTGTTGCAGGCGACGCGCTGGGTTACCGACTCGCGCGACGAAGCGACCGGCGAGCGGCTCGACAATCTCGAGGACCCGTTCCGCCTCTATCGCTGCCACACCATCATGAATTGCGCCAAGGCGTGCCCCAAGGGTCTCAATCCCTCGGAAGCGATCGCCGAGCTCAAGTTCAAGATGGTCGAACGCCAGATCTGATCCGCGAATGCGACTGGCGCCGACGTCGCCAGTCGATCGGGTCTTCAGAGCAGTGAATTATAAACGGGTCTGCTTCGGCGGACCCGTTTGTCGTTCGACGCACGCGAGTTGACGACGCACGCGTCCGCAGATCGCGCATCTCGACTTGCTGCCTCCGTCGTGTCCGCTACTCGGCCGACTGCTTCGACGCGGCCCCGCCGAACGCGCCCTTCGAAGCGAATTCCGACAGGCTTTCCCGGGTCCAGCCGAGCCAGTCTTCGAACACCTCCGCCGTATGCTCACCCAACATCGGCGGCGGGATCGAGGGAGCGGGAGGCAGATCGTCGAACCGCAGCGGCCGGGCGACGAATCTGACGTCGCCGGCGACCTTGTGCGCGACGCTCTGGATCATGCCGCGCTCGACCAGTTGGGGCGCCTCGCACACCTCGCCGACCGTCCTGATCGCCCCGCACGGAATCCCGGCCTTGCCGAGAACGTGGAGCCAATGGTCGCGAGGCCGCGACCGGAAGATCGGTCGCAGGATGTCGGCCAGCGCGGCGCGGTTCGTGGCACGTTTCGGGGCCTTGTCGAAACGGGCATCGTTTTCGATATCCTTGCGTTCGACGACGTCGCAGAACATCGACCAGAACTTGTCGTTGGCGACGCCGACATTGAGCCAGCCGTCTCCGGCCTCAAACGTTTCGTAAGGGCTGATCGTCGGATGCACGTTGCCTCGACGCTTCGGACTTTCTCCGGTGGCGAAGTACATGCCGGCGTTGAACGTGAGCAGCGAGGCCATCGCATCGAGCATGGAGACGTCGACGCGTCCCCCGGTGCCGCTGCGCTCCCGCTTCATGAGCGCGGCCAGCACCGCCTGCGATGCATAGAGGCCGGTGACCAGATCGGCGATCGACGTACCCACCTTCATGGGCGGGCCATCGGAATCGCCGGTGATGTCCATTACGCCGGACTCGCCCTGCAATATCAGATCGTAGCCGGGCCGGCTCGCGTCCGGCCCGGCCCGTCCGAATCCGGAGATGCTGCACTGGATGAGCTTTGGATTGTCCGTGCTGAGCGCTTCGTAGGACAGGCCCCATCTGTCCAGCGTGCCGGGCCTGAAATTGTCGATCACGACGTCGGCCACCTTCGCAAGCGCGAGCGCGGCGGCGCGGCCCGCCGGCGACTTCAAATCAATCGCGCAGCTTCTCTTGTTGCGGTTGACCGACAGGAAGTAGGAACTCTCCCCGTTGACGAACGGAGGACCGTATCGGCGGCTCTCGTCGCCGACACGCGGATCCTCGATCTTCACGACGTCCGCCCCGAGATCGCCGAGATGCATGGTGGCGAAAGGACCGGACACGACGCGGCACAAGTCCAGGACCTTGATGCCGGAGAGAGCTTCCGTATTAGACGATCGCATCCGCGAGATCCTTCATCGTCGGAACCGTAATGTCGGGCTGGTGCGGCGTCTGCTCGAACGGCCGGTCACGCCGGTTGATCATCGCCGTCCGCATCCCGGCCGACTTCGCCCCAATGACGTCGAAGGCGTGGTTCGCGACGAACAGGATCTGATCCATCTTGAGGCGAAGGATTTCTGCCGCCTTCGTGTAGGTCGCGACGTGCGGCTTGAAGGAGTTTGCTTCGGCAACGGAGATCACGTCGTCGAACGGGATCTTGTGGTACTTCTTGGCCGTTTCGAGCATGTCGCGATCACCGTTCGAGAGCACGACCAGCTTGTACCTGGTTTGCAGTTTCGCGAGCGCCGCCGGCACCTCCGGGAAGCATTCGAGCTTCTCGATCTCTCCGACCAAGTACTTCACTTCCTCCCTCGTATATTTGATGCCGGACCGGTCCATGACCTGGGAGACGGCACGGTGACCGATCTCGCGGTACGGCGTGTGCTCGCGGTGAAGCAACGCGTCGATCATCGAATTCTCGAAGTGGGTCCGCCGCCACCAGGTGACGAACGAGTTCGGGTTACCGGTCCAGCCCTTCTCCTTGAGAAACGGCGTCGCGATCTTGACGAGACCTCCCTGCATATCGACGACCGTGCCGTACTGGTCGAACATGCAGACCTTGATGGTGTTCCTGAGCGCTTGTGTATCGGTCATCTCTTGTCCTTTTGCGTGCGTTGCGTGATGGGTGATCCGGATTGGACCGCATCAGGCGTCATTTCCGAAATCGATTGTTCTTCTGCAAACATTTGCGAAGTGAATGTCGTTCGCGTGAAGCTCGCCTAAATTCTGTCTGCGGTGCGCTCGGCGTCGATACCGACGATCTTTCGGCACGGCACGGCGCTATCGGCTTCGATCGATGACCCCGACACTTCCTCAAGGGAGCGACCCTTGGTCTCGAAGCCAAAGATCAGGAACACCACTGCCTGGAAGAGGAGAATGCCCGCGAGCGTGACCAGCACTCCGACAAGCCCCTTCCAAGCGAAGATCGCGATGACGGCGAACTGCACCAGCGCGGTCGTCACGCGACCGGCCGTTGCGCAGATTGCGGTGCCGCGGAGTCGGTATCGCGTGGGGAAGAGTTCCGGCACGTGCATAGCGAACCCGGTCGCGAGCATGACGTAGATCGCGGTAACGAGCAGGAAGCCGACCACCACCACCGGAGCGCCGTCGGGCATGAACGGATACGCCAATCCGAAGGCTGCGGCCGCGATCGACGATCCGACGATCGATGGCTTGCGGCCGATCACGTCCGCAAGAGCCAGGCCGATCAACGATCCCACCGGCCCGCCCAGCGACATGAAGGTCGTGTAGCCGAGAGAGGACACGACGCTGTGGCCGCCCTTGACCATGAACGTCGGCAGCCAGCCGATGAATCCGTACAGGCTGAAGCCGACCACGATGTGCAGCAGGCTGCCGAGCAACGTTCGGCCGAGGTACGGCGGCGCGAACAGCCGCCAGACCGAACCGCCCTGATCTTCCGTCCCTGGTGGGGTCGAGACCGGAGGCAGCGGTCCCTTCTTGGCGGCTTCCGCTTCGATGCCGGCAAGAATCCGTTCAGCCTCGTCGGCGCGGCCGTTCGCGGCCAGCCAGCGGGGCGATTCCGGCATCGACTTTCTCATGAACCAGACCATCAGCGCGAGCACGCCGACGATGCCGAACATATATCGCCAGCCGAAGGACGGAATGACCCAGAGGCCGGTCATCGAGGAGGCGAACAGTGAGAAGTTGGTGATGACTGCGAGGATCCCGATCCATCGTCCGCGCGACGAGGCCGGGACGAACTCGGTCAGCGTCGCGTAGCCGACGACGATCTCGGCGCCGAGTCCAATGCCGATGACGAATCGAGCCGCGATCAAGGCCTGCATCGATGGCGCGAACGCGGCGGCGAGCGATGCCAGACCAAAGATGGCGAGGTTGACCTGGTAGGAGAACCGCCGGCCGTAACGATCGCCCAGTATCCCGGAGAGCCACGCTCCCAACGTCATGCCGATGAAGGTAGCCGTCACGAACGCCGCGTTGAGTTCGATGGTCGACCAGCCCTCTTTCAGCACCGCCCCGAGTACGCCGCCCGCCAGGTAGATGTCGAAGGCATCGAGGAACATGCCCGCACCGATCAGCGCCAGGATCCGCCAATGAAAGCTGCAGATCGGCAGCCGATCGAGCCGAGCGCCCGCGTTCACCGCTGCCACCTGCGCGTCCGTAACGTCTCGCATCAATCCCTCCCAGGGTCGGCCGAGATCGGCCGAGGAAATATTTGGGAGCAGGATGATGACCGCGATGGCGGCGTCTAATCGGAATTCGTAATTCCACTATTGGTGGGACTGATAGTGTCCTTTCAGCACAGCCTCCGACCCGGCAAGGCGTGCGGAAGGCGCCCGTCATTCACCGTCGGCGAGTCCTTGCGCAGCGTCAGAAAAGACCGACCGGAGCCAGCTCAGCTCCTGGCTGGCGTCGTGTCGGCGGTGCCAATACATCGACCATTCGAACGGCTCGGAAGCAAATGGCAGGTCGCGGATCGCCAGATCCTCCGTGACCATCGCGAATGCCAGGCGTCGCGGCATGACCGACAGCAGGTTCGAGTCGCGCAGGACGTACGGCACCAGAAGCCAATGCGGGATGTTGACCGCGACCTGGCGTGTCAGGCCCTGTCGGGCAAGCACATCGTCGACAAAACGAAGGTCGGTCGGCGACATCGAGACCTTGAGATGCGACGATTGCAGGAAAGTTTCCATCGTGAAGGGCTGTTGGGCCGCCGCATGACCTTCGCGCATGACGCAGACCATTCGATCCTTCATCAAGACGACCGACTTGATCGAATTCGAGTGCGCAAGACCCATGCTGATCGCGAGGTCGATTTCGTCCTTTTCGAGGGCTTCGACCGTCTGTGTCGGCGAGTAGTGCACGACGTCGATGTGGGCAAATGGCGCCTTCTCTTGCAGGGTCTTGCTGACGGCCGGAAGCAGCAGCCGGCTGAGGAGATCGGACAGCCTGACGGAAAAGCTTCGGGTCGACGTCGCGGCTTCGAAGTTGGATTCGCTGTCCAGAAGGCGCTCCAACTGGCGCAGCAGCCGCTTGACCGGCTCCGCCAGTTCGATCGCGCGCGGCGTAGCCTGCATGCCGTTGGCCGTGCGCACCAGGAGCTCGTCCTTGAAGATGTGCCTCAGCCTTGCAAGCGCGTTGCTCATGGCGGGCTGACTGAGGCCGACCCGGTCCGCCGCGCGGGTGACATGAAGATCGGTCAAAAGAGCGTTGAGGGCGACGAGAAGATTGAGATCAACGGATCTGAGGTTCATGGACCAGGCCTGCGCAGCGCACCACTATTGATGACAACAATAATACGCCAACAACAATTCATTCGAAAGATTGCGATCAGCGATCACGGCCGGATCAGGATATCGGCACCGACCGCATCGACTCCCGGCTTGCGGAGGTCGAGCACGACGTCGACGATGCTGTGATCCTCCGGATCCATCGTGACGGTGAAGCCGAGATCGCGGCACATTCCGATCATCGTGGTGTTCTCGGTCAGCACCTGGCCTGACAGGCGCTGCAATCCCTCGGACTGCGCATAGTGGATCAGGAGCTGCATCAGCGCCCAGCCGAGCCCTTTACCCTTGAGGTCGGACTGCAGCAGGATCGCATATTCGGCGTTCTCGTAGAGCGAGTCCGAATGCAGACGCACCGCGCCCATCATCTCGCCGGTCGCCGGATCGAGCGCCACAAACGCCATCGCGCGCGCATAGTCGAGCTGGGTGAGCCGCGCGATGAAGGCGTGCGAGAATTCCTTCATCGCGTGGAAGAAGCGCAGCCTGAGGTCCTCGGCGCTCACCCGCTTGAAGAAGCCATCGACCATCGGCTCGTCCTCCGGCCGCATCGGACGCACGGTGACGCGCGAGCCGTCGCGTAACGCGAGCTCGCCCTCCCATTGCGACGGATAGGGCCTGACCGCGAGCCTCGTGTGGCCGGCAAACAGTCGCGCGGGTTTACGGATCGCCACCCGGGCATCGAGCGCGAGCACGCCGCTCTCATCCGCCAGCATCGGATTGATATCGAGTGCGGCGACCTCGGGAATATCGGCCGTCATCTGCGCCAGCTTGACCAGCGTGAGCGGCACCACATCGGCCGGAACCGCCGGCACGTCGCCATAACCGCCGAGCAGCCGCGAGACGCGGGTGCGCCCGACCAATTCGCGGGCGAGATTCATGTCGAGCGGTGGCAGCGCCAGCGCCTTGTCGTTGATCACCTCGACCGCCGGGCCGCCGCGCCCGAACACGATCACCGGCCCGAAGGTCGGATCGTCGGCGATGCCGAGGATCAATTCGCGCGCCGCGCGCCGCACGATCATCGGCTGGACCGTCACGCCTTGCAGGACGGCATCGGGCCGTGCACTTCGTGCGCGGTCCATGACCGTCCTGGCGGCCTCGATGACGCTGTCCTTGGTGCGCAAATCGAGGATCACGCCGCCGACATCGGATGCGTGCCTGATGTCGCGCGAGAACACCCTGACCACGATCGCATGTCCCTCGGCCAGCAACGGCACCGCCTTCTCGGCCGCGTCCTCGGCACTGTCGGCGACGATGGTCGTCACGATCGGGATCCGATAGGCCTCGAACAGGGCGACGATTTCAGCCGGATCGAGCCAGGCACGTCCGTCCGACAACGCATTGGTGACGACGTGTCGCGCCGCCGCCGTCTCCGGCGTGAACACCGATGCAACGCCGGTCGGGATCGCGGCGAGTGCCGTGGAAGCCTCGCGATAGCGCACCAGATACATGAAGGCGCGCACCGCATCGTCCTCGGTCGGGAAATGCGGAATCCGCGCCGCCTCGAAGATCGCGCCGGTGCGCTCGTCGGCGCCGACCCACGCCGCAAGCACCAGTGCAGCAACCGCGCTGCGCTTCGACCTGCGCTCCCGCACGCATTGCGCCACCGCCTCGGCGATGCCCTTGGCCGGCGCCACCGCCATTTCGACATTCGCGACCAGCACCGCATCGCTGTTGGCGTCATCGAGCAATGCGTTGAGCGCCACCACATAGCGCGCGGCATCGGCGTCGCCGGCGATGTCGACGGGATTGGCGCACGACCAGCCCGCGGGCAGCATCTTGTCGAGCCGCTCGATCGTCTCCGTCGCCAATGTCGCGGGAACGCCGCCGAGCTCGGCGAGCCGGTCGGTCGCGAGGATGCCGAGGCCGCCGCCATTGGTCAGGATCGCCAGCCGGTTGCCGCGCGGAACGAAGCCGCGGCCGAGCAGCTCGGCACAATCGAACAGCTGGCGAAGGTCGTAGACGCGCAGCATGCCGGCGCGGCGGAACGCGGCGTCATAGACCGCATCGGAGCCGGCCAGCGCGCCGGTGTGGGTCGCAGCGGCGATCGCGCCCTGCGCCATCCGTCCCGACTTGACGATGATGACCGGCTTCAGCCGCGCGGCAGCGCGCGCCGCCGACATGAACTTGCGCGCATCCTTGACCGCCTCGAGATAGATCAGGATCGCGCTGGTATGGTCGTCGAGCGCGAAATGATCCAGGAGGTCGGCGACGTCGACGTCGAGCTGGTCGCCGATCGAGGCGATGCTGGAGAAG
>CALRXG020000032.1:0-25315 GCA_943372075.1 Bordetella parapertussis | reverse complement strand
GTGAAGGTGAAGGCGATGACATAGGTCAATCCGCGCCGGGAGATGTCGAGCCGCTTGCGGAACCGGTCGAGCAGGCGCGTGGCATCGGTCCCGCCTCCCGAGATGTCGTTGTCCTCGGCGACCTTGAGCTGATCCATCAGCGGCCCGAGAAAGCCGTCGGATTTGGCGATCTCGACATAGCTCTGCAATGCCGCGGCATCTTGCCCGATCCCCGGCAGCACATCCTGATCGGTCGTGACACGCAATTCACGCGGGTCGACCACGACCAGCGCGGTGGCGGCGTAACGCGCCGGGATCAGCATCAACACGATGACGCCGATCGCGAAGATGACCGCGGCAAGCATCAGGATGCGCCGGCCGTTCTCGCGAAGAAAGGCGATCACGCCTGGGACGCTCAGCACGCCCTTGGTGATGGCTGTGGAGGATTGGCCGGCCGGCACGCCGGCAGATTCCCACGACGCTGCGGGTTCCGTGGCTTCGGAACGTCTCGGGCCTGCGCGGCGACCGAACTTCATGGGCTTTGACTCAAATTCAACTGACGGCACCGTTCAGCGCCTGCTGCCAACGTAAAATATCTATGGTTAATCTGCGGTTACTCTCCCGTTCCGGCGCCGTAACCAATTAGTTAACGAGCAGGTTGTACCCTGTCGCCGAGACAACGGCTCTTATCTGCCGGCAATGTTCGATCGCACTAAATGACCAGTAACCTCAACACGCGCCCCACGATGTACGAGCGCTCGTCGCGTGATAATCACGCGCGCAAAAATGAAGGAGGCGAATCGACTCCTTCAACGGGTGAGGAGTCCGTGCTCCATTGCAGGCCAAGCACAGAATTGCGCGAGGCACCGGCCGCATCACGCGAGAGCAAGCCGAAGCTGCGCGTTGTCCTGGTGCAGACCCAGGCCGAGAATGCCGGCGCGCAAGAGATATCGCGGCTGCTCGGCAGCGGGCTTACCGCGCGCGGCTATGAGGTCGCCAACCTGTTCTTCTTCCGCAAATCGGATTCCTTCGACGAGCCGCCCAACACGTTCTATTGCGCGCCGAGCCGCCCGGGAAACCCGCTGGCGTTGCTGCGGATGCTGCGGACACTCGCCGGCCACCTCAGGACCATCCGGCCCGATGTCGTCCTGACCTTTCAGCACTTCGGCAATGTGATCGGCGGCGGCGTGTCGCGCTTCGTCTGCCGCGCCCCTGTTATCGCCAACCAGGTATCCTCGGCGCTGTCGATGAGCCTGCCGGTGCGCGCCGCCGACATCGTCATGGGCTCGACCGGCTTCTTCCAGTGCATCACCTTGAATTCGCGGGACATGGAACGTGAATACGCCCGCTATCCCGCGCCCTATCGGGCGCGGATGAAGCACGTCCCGCACGGCTTCGACGACAAGTCGCACAGCCTGCCGAAGGACGTAGCGCGGCAGCAATTCAAGCTGCCGGCGGAGCGTACCCTGCTCGGCTGCGCGGCGCGGCTGCACCCGCACAAACGGCTCGATGCCGCAATTCGCCTGCTGACTGCCGACCCATCCTGGCACCTCGCGCTGGCTGGCCAGGGCGCCGACGAGGAACGACTCAGGGCGTTGGCGAATGAGCTCGACGTCATGGATCGGCTCCACTTCATCGGCGAGATTCCGCCGCGCCAGATGGCCGATTTCCTGGCTTGCCTCGATGTGTTCGTCTTTCCCACACAGGCCGAAACCTTCGGCCTCGCCGCCGTCGAAGCCGCGAGCGCAGGTATTCCCTGCGTGGTTAATGATCTCCCCGTGTTGCGCGAGGTGCTGTCCTACCAGGGGCAGCCCGCGGTGGTGTTCGTCGACGCTGCTGACGAGGCCGAGTTCTCGGCCGCGGTGTCGAAGGTCCTGACAGATCGTTCGTTGAGCGACCGGCTGCGGCAAAGCGCCGTCGGTCTGAAGTCGCGCTATTCATTGGATGCCATGATAGAGGAATACGTCCACATTCTCGGCAATGCCGTGGGAGTGGGCGCGCACTAGGAAGTTGGGCTGGACATGATTATTGAGTTTCGCTGCGATCGTGAGCAGGCGCGGCTCTGGATGTGCCGTGAGTCGCTGCGCGTCAACGATCAGGATATTCCCGTTCAGGTCGCCTGGACCACGACGCCGGCGCCGCGACCCGCAGGCCTCGACATGCTGTTCGAACTCGAACGCATCGTCCTGCGCAGGGGCAAGGCCGGCGGCGCCGACAGGTTGGCGCCGATCCCGCAGCGGCCGCGCGCAGGCAACCCCGACGTGGTGGTCGACTTCACCAGTGCACCGCGCGATCCGAATCGCTCCGCCAGACTGTATCTCCGTCCACGGTTCAACGGACATTCGGGAGAAGGCGCCGCGCTGGCGGCAATTCTCGGCGGCGACCTGCCGGTGATCGAAATCGTCAATGAGCTTGACGGCGCGGTGATGGATCGCGGTCAGCCCTCCGGGGAAATCGCGGCCGGCCTGAGCGGCGGGCTCGAGACGGTGATGGCACGGACGCTGTCCATGTTGCCGCCGATCCTGTCCGGGGCTCCGCGCCTGGTGCCGCAATTGCCCGCACCGGCGAATGGCGGCGCTGTGCAGAATCCCGCACCCTTTGTGTTGCGTGGCGTGGCCACGTCGATCGCCAAGGAAATCTATCGGCTGTGCTGCTACGCGCCGCATTGGCACGTCGGCTGGCGCTACGCCGGGAATGCGGACGTCTGGCGCAGCGGCGACCTGTCCGGACCGACCTGGAACGTGCTCGGCGATCCCGGACATCGTTTCTACGCCGATCCTTTCCCGGTGAAATGGCAGGGCAGGACGTTCGTCTTCTTCGAGGATCTCGACCATCGGGTCGGCAAGGGCATCATTTCCGCGGTCGAGTTCGACGGCAAGGGACCGGTCGGCAAGGTGTCGCCGGTGCTCGAAGAGCCCTGGCACCTGTCCTATCCGTTCCTGATCGAGGACAATGGCGAGCTCTGGATGATCCCGGAGAGCACCGCGCATCGCGACGTTCCGCTCTACAAATGCGTCCGCTTTCCCGACAAGTGGGAGCGGCACTCGACGCTGCTCTCCGGCCTCGAACTGGCCGACGTGACCATCACGCGGCACAACGGCCTGCATTACATGTTCGGCGCCTGGCGCGACGGCACCGGCGGATATTCGGACACGCTGGCGATCTACCATGCCGACCGGCTGCTCGGGCCGTGGCAGCCGCATGCAAGCAATCCCGTCCTGCTGGATCGCGCGACGACGCGGCCGGCCGGAAACTTCGTCACCATCAATGGAAAACTGTGGCGACCGGTGCAGGATTGCAGCAACGGATACGGCGCAGCACTCGGACTTGCCGAAGTGCTCGAACTGTCGCCGACGACATACCGGCAGGCCGTCCGCCACCTGCTCAAGCCCGGGCCGCTGTGGACTGGCCGCAAGCTGCACACGCTCAACCGCTGCGGCCAGCTCGAGGTGATCGACGGCTCGCGGGTTCAGCCGAAGACCACGGCCTTCCTGGCCAGCCTTCGCTCGAACGACCAGCCATCGCAGTGGGACTGGCACAGCGCGTTGGCAAAGCCGATCGCACGACGGCTCCACTAAAGCGAGATGAGATGAGGTTGCATCGTCATCTCGCTTTAGCCTCCTGCTTGCGCATGATCTCTGCGGAAAACCGCTTCGCACCTTTCCGGATCATGCTTTAGCGCGCATCTTTTGCCGGCTCAGTTCGTGTCGGCGCTCAACACGCCGCCGAACTGCTCCCATGAGCTTCCGGTCCAGCGTTGCAGCTGAAGCTGGGTGTAGGCCATGCTGTTGTCGGGCCCGGTGTTGATCGTGATGCCCGGCATCAAGGTCGGGAGCACCAGCCCCTTGATGTTGCGCGCCTGCTTCACGATGTTCTCGCGCGACAGGTCGTCGCCGCACTGCTTCAGCACCTGCTCCAGGATCTGTCCCTGCTGGGTGCCGAACAGGTAGTTGTTGTCGCCGATGTCGGCGCCGTGAAGATATTTCTCGAAATGGGCGCGATACCACTTCATGCCGGGATCGTCGGCCCATCTCTTGTCGTTCGGATCCTTGGTGATGGTCGCCACCACGACGCCCACCGCCTTGTCCGCGCCGGCAGGCACGATGGTCGCGGAGACCGAGCTCGACACGTAGTTGACGATGGTGAGCGGCGTCCAGCCGATCTCGCTCGCCTTCTTGATCGCCTGCGCGGCGAATTTCGGCGTGCCGGCGATCAGGAAAGCCTGGGCGCCGGACGCCTTCAACGTCACCACGCGGGATTCGATGGTCGGCTCGGTGACCTCATAGGGCGAGGTCACCACCTTCTTGTCGAAATCCGCCTTCAGCGTGTCCTTGAACGCCGCGACGAAATCGCGACCGAGATCGTCGTTCTGGTAGAGGATCGCAATCTTCGCATCGGGCGCGGTCTGCGCGATGTATTTCGCGTAGATCTTTCCTTCGGTGCTGTAGCTCGGCAATCCCGTGGTGGTCAGCGGAAACTCGTTGAAATTGGCAAACTTGGTCACACCGCTGACGACGAAGAGATGCGGCACCTTCTTGGCGTTGACGTATTTGATGGTCGCGCCGATGCCGGGCGTTCCGAGCGGGCCGAACAGGAATGCCACCTCGTCGCTCTCGATCAGCTTCCGGGTCTGCTCGACGGCCTTGGGCGGCGAATAGGCATCATCGTAGGTGATGAGGTTGATCTTGCGGCCATTGATACCACCCCGGTCGTTGATGGAATGCACGTAGGCGATCAGGCCCTTGCCGGTATTGCTGAGCGGAGATGCCGGGCCGCTGAACGGGAATGTCGCCCCGATCTTGATCTCGGATTCTGACACGCCGGGCGTTTCGGCGCGCACCGGAGCAACGGCAAACGCCGCAAGCATCGCAATGGAAACAGCAAACTTCCTCAACAGCATTACACTCCCCTGGATTCTTTTTGAATTGACCGTCACTTGCAACCGCTGCGTGGCCTACCAGACCTCAGCGAATGGCCTGATCTCGACGTTGAACGACCACGCGCTGCGATCCTGATGGACGACGTGCCAGACCTCGTCGGCGATCGCCCGCGGCTTGATGAAGAAGTCGTCCGGCCGCTCCGGCCAGCGCTTCCGCGTCCACTCCAGATCGATCACCGCGTCGATCACGACATAGGCGACATGAACGCCTTGCGGCCCGAGATCGCGGGCCATCGCCTCGGCAAGAATCCGCTGCGCCGCCTTGGTCGGCGCGAACCCCGCAAAGCCAGCCTTGCCGCGCAAGGCCGACGTGTTGCCGGAGGCGACGATGGCGCCCTTGCCGGCGCCGATCATCGCCGGGGCAAATCGCCTTGCCAGATACAACAAGCCCATCGTGTTGACCTGGAAGTTGCGATTGAGAATCTGCGGATCGATCTCGCGGAAGGTGCCGAACGCCCCGCCGACCGCATTGTGGATCACGACGCCGGGGTTGCCGAGATCGCGCTCCACGGCGGAAGCCACCGTTTCGACAGCAGCGGGATCGGAGACGTCGCATCGATAGGCTTTTGCGCCGGGCAACTGCGTTTCGAGCGCGGCGAGCCGCTCCTCGTTCCGGGCGAGCAGCGCGACGCGGTAGCCGCCTTCGGCGAACCTCCTGGCAAGCGCCGAGCCGGTGCCGGGCCCGACGCCGGAGATCAGGCAAACAGGTGCGGACATGCGATCAATCCTCAGCGTTGGAGCCAACAGTTGTCATGGTCAGGCCGCCGCCGCCTTCGACCGCAGCTTCGCGACATAGGGCTTGAGGTCCGGCGCAAAATGCACGTGCTCGACCAGCCGGGCGAAGTGAGCGAACATCAGCGGATACCCATCCTGCACCCCGGGATGCAGGATCCTGGTCAGTCCCTGCTTGTCTAATTGCTCGCTCCGCCCGTACTCGTTCATGAACAGCGCGAGCTCGGCGGCAAAGCAGATGTCGGCAATCGAGATGCCGTCCCCAACCAACGTCTCGCGCCGTGGTGACAGGGCCTGCTCGATGCCGGATGCATAGATCGCGAACGCATCCCTGGCGCGGGCATGAATCGCCGGGTCGATCGTGCCGCCCGACAATGCGAGCAGGTAGATCTGGGTGTCCCGCGCAAACACAAGGCTGACATCGAGAAAGCTGTCGATCCTGGACGCCTCATAGGCATCGCGCCCGTACAGCGAGAACGCCGCTGCACCGAGCCGCGCCACCGCGCGCATGATGCTGTTCGATTCGAAGATCCCGACGTTGCCGTCGGCGCCGAACGCGGCGGGTACATTGCCGAACGGATGCGCCGCCATGAAGGCATCGGTCTTGAACAACTGCGCGCCGGTCAGCCCGACCTTCCCGGTCCGCGCAAGCGAGGCAAGCCCGGCCCGCTCCTGCTCCGACAGCGGATGGGCATCGTAGTCCCACAGCCAGTCGCGCAACTCCTTGCCGGAGGCGCCCCTGACCTCGACCTCGACGCCGCAGAATCGCGCAGCGATGGTGGCCTTCCAGACCCGCGGGTTCGGCAGATAGGAGAAGATGCGCAACGCGGCCATGGGGGCTGCTCCGGTGCTGTTATCTCAGGCGGCGAGCTTCAGGATCTTGACGACGTCAGCGGGCTCGCGGATCGGCCGCGGGTTGGCGCGCGTGAAGATCGACAGCATCGCATTCTTGCCGATCAGCTCGAAGCGGTCTTCGCCAACGCCGACATCGGCGAGCCGGCGCGGCAGGCCGAGCTCCGCGATGAACCTCGCAAACGCCTCGCCGGCGTCTTGCCCCGGCGCGGCGAGCGCGGCGGCGATCGCTTGCTGGGCCTTCTCTGTCGCGGGGCGGTTGTAGCGCAGCACGCTCGGCATCATCACCGCCGTGCAGAAGTAATGCGGGACGTCGCAGGTGCCGCCGAGCACATGGCCGATGGCATGGCTGGCGCCCATTGGCACCCGCGACTGCAATCCGAACGCCGATAGCCACGACCCCAGCTGGCAATTCAGCCGCGCCGCCTCGTCGTCGGGATTTGCCTTGGTGCGCCGCAGGCCATCATGCAGATAGCGCAAACCTTGCTGGCACACCGCGTCGACCAGCACGTTCGGACGGCTCGAGCAGATCGCCTCGATGCCATGATCCATCGCGCGCGTGCCGGAGCCGAGCCAGAGCTTCTCCGGCGTGTATCTCGTGATGGCGGGATCGAGGATGATGGCGCGTGGCATCATCATCGGATGGTTGAATATCTGCTTCAGCTTGCGGCTGGTGTCGGTGACCAGCGCCCCGGAATTGTACTCGCCGCCCGACAGCGTGCTGGGGATCGCGATCATGCGGACCTTCGGGGTCCGGAACGGCCCGAACCGGCGCTCCGGCGTGGTCTCGAAGCCGTCGAGCCCCGCCGGCGCGAAGATCTCATTCTCCATGCACATCAGCACGATCTTCGCTGCGTCGACCACCGAGCCGCCGCCGATCGCGACCACGAGATCCGCTTTGGCTTCCACCGCCTGCCGCGCAATCTGTGTCACGATGTCCCGCGTCGTGTGCTGCGGCACGCCGTCGAAGGTCGCCGCATGGCGATCGCCGAGCGCTTTGCGGATCTTCTCTATTTCGTCGGTCGTGGTGTTCAGCGTCCGGCTCGCGATCAGGTAGACGCGCCTCGCGTCGAGCCGCTCGGCCTCCTCGCGCAGCGCCTCGGCCGCCGGCTTGCCGTAGATCACGGATTCCATGGTGGGGTACTGATGGCTGCCGGCGACGTGCATGCTTCACTCCCTCGATGGTTCCGTTCGTTATGTTGCCGCTCAGGCCGACAGCTTGGAAAAATCCGGCTGGCGCCGCTCCGCGAAGGCGGCAAAGGCCTCGCGCGCTTCGGGCGTGGTCAGCCTTTCCTTGAACAGCACGCCTTCCTCGGCGATCTGCGCCGCGATCCGCTGGTGCTCGCGCATCAGCTGCTTGGTCATGCCGAGCGAACCCGCGGGCCGCCTGGTCAGCGCGATCGCTGCGTCGTGGGCCTTCTTGCGCAGATCCGCCTGCGGCACCACGGCGTTGGCGAGCCCGGATGCCAGCGCACCGGCCGCGTCCATCGGTTCACCGAGCGCGAACATCGCATAGGCCCGCGCGTG
This sequence comes from Bordetella parapertussis, assembly GCA_943372075.1. GTDB lineage: Bacteria > Pseudomonadota > Alphaproteobacteria > Rhizobiales > Xanthobacteraceae > Bradyrhizobium. The sequence continues at coordinate 17,286 of CALRXG020000032.1, read as the reverse complement.
CCCGATCCGCAGCGGCAACAACCAGCTCGACGCCGCCTCCGGCACCAGCGCCAGATTGACGAAGGGCGTGATCAGCCGGGCAGTCTCGGCGAGATAGACCAGGTCGCAATGCAGCAGCATGGTGGTGCCGACGCCGACCGCATTGCCCTGCACCGCCGCGACCAGCGGCTTGCCGACCTTGCTGATGGTCTCGATGAAGCGATGCGCTGGACTATCGACCGCGCCCTCGCCGCGTGCCTGGCTCGCGAAGTCGGCCAGATCGTTGCCCGCGGTGAAGCTGTCGCCATCGCCCTGGAACAGGATCACGCGGACGGACGGATCCGCCTCGGCCTGCTTTAGCGCGCTCGACATCGCGTCATACATGGCGCCGGTCAGCGCATTCTTCTTCTCGGGCCGCCGCAAGGTCAGCGTCATCACCCCTGCAGCGATCTCGACCTCGACATGCTCTGTCATGACATTCTCCCTCAGGCGACCGCGCGGGCCGGCTTGGTGTCGAACTTGCCGTCGAGGAAGCCGGTCAGCCGCTGCCGGATGATCGCCTCGGCCTCAGACATGATGCGGTCGATCAGCTCCTTGACGGTCGGAATGTCATGGATCAGGCCGACTACCATGCCGCAGCTCCAGGCGCCGGCATCCATCTCGCCATCGATCATCACCTTCGGGTAGACGCCGGCGACTTGCTCATGGATATCCTCGATCTTCAGCGTCTTGCCCTTCTCGCGTTCGATCTCGAGCAATTCGTCGACGCCCTTGTTCTTGAGCACCCGCTCGGTGTTACGCAGCGCGCGCATCACCAGCCTTGTGTCGAGCTCATCGGCATCGAGCAGCGCCTGCTTCACGTTGGGATGGACCGGCGCCTCCTTGGTGGCGATAAAGCGGGTGCCCATGTTCATGCCGGCCGCGCCCATCGACAGCGCCGCGACGAGGCTGCGCGCGTCCGCCATGCCGCCCGAGGCCACGAACGGGATTGTCAGCTCATCCGCTGCGCGCGGCAGCAGGATCATGTTCGGGATGTCGTCCTCGCCGGGATGGCCGCCGCACTCGAAGCCGTCGACGCTGACCGCGTCGCAGCCGATCTTCTCGGCCTTCAGCGAGTGCCGCACCGAGGTGCATTTGTGGATCACCTTGATGCCGGCGGCCTTCAGCGCCGGCATGTACTGCTCGGGGCTGCGGCCCGCGGTCTCCACCGCCTTGACGCCGCCCTCGCGGATCGCGGCGATGTATTCCGGATAGGGCGGCGCGGTGAAGCTCGGCAGGAAGGTGAGGTTGACGCCGATCGGCTTGTCGGTCATGTCGCGGCAGCGCGCGATCTCCTTGGCCAGCAGCTCCGGCGTCCGCTGGGTCAGGCCGGTGATGATGCCGAGGCCGCCGGCGTTGGACACCGCGGCCGCCATCTCGGCAAAGCCGACATAGTGCATGCCGCCCTGGATGATCGGATGCTGGATACCGAACAGTTCAGTGATTGCTGTCTTCACGAATCTCTCCCGCGTTTCCGATCAATTGATGATTTCGAACAGGCCGGCCGCGCCCATGCCGCCGCCGATGCACATGGTCACCACGCCGTATTTGGCCTTGCGCCGGCGCCCCTCGATCAGGAGGTGGCCGGTGAGCCGCGCGCCGGTCATGCCATAGGGATGACCGATCGCGATCGAGCCGCCATTGACGTTCAGCTTGTCCGGGTCGATGCCGAGCTTGTCGCGGCAATAGATCACCTGCACCGCGTAGGCTTCGTTGAGTTCCCAGAGATCGATATCGTCGATCTTGAGGTTGTGCCGCTTCAACAGCCGCGGGATCGCGGCAACGGGGCCAACGCCCATCTCGTCCGGCTCGACGCCGGCGGCGACGAAGCCGCGGAAGATGCCGAGCGGCTTCAGGCCTTTCTGCGCAGCGATCCTGTCGCTCATGATCACGCAGGCCGAGGCGCCGTCCGAGAGCTGGCTGGCATTGCCGGCGCTGATGGTCTTGCCCTCGAACACCGGCTTGATCTTGGCGAGGCCGTCCGCCGTGGTGTCCGGCCGCGGGCCTTCGTCCTTCGCCAGCGTCACCTGCTGAAGGCTGATGTCCTTGGTGTCCTTGTTGATCACGGCCATCTTGGTCGTGATCGGCACGATCTCGTCGTTGAAGCGGCCGCCCTGCAACGCGGCGCCGACGCGGCGCTGGCACTCCAGGCTGTACTCGTCCTGCTTGTCGCGGCCGATCCCATAGCGCTCGGCGACGACCTCGGCGGTCTCAAGCATCGACATGTACATCTCGGGCTTCATCGCCATCAGCTCGTCGTCGACGGAGTGGAACCGGTTCATGTGCTCGTTCTGCACCAGGCTGATCGATTCGATGCCGCCACCGATCGCGATCTCGACACCGTCCAGCATGACGGAGCGCGCCGCAACCGCGATCGCCTGCAGGCCGGAAGCGCATTGCCGGTCGATGGTGGTGCCGGCAACCGTGACGGGAAGTCCGGCCCGGATCGCGCCCTTGCGCGCGACGTTCATCACCATGGTGCCCTGCTGCATGGCGCAGCCCATCACCACGTCCTCCACCTCGCCGGGCGCGATGCCGGCGCGCTTCACCGCCTCGGCCATCACGTGGCCTGCCAGGGTCGGCCCGTCGGTGTTGTTGAGCGCGCCGCGATAGGCCTTGCCGACGCCGGTGCGCGCGGTGGAAACGATGACTGCGTCTGGTGACATGCTTGCCTCTCTGGCTTTAAGCGGCCGCGTCGAGCTGCGCATAGCGCAGCACGTGATAGGCGGGATCGCCGAACTGGATGTTGATGGAGGAAATCCGCTTGAAGTAGTGGCCGATATTGAGCTCGTCGGTCATGCCCATGCCACCGTGCAGCTGCACGGCCTGATCGGCGACGAACTTGCCGGCATAGCCGATCTTGGATTTTGCCCCGGACGCCAGCCGGGAGAGCCCGGCCTCCCCATCGCTCAAGCTGAGCGACAGATGCTGCATCAAGGACAGCGCCTCCTGATGCGCGATGAACATGTCGACCATCCGATGCTGCAACACCTGGAAGCTGCCGATCGTGGTGCCGAACTGCTTGCGCGTTTTGGAATACTCCAGCGTCGCCGCATTCAGCTCGCCGATCGCACCGACCGCCTCGGCACAGAGCGCGCCGATCGCGCGGTCGCGGCAGGCTTCGAGCGCGGCGACACCCTCGCCTTCCCTGCCGAGCAATTCCCCGCGCACGCCGCGCAGGCTGATCTCGGCCGCGCGGCGGCCGTCGATGGTCTTGAAACCCTGCAGATCGAGATTGGCGGCGCGGCGATCGACCACGAACAGGCTGACGCCACCGCGATCGTGGCGATGGCCCGAGGTGCGCGCGGAGACGATGAGATAGTCCGCCCAGGGCGCAGCCAGCACCGCCGTCTTCTCGCCGGTGAGCACGTAGCCATCGCCGTCGCGGCGCGCCGCCGTGGTGACGGTGGCGAGATCGAAGCGCGAGCCCTTCTCGGTCCAGGCCAGCGCCCAGAGTTTCGCTCCCGCGATGATCTCGGGGATGAAGGCCTGCTGCTGCGCTTCGGAGCCCGCCCGCTCGATCAGGCCGCCGGCCACGACGACCGTCTCGACGAACGGCTCGACCACGAGGTGGCGACCGAACTCCTGCATGATGATCATGGTCGCAAGCGGTCCGCCGCCGAGTCCACCTGCGGCTTCCGAGAACGGCGCAGCGAGCAGGCCGAGCTCGGCGAACTCGGCCCATTGCTTGCGGCCAAGACCTTCCTCGCTCGCGACGATCTTGCGGCGGGCGTCGAAATCATACTGGTCGCGCAGCAGCCGCTGGACGCTGGACCGCAACAATTCCTGCTCTTCCGTGAACTGGATATCCATCCGATCCTCTCGTTGCGCTGCTGCCAGAGCGTGACGCGATGCAAGTTCTTAGTTTGGGCGTCGCGCCCTAGAGCCCGAGCACCGCCTTGGCGATGATGTTGCGCTGGATCTCGTTCGATCCGCCGTAGATCGAGAGCTTGCGCGAGTTGAGGTACTTCTCCGATGCCGTATGGCCGTAGTCCGGGCCCGGCATGAAGTGATTGGCACTGACCGGATGCTCGCGGATCGCAAGACCGTAGTTGCCGATCGCCCGATGCGTCAGCTCGGTGATGTTCTGGAAGATTTCGGTGCCGCGGATCTTGAACAGCGAAGCTGCCGGCCCCGGATCGATGCCGCGCGCCATCTGGGCGACGACGCGCAACTCGGTCGCCTCCAGGGCCAGCACGTCGAGCTCGACGCGGGCGATATCCCTGATGAATTCCAGATGGGCCGGATCGTCTTCCGGGATCTCGGCCTTCACGATCTTCTTCAGCCGATCGATGTAACGGGTCGAGCGGCCGATCCCGGCCATGCTGGTGCGCTCATTGCCGAGCAGGAATTTTGCGTAGGTCCAGCCCTTGTTCTCCTCGCCGATCAGGTTCTCGGCGGGGACGCGGACGTTCTCCAGGAAGACGTCGTTGACCTCGTGCGAGCCATCGATGGTGATGATTGGACGCACGGTGACACCAGGCGACTTCATGTCGATCAGCAGGAACGAGATGCCGGATTGCGGCTTCGCCGTGGCATCGGTCCGCACCAAGCAGAAAATCCAGTCGGCATGCTGGGCCAGCGTGGTCCAGGTCTTGTGGCCGTTGACGACGTAATGGTCGCCGTCGCGCACCGCCTTGGTGCGGACGGTGGCGAGATCGGAGCCTGAGCCCGGCTCCGAATAGCCCTGGCACCACCAGTCCTCGCCGGAGAGAATCCGCGGCAAGAACTTCGCCTTCTGCGCCGCGTTGCCGAAGGTGTAGATGACAGGGCCGACCATGGTGACGCTGAACGCCAGCGGCGGCATCGTGCCGGCGCGCGTCGTCTCCTGCTCGAAGATGAAGCGGCGGGTGATCGACCAGCCCGGCCCGCCATATTCCTTCGGCCAGAGCGGCGCGATCCAGCCCTTGTCGTGCAGGATGCGATGCCACAACAGCATCTGCTCCTTGGAGAGATCGGTCTCCGGGTTGGCGACGCGCATCTCCGTCGGATAATTGTCCTTGATGAACGCGCGAACCTCGTCGCGAAACGCCGCATCGTCAGGGGATAGCGCGAGCTCCATCGGACCTGCTCCCTACCACTTCTCGCCGAACGGCCGGATTTCCAGCTCGAAGGTCCAGGCGCTCTTCGGCTGCTGGTAGAGTTGCCAGTAGGACGCGGCGACCGAGGCCGGCGGCATCAGCAGATCGGGATTGTCGAGCGCGTTCGGACCGAGCGCCTCGATGCGGCGCTGCCGCACCCATTCGGTGTCGACGCCGGAATCGATGATCAGATGCGCGACATGGATGTTCTTCGGCCCCAGCTCGCGCGCCATCGCCTGCGCCACGGCCCGCAGGCCGAACTTGGCGCTGGCAAAGGCGGCGTACCCGCTGCCGCCGCGCAGCGACGCGGTCGCGCCGGTGAAGAAGATCTTGCCCTCACCGCGTGCCGTCATCAGCCGTGCCGCCTCGCGTCCGGCCAGAAAACCGGAGTAGCAAGCCATCTCCCAAACTTTGCGGAACACGCGCTCGGTGGTCTCGAGGATCGGGAAATTGACGTTGGCGCCGATATTGAAGATGCAGACCTCCAGCGGCGCATGCTTGTCGGCGTCGTTGAGGAAGGCCGTGATCTCCTCCTCCTTGCGCGCATCGAGCGAGCGTGCATGGATTTCGCCGCCCGCGGCTTCGATCTCCTTGACCAGCGGCGCCAGCTTGTCGCCGTTGCGGCGGCCGGCGAAGATCGTGAAGCCCTCGGCGGCGAACTTCTTGGCGATCTCGCCGCCGATGAAGTCACCGGCACCAATGACGGCCACGGTCTTGTTTCTCTTCTGCATGGTGATCTCCGGCCTTTTGCTTGAGTGAATTGTCCTGCGGACGGCGCGTCAGCCTCAGCCGCGCAGCGATTCCGCCAGCTTGTGCTTCAACAGCTTGCCCGTCGATGTCGCGGGCAGCGCGTCCATCAGGATAATCTCCGACGGCCGCTTGTACGAGGTCAGTTGCGGAGCAATATGGGCCATCAGGTCCTGCACCGTCGCCGTCGAGCCCTTGATCAGCTGCACGAAGGCGACGACTTCCTCGTTGCCCTCGACCGACCGCCCAACCACAGCGCACTGCACAACGGCATCATGCGTGCTGAGCACCGCCTCGATCTCAGCCGGATAGACGTTGAACCCGGAGCGGATGATCATCTCCTTGGTCCGACCGACGATGTAGAGGGCATCATTCTCGAAACGCGCCAGATCACCGGTGTTGAACCAGCCGTCGGGGTCGATCGCCTTGGCGGTTAGATCCGGCGCACGGTAGTAGCCGCGCATCACGTTCGGGCCTCGGACGTGGAGCTCGCCGACTTCGCCTGGGGCAACCGGCTTGAGGTCGCGGCCGACCAGCTTCGCCTCGAGGCCCGGCATCACGGCGCCGACCGCGTGATCGGCGCGCGGATTATCGGGCCGTACGCCGGAGATGCCCGGGGAGCATTCGGTGATGCCGTAACCGTTGAGCAGCGGCAGGCCCAGTTCCTGCTCGACGCGGGACTTGAGCTCGAGGTCGAGCGGCGCGCCGGCCACCGAGATCACGCGGAGCCGGCCGCGATCGAGCTTCGCCAGGCCGCTATTGCGCCGGTATTCGAGCAGGCGCTGATAGGTCGCGGGCACGCCGTTCAGGATCGTGATGCCTTCCTCGGCCATCGCCTTGACCAGCGCGGCCGGATCGTACTTGGCGACCAGACGGACAGTCGCGCCGACCATCAGGGTCATGGTCAGCAGCGAGATGCCGACGATGTGCGAGATCGGCAACACGCAATACTGCACGTCATCGGCCGTCATCTTGCGGAACGCCGCGGTGCCGCGGGCGCTGAACAGCAGATTGCGATGGGTCAGCATTACGCCCTTCGGCGCGCCCGTGGTGCCGGACGTATAGATCAGAACCGCGACCTGGTCGGCCCCGTCGGCCTCGACCGGCTCGGGCACCGTTGCCAGATTCAGGCCGGTGACCGCGATGCCGCGGAGTGGTCCGACATCCTGAATGGCAGCCTCATAACGCGCGGCATGCTCGGTCGCCTCCTGCGACACGTCGGCGGTCAGCAGCACGCGGCGGGCGCCGCTGTGATCCCTGATCTGGTCGAGCTCGCGCGGCGAGAGCCGCGGATTGACCACAATAGACCAGACATCGAGCCGGCTCGCCGCCAGCAGCAGGCAGGCGAGCGGAACCGAATTCTCGCTCACGATCATCATGCGGTCGCCGGCGCGGATGCCGAGCGCCTGCAATGCGCTTGCGACGCGATCGACCGCCTGATCGAGCTCCCGATAGGTCAGCCGCATCTTGTCGTCGATCAGCGCCGGATGATTTGGCGTCGCCACGACATGATGATTGATCACCTCGTGGATGCGGTTCGGCAAGCCTTCCACGCTTCCTTCGGCAAACTCGGTCAACGCCTGCACTGAAACCTCCCTGTCGCGGCCCTTCGGGCCTGATTTGTTGGTTTGAGGAATCTCCGGCTCAGGCGGTCTTGCGCTGCGCCGCGGCCAACTGAGCGACGATCTCGTCCTCGACCTCGCGCACGCGATCCTTGCCGAAGAAGATCTCGTCGCCGACAAAGAAGGTCGGCGAGCCGAACGAGCCACGGGCCACCGCATTGCTGGTGTTGTCGATCAGCTTCTTCTTCACCTCGTCCTGCTGGGCGCGGGCGATGATGCGATCGATGTCGAGCCCCGAAGACAGGAAGGCTTCGCGAAACACCTGCGGATCATCCATCTTCTTGGGCTCGGACCACATGTGGTGATAGGCGGCGCGGAAGTAGGGCTCGAACAGCCCCTCGAAATCGGCGGCGACGACGCCGCGCATCAGCATCAACGTGTTGACCGGGAAGAACGGGTTCGACTTGAACGTCGTGATGTCGTGGCGGCGCAGGAAGCGCTCGGTCTCGAGCGCATTGTATTCCGGCTTGTTCTTGATTCCGCGCAGGGACTCGCCGGGCGACATGTTGCCGGTCGCCTTGTAGACGCCGCCGAGCAGCACCGGGACGTAATCGAACTTCACGCCGGTGCGCTTTTCGATGCCCGGCAGCGCGAGTTCGGCGAGATAGGCGTTCGGACTTCCGAAATCGAAGTGGAATTCGACCTTGAGCGGAGCAGCCATGGAACGCGCTTCCCTTCGATTGGCAGCCATCGCCTGTGACTGCCGGTTGATCGTGCGCTGGACCATAAGTTCTATTTTAGAACTGTCAATATGATATTTGTCATCCAATGGCGGAGACGTGGCTAACGGAGCGGCATCCTATTGAAATGACGTTAGTTCTATTTTAGAATTCTTGTGCGATATCGTCGCAGATCACGGGAGACGCCGATGAAATGGGATGCCCTCGAGGAGGAGCCGTGCTCGCTGGCCCGCACCGTGGCGGTGATCGGCGACCGCTGGAGCCTGTTGATCCTGCGCGAATGCTTCCTGCGCATCCGCCGGTTCGACGACTTCCAGGCGTCGCTTGGGATCACCCGGCATCTGCTCGCCGACCGGCTGAAGAAGCTGGTGCGATTCGGCGTGTTGCGCAAGATTCCCTATCAGGACGCGCCGAAGCGCTACGAATACATCCTGACCCAGAAGGGGCTCGACCTCTATCCGATCATCATGTCGATCGTGCACTGGGGCAACGTCCACATGGTCGACGCGCGCGGCCGGCCGCTGCTGCACGAACACAAGACCTGCGGGAAGATGTTCGATCCTGTGATGGTCTGCTCGGAATGCGGCGAGCCGCTCAGCGCCAAGCACGTCCATGTGCATCCGGGCCCGGGCGCCCGGCGATCGTCGCCGCTGCACGCCAGCGCGCGGGAGCGCACCAAGCGAGCCGCTGAGTCCGGTTAGATAATCGCTTGGAGGATTGCCGCCTCACACGGCCGGTGGCTATTTGACCGCGGTGACTATTTGACCAGCGTCGCGCCGGTCTCCGGATGCTGCAGCCAGCCGAGCAGCGCCTCGTGGAAGCGTGCCGGCGCCTGGATCTGCGGCGAATGGCCGAGGTCGGGGAATTCGATCAGCTGCGCATGCGGAATCCGCTTGGCGGCTGCCTTGCCCAGCACCGGATAGTTGCCGAGCGTCTTGCGGATCTCCGGCGGCGCGGTGTCCTTGGCGATCGCCGTGGTGTCCTTGTCTCCGACAAACAGCAGCGTCGGCGGCTTGATCTGCTCGAATTCGTAGAACACCGGCTGGGTCGCGATCATGTCGTAGAGCCGCGCCGAACTCGACGCCACGGCGGCGCGTCCCTCGCCGCGATACATGCCGGCCAGCATCTGCACCCACACCTCGTAGGACGGATCCCAGGTGTCGGCGTAATAGGTGGCGCGCTCATAGGCGCGGATGCTGTCCGCGGTGACCCGCGTTTCGCGTTGCATCCAGCTGTCGAGGCTGAGCCATGGCACGCCCTTGGCCTTCCAGTCCTCGAGGCCGATCGGATCGACCAGGACCAGGCGGTCGGTGGCGTCCGGATACATCAGTGCGTAGCGCATCGCCAGCATGCCGCCGGTCGAATGGCCGACCATGATCGAATGCTCGATCCCGAGCGAGGCGAGCAGCGCGCGGCTGTTGCCGGCAAGCTGCTGGAAGGTGAACTGGTAGCGTTCCGGCTTCGAGGATTTGCAGAAGCCGATCTGGTCCATCGCGATCACGCGATAACCGGCACCGCTGAGCGCCTTGATGGTGCCGTCCCAGGTCGCGGCGCAGAAATTCTTGCCGTGGAACAGCACCGCGGTCTGGCCGTTCGGCGACGCCGGCTTGACGTCGAGATAGGCCATCTCGAGCTCCTGCCCCTGCGAGCTGAAGCGATAATGTTGCACCGGATAGGGATAGTCGAAGCCCTGCAATTCCGGTCCATAGGCCGGTTCGGCGGCGGTCTGCGCCGAGGCATTGGACGCGCCAAGCGCGATCGTCGCAGCGGCGGCAAGATGAATCAGGGTTCTCAGGTGCATCTCAGCGGGTCCGATATCAGGGCGATCCGAAGATGCGGTAGCTCAACGGCCGGGCGCCATCCAGCGCCGTCAGATGATTTGTTCGTGATCAGCCGTAGTCGCGCTACTCGGGATCGAAGGCGCGGATCGGCGGCAGATTGCCGTTGAAACGCTCGACCTGCACCGTCGTGAGCTGGCCGGTGCAACCTTGCGCGAAGGATGACGTACCGATGTCGCGCGTCAGCACGTTCGGATTGCCGTGGACACATAGCGGCGCCTCGTCCGCGGGGTCCATCGGGTCGTACCAGGCGCCGGTCGGCAACTGGACCACGCCAGGCGCGATGCCGTCGGTGACATGCACGGCGGCGAGGCAAGCCCCACGCGCATTGAACAGCCGGATGATGTCGCCGTCCGCAATGCCGCGCGCCGCGGCATCGCGCGGGTTCATGCGCGCGACCTCGCGGCCGCGATGCTTGGCCTCCAGCGAGTGGCCGCCGAAGTCGAGCTGGCTGTGCAGGCGCGTCACCGGCTGATTGGCGACCAGAAAACACGGCGCGCCCGGCGTCGGCGTGTCGGTCTTCTCGAGCCAGACCGGATGGCCCGGACAATCGGCATCGCCATGATCCGATATCTTCTGCGAGAAGATCTCGATACGGCCGCTCGGCGTCGGCAGCGGACGCGCCACGGGGTCCTCGCGGAAGCGGCGCAGCGAGCCGCCGTCGTCGAGGTGCTGCGGCACGACCAGGCTGCCGCGTTGCCAGAACTCCTCGAAGCTGGGCGACTCGAGTCCGCGCGCGGCGAGCGCCGTGCGGGTCGGCTCGTAGAGACGTTCGAGCCACTCTCGCGACGTGCGCCCCTCGGTGAAGGGCTCGCGAGCGCCGAGCCGTTCGGCGAGATCGGCGAAGATGTCGTAGTCGTCGCGCGCGAGGCCGAACGGCTCGGCGATCCGGTGCATCGCGACCATCAGCGGATCGTTGGTGGAATAGCCGATGTCCTCGCGCTCCAGCGTCATCGTCGCGGGCAGCACGATGTCGGCATGACGCGCCGTAGCGGTCCAGGCGAGTTCGTGCACCACCAGCGTGTCGAGCCGCGCAAATGCCTTGCGCAGCCGGTTGAGATCCTGGTGATGATGGAACGGATTGCCGCCCGCCCAATAGACCAGGCGGATATCCGGATAGGTCCGCGTCTCGCCATTGTAGCGATAGCTGGTGCCGGGATTGAGCAGCATGTCGGCGATGCGCGCCACCGGGATGAAGTCGGCGACGCCGTTGCGGCCTTGCCCGAGCGTCGGCCCCGGCACGGCATTGACGCGGCGCCCGTAATAGCCGATCGCGCCGAGCGAATAGGCGTAGCCGCCGCCGGGCAGGCCGATCTGGCCAAGCGCCGCCGCCAGCACCATGCCCATCCAGACCGGCTGCTCGCCATGCTCGGCGCGCTGCAACGAATGCGAAACGGTGATCAGCGCGCGCCGCCCGGAGAGCCGGCGGGCGAGCGCCTTGATCGCGCTGACGTCGATGCCACAGATCGCTGCGGCCCAATCCGCGCTCTTCGGCTGCCCATCGCTTTCGCCGGTCAGATAGCGCAGGAAGACGGGCCAGCCCTCGGTATAGCGATCGAGGAATGCCTGATCGTGCAGGCCTTCGTTGACCAGTGTGTGGACGATGCCGAGCATCAGCGCGGTGTCGGTGCCCGGCACCGCCGTGATCCATTCGGCGCCGGCCTCGACCGGCAGATCGTCACGCAGCGGGCTGACCAGGATGAACTGGCAGCCGCGCCGCTGCGCCGCTGCCATGGCCCCGCGCTCGACATGCTTGCTGATCGAGCCGCCGGCGACCATCGAGTTCTTCAGCGCCATGCCGCCGAACGCCAGCACGATGTCGGTCTCGGCGGCGATCTGCTCCCAGGTGACGTTGCGCTTGGTGATGTCCTCGTAGCCGGCGAGAATCTGCGGCAGCAGCACCGAGGACGCGCCGGACGAATAGGTGTTCACCGAACGGACATAGCCGCCGAGCGCGATGTTGAGGAAGCGATGCACCTGGCTCTGGGCGTGATGGAAGCGGCCGGCGCTCGACCAGCCATAGGAACCGCCGAACACCGCGCCGGGGCCGATCGTGTCGCGAACCCGTGAAAGCTCGCCGCCCAGGAGATCGAGCGCTTTCTCCCAACTGACCGGGACGAATTCGTCGCGGCCGCGGCGATCATCGGGCCCCGGACCGCGCTCCAGCCAGCCGCGCCGGATCGCCGGCTGGGCAATGCGCGCCTGATGACGCAGTGCGCCGGGGAAATTGTTGATGATGCCGTTCGGATCGGGATCGCCGGCATAGGGCCGGACTTCGAGACCGCCGGTGCCAAGACGCGCCGAAAACACGCCCCAGTGCGAGGTATGCGGCTTGAAACCATCCGACAGATCGAGACCGGGATCGGGATAGCCAATGGTTTCGCTCATTCAGCGGCATCCTTCGAAGCGGGCTGTCGAGCCCAGTCAGAAATATGTCGCCAGTATAACGATCCACTCCCTGATGTCTGTGGATTCAGGGTTGCCGGATATGCAGGGACGCCTTGCAAGCGGCCCTGTGCGCTAGTCCGATCTCCGTCAGATTGCGAAGGCCGCGCTGCGCAATTGCGAGCAACGCCGCCTCAGAAGAGCGCGAACTTGAATACGAAACGGCAGGAAGGAGGCAGCGCGTCCCGCTCAGATAATATCCACAGCGGAATACCACTGGATATAATTTCCCGAAAATAATGTGTTTCCGATAATTGATTCATCGCCCCCTGCGGCGAGTTGTCACAGCTGCGTCATACGCTCCCATTAATCGAAAAAACAGTTCAAATGGGGGCAATATAATGCATAAAAAATCGAGAATATTGCTGAGCACAACGGTGCTTGGCGCGTCTGCACTCATCCTCGGCAATTCGCCGTCTCAGGCGTTCGAGTTCCTGCCGGGAGATCTGGTCATCAGCACGGTTTCGGGGACGACGCTCGACAGCGCGTCGCCGATCACGCTTCAGCAGTTCACGCTGGGCAACAACGGAACCACGGCGACCGCCGCCGGCTCCCTCGTCTTGCCGCAGACCACCGTGGGCGCCAATTCGGCGATATCAGGTGAATACGGGTCGGCGTCGGAAGGGATCCTGCAACGTTCGGTCGACGGACAATATCTGACGATCGCGGGTTACGGGGTCAACGCCAACACGTTCAATTCCGCACCTTCGACCACCTACGGCACCTCGGCGCTTGGCCAGACCACCAGCCTGACGGCGGCCCAGCAAACCGGCACGCCCGTCACCACGGTGCCGCGCGTGATTGCGCTGATCGGCGCCAATGGCAGCGTCGACACCACCACGGCGCTGACCGGCGTCTTCAACCAGAACAACCCGCGCAGCGTCGCCACGGTCGACGGCAGCTCGTTCTACATCTCAGGCCAGGGCGCCTCGAAAACCGATCCGACGCAGGGCGTGTTCCTGGCGAGCAGGGGTGCAACGACCGCGACCGCGATCGACAATTCGACCGATACCCGTGTCGTGTCGATCGCCAATACCGGCAGCGGCAACCAGCTTTACGTCTCGCGCGACTACAATCCGCCGGGCAGCGGCGCGCAGAACTTCACCAATGTCAGCAGCCTGACCAATGGCTCCGGCGGCTTGCCCACGAGTTCGAGCGGCCTGGTCACGACGCACATCACGCCGCCGGCAAGCCCGCTCTCCAGCGGCGGTAACAACGGCTCGATCAACCTCACGGCAGACCTTGCCAACGGCGTCAACAACTCCCGGATCGGCTCATTCGTCTATCTGAGCCCGGAGCAGTACTTCTTTGCCAACTCGACGACGCTCTACGTCGCCGACAGCGGGCAGCCCAAGAACGGCAACGCCAACAAGGCGGCGCTAGGCGAAGGCGGTCTTCAGAAATGGAGCCTCGTGAACGGCAATTGGGTGCTGGATTACGATCTGGTCAATGGCCTGAACCTGGTCAACAACGCCAATGCCAATTCGAGCAACCCGACCGCGCCGGGCGTGACGGGTCTGCTCGGATTGACGGGCGTGGTCGTCGGCGATCAGGTCGAATTGTTCGCAACCAGCTACGGCCTCAACGAATTGTCGCCGAGCTATCTCTACGAGATCACCGATACGTTGGACTTCACCTCGATCGGTCAGGCCGGCAATGAGCAGTTCAACACGCTTCTTGCTGCCGATCCCGGCGAGTCGATCCGCGGCGTTTCCTTTGCACCGGTCGCTGCCGTTCCGGAGCCTTCGACCTGGGCCATGCTGATGGCCGGCTTCGCCGCGATCGGCTTCCTTGGCTATCGACGTCGCAACAAGGGGACGCTCAACGCGGCCTCCCCTTGTGCGGGACTCGTCGGATAGTTCGCAAAACCACGTCTGCCGGGGCACGCGCGTCACGCGCTCCGGCAGGACTGGCGCAGGGTCTCGCATGGCCTTGCCATCGGCCGGTTTAGGCACCGGCCCAATCATTCCGGCCAACCATTCCGTGAACGCCGGGATTCTTCGAGAGACTGTCACAGAGCCGAAGCAACAACGCACCTAGTTTCCGGTGCAATCAAATAAAATGGACCTGAGAAAATGCGTAGCAAACTCCTCCTCGCATCTGCCCTCGCGGCGAGCTTGATCTCGTCGGCATTCTCGCCCGCTCAAGCCGCCACCATGACCTACGACTGGTCGCTGACCGGACCGGCCGCCAGCCTCGGCGGATTCACTGGCACCGGCTCCGGCACACTGACGGTGACGACCGGCGTCAACGGCGACATCCTGACCAGTTTTCTCGGCCAGGTGAACGGCAACACCATCACCGCTCTGCTGTCGCCGTCGACCGCGGCCGACAATCTTATCTTCCCGGTTGGAACGACGTTCGGTTCTGGCGGAAGCAGCTATGTGAGTGCTTCGAACCTCGACCCGAGCGGGTTCGAATTCCAGACCTCACAGGGCACCTTTCACATCTTCGGTTTCTATGCGCCGAACTCAACGGATGTGACGATCGGCAACAACTACGGTGAAATCGCTCCTGGCGGCTTTGGCGTCGGGACCTTTGCGTTGACCGCTGCCGTTCCTGAGCCGTCGACCTGGGCCATGATGCTGCTCGGCTTCGTTGGGCTCACCTTCCTGGGATATCGCCGCCGCTCCGCCAACGCAGCGGTGTAAGCTCGCCACGACGTCGATTCACCGCCTCCGGCGGGATCTCGCACCAGGCCTCGATGCATGACAGCGTCGAGGCTTTTCGCATGTTCTCCGCACGCAGGGATGGTTAATACCGCGGGCGCAGCAGCCCGCACCCTTCATCGGCTTCCAGAAGATAGCCGCGCTGATCATCCGAAAGATCGAGGCCGATTGTCCGACGCACCGGAGACGGTCACGGCAACTTCATGTCCGCCGCGAATAAACCAACGCCGGCAAAACCATTTGTCCGCGATATTATACATGCTACTGTCATCAACGGCGAAGTTTGCGAGGCATAATGAAGGGCATCATACTCGCCGGGGGAACTGGAACGCGTCTTTATCCAGTCACGACCGTCGTTTCGAAGCAGTTGCTACCGGTTTTTGACAAGCCAATGATTTACTATCCCCTCTCGACACTCATGTTGGGAGGAATCCGGGATATTCTGATCATCTCGACGCCGCAAGACAAGCCGCTGTTCCAGCGCCTGCTCGGTGACGGTTCGGAGATTGGCCTCAACTTCTCTTACGCCACGCAGGAGACCCCGCGCGGGCTGGCCGACGCGTTCATCGTCGGCCGCAGCTTCGTCGGAAGCGATCGCGTCGCGCTCGTTCTCGGCGACAATATCTTCTATGGCCACGGCCTGCCCGAGATGCTGGAGCGGGCGACATCCCGACAGAGCGGCGCCACCGTGTTCGGCTATGTCGTCAATACGCCCGAACAGTACGGCGTGATCGAGTTGGACGCCCATGGCAAGGCGCGCTCGATCGAGGAAAAGCCGAGGGTCCCGAAGTCGAACGTCGCCGTGACAGGGCTTTACTTCTACGATAACGAAGTGCTCGACATCGCGGCTCAGCTGAAGCCGTCCCCGAGGGGCGAGATTGAGATCACCGACGTCAACAGAGCTTATCTCGACCGCGGAAATTTGTTTGTCGAGGTGCTCGGCCGCGGCTTTGCATGGCTCGACACCGGCACCCACTCGTCCTTGGTCGAGGCCAGCCACTTCGTGCAGATTCTCGAGCAGCGCCAGGGCCTGCGTATTGCGTGCCCAGAGGAGATCGCGCTGCGGCGGGGGTTCATCACGCTGGAGGCGTTCAATCGCGCCGCGGAAAAAACCGCCAAGAGCAGCTACGGAGAGTATCTAAAATCCGTCGCCCGTTCCTTCACCAGCTAGCCGGCTAACCGTGCGCTTCGACAATCTCACCATTCTCGTAACCGGAGGCGCGGGCTTCATTGGCTCCGCCGTCGTGCGTCACCTCCTCGCGGAGACCGGCGCACGCGTCGTCAACGTCGACAAACTCACTTACGCCGCCAATCTCGACTCCCTGCCCGGCGCCGCCGGCAATCCGCGTTATGCGTTCGAGCAGCAATGTATCTGCCAGGCGCCGGCGCTGCGTCAGATCTTCGAGACGTACCAGCCGAGCGCGGTGATCAATCTTGCCGCCGAGAGCCATGTCGACCGATCGATCGACGGCCCCGGCGATTTCATCCAGACCAACATCGTCGGCACCTTCACCCTGCTCCAGGAAGCCCTGCGTCACTGGCGCGGCCTCTCACCGGAGGCGAAGGCGCGATTTCGCTTTCTCCACGTATCGACCGACGAGGTGTTCGGTTCGCTCGGCGACACCGGCCTGTTTTCCGAGACCAGCGCCTATGCGCCGAACTCACCCTATTCGGCGAGCAAGGCGTCATCGGATCATCTGGTCCGTGCCTGGCGGGAAACCTACGATCTGCCCACCATCGTCACGAACTGCTCCAACAATTACGGCCCCTACCACTTTCCGGAGAAGCTGATCCCGCACATGATCATCAAGGGGCTCGCCGGCGAGCCTCTCCCGGTCTATGGCGACGGCCGCAACATTCGGGACTGGCTGTATGTCGAGGATCACGCCAGGGCACTCACGCTCGTGCTCGAGCGTGGCCGGATCGGCGAGACCTACAATATCGGGGGCCGCAACGAGCGAACCAACCTCGACGTGGTCAACACGATTTGCGACCTGCTTGATCGGCTTGCGCCCGGAGCAGATTCCAGACGGGGCCTGATTTCCTTCGTCACCGACCGGCCGGGCCACGATCGACGCTATGCGATCGATGCGGCGAAGCTCGAGCGTGAACTCGGCTGGAAGGCCAAGGAAGACTTCGACAGTGGATTGGCGAAGACCGTCCGCTGGTACCTCGAGAACCGCGGC
>CALRXG020000031.1:0-25678 GCA_943372075.1 Bordetella parapertussis | reverse complement strand
GAGCTCGACGAAATCCTTGATGGTGCAGAAATGGATGTTCGAGGTGTCGTACCAGCTCGCCGGCAGATTCTCGGTCCGCGGCATGTGACCGCCGATCAGGAGCTGCAACCGCATCTTCCAGAAACCGAAATTCGGGAACGAGACGATGGCGCGCTGGCCGATGCGCAGGAGATTCTCCAGCACGACCTTCGGCTGCCGCGTCGCCTGCAGCGTCTGCGACAGGATCACATAGTCGAACGCATCATCGGGATAATTGACGAGGTCGGTGTCGGCATCGCCCTGCACCACCGCGAGCCCCTTGGCGACGCAGCCATTGACGCCCTCGCGCGACAGCTCGATGCCGCGACCATCGATGCCGCGGCTCTCCAGCAGTTGCAGCAACTCGCCATCGCCGCAGCCGACATCGAGCACGCGCGATCCCGGCCGCACCATCTCGGCGACCAGCAGATGGTCCCTGCGATAGCCGCCGCCGGTCCGCTCCGGCGCGACGCCGGGCAACGGCAATGTCTGCTGCAGGCTCATGATCGCGCGCCGCCCTCGTTCAATCCGTGCGCCTTGCCTGCCGCCAGCAGGAAGGCGCGAGAGATCTCCAGGAATTCGGGCACATCGAGCAGGAACGCGTCGTGGCCTCGATCGGTCTCGATCTCGGCGAATGACACCCGCGCGCTCGACGCATTCAGTGCATGCACCAGCGCACGCGATTCCGAGGTCGGAAACAGCCAGTCGCTGGTGAACGACACCACGCAGAAGCGCGTCTTGATGCCGGCAAACGCTTTCGCCAGCACGCCGTTATGGTCGGCCGCAATGTCGAAATAGTCCATCGCGCGCGTCAGGTAGAGATAGGAATTGGCGTCGAAGCGTTCGACAAAGGACGAGCCCTGGTAACGCAGATAGCTCTCGACCTGGAAGTCCGCGTCGAACGAGAAAGTCGGCAGCTCGCGATCCTGCATTCGCCGTCCGAATTTCCGATGCAGCGCCGCGTCCGAGAGATAGGTGATGTGCGCGGCCATCCGCGCCACCGCCAGGCCGCGATGCGGATGAGTGTCCTCGTCGACATAGCGGCCGCCGCGCCAGTCCGGATCGGCCATCACGGCCTGGCGTCCGAGCTCGTGGAACGCGATGTTCTGTGCCGAGTGGCGCGTCGAGCAGGCGATCGCAAGCGTCGCGAACACGCGCTCCGGATAGGCCGCGGTCCATTGCAGGGCCTGCATGCCGCCCATCGAGCCGCCGACCACGCAAAACAGCGTCGTGATGCCGAGCCGATCGATCAGCATCGCTTGCGCGCGCACCATGTCGGGGATGGTGATGATCGGGAAATCGAGCCCCCACACCTTGCCGGTCGCGGGATTGCGCGACGCAGGCCCGGTCGAGCCCATGCAGCCGCCGATCACGTTGGAGCAGATGATGAAGTATTTGTCGGGATCGAGCGGCTTGCCCGCACCGACCATGGTGTCCCACCAGCCCGGCTTGCCGGTGACGGGATGGGTGTTGTTGACGTGCTGGTCGCCGGTCAGCGCATGGCAGATCAGGATCGCGTTGGACCTGTCGGCATTGAGCTCGCCATAGGTCTGGTAGGCGATCTGGAACGGCGCGAGATCGACGCCGCAATCGAGCTTGAGCGGCTGGTCCGTGCCGAACTTCGCCACCAATGACGACGGGTGATCGGCCTCATGGGCGCGATCATCGCTCTGGGTTTGCTGGCTCGGTATCGGACGCACGTTGCTCATCTAGGCGACCCTGCCCCCGCGCGCGAGGGCTTCAGCGGACCTCAGGCCATAAAAAACCCGGCCTGAACAAAGGTTCGGCCGGGAGCTGACTGTCCCCGGCCTGTTTAGCGAGTTGTTTAACGTGGCTGCAAGCCGGCCGGCTCAAATGACCACGGAGTAGCTGGAACCTAGTCCCGAGGTCCCCCGCCGTCAAGCCAGCGCCATCACCGGCCGATTGGTTAACCGATTGCGCAACGCACGGCTGCGACGTTTCTCTTTGCTTTCGGTGGCCGTCTTTCCTAATCAGGGACCCTGTCCGCGGCGGCATCGGGTCGCCCTGACGACAAGGTCTGAGAGCATGTCCAACCCACCCCCGTCGCCGCCCACGCTGCAGGAGCTGCGCAAGGAGATCGATGCGATCGACGAGCAGGTTCATCGCCTGCTGATGGCGCGCGGCGACATCATCGACCGCCTGATCCAGGTCAAGAAGACCCAGGAGGTGGGCTCGGCGTTCCGTCCGGCGCGCGAGGCCAGCATGATGCGCGAGCTGGTGCAGCGTCATCGCGGCATCCTGCCGCTCGACACCATCGAGAGCATCTGGCGCGTCATCATCTCGACCTTCACCTATGTGCAGGCGCCGTTCTCGGTGCATGCCGACGTGTCCATAGGCGAGTCGGCGATGCGCGACTCGGCGCGGTTTCACTTCGGCTTCGTGGTGCCCTACGTCTCGCATTTCAGCGCGCAGGCCGCGGTCGAGGCGGCGGCGAAGTCGAAGGGCGACCTCGCGCTGGTCTCCGCGGTCGCAAGCCGCTCGCCGTGGTGGAATGCGCTGGAGGCCGACGGCGCACCGAAGATCATCGCGCGGGTGCCGTTCCTCGAGCGCGCCGACCATCCGGCCGCGCTGCCGGTGTTCGTGATCTCGCGGGTCGCCGACGATGCCATGGTGACCGAGGTGCAGACCTGGAGCGTGCGCGTCTCCGGCTGGAATGCCGACGTCGCCCGCGCACTGGCGCCGCTGGCCGAGATCGTCGCGGTCCCCGACACCGCCTTCGACGGCGCGGCGCTCCTGGTCTCGGTCACCGGGCACGGTTTCGAGACCATCAAGCTCGCTCTGATCAAGGCCGGCGCCTCGGTGCGCTCTTCGGCCCTCGTCGGCAGCCACGCAACGCGCTATACGGTGCCCTCTAACGGATCGGCCAAGAGCTAGATCAAGCATCGGCCCGTCCGCCCATCGGAGTTGATAATGTCCCGCCCCGTGCCGAATCCCGGCATTCTCGATATTGCGCCCTACACGCCCGGCAAGAGTCCGGTGCCGGAACCGGGCCGCAAGGTGTTCAAGCTGTCCGCCAACGAGACGCCGTTCGGCCCGTCGCCGAAGGCGATCGCCGCCTACAAGGCCGCGGCTGACCATCTCGAGGATTATCCGGAGGGCACCTCGCGGGTGCTGCGCGAGGCGATCGGCCGCGCCTACGGCCTCGATCCCGACCGCATCATCTGCGGCGCCGGCTCCGACGAGATCCTCAATCTGCTGGCTCACACCTATCTCGCGCCCGGCGACGAGGCGATCTCGACCACCCACGGCTTCCTGGTCTACCCGATCGCCACCATGGCGAACGGCGCGAAGAACGTGATCGCCGCCGAGAGCAACTACACCGCCGACGTCGACGCCATCCTCAAGGCGGTGACGCCGCGCACGAAACTGGTCTGGCTCGCCAACCCGAACAACCCGACCGGCACCTATATCCCATTCGACGAGGTCAAGCGGCTGCGCGCGGCGCTACCCTCGCATGTGCTTCTGGTGCTCGACGCGGCTTACGCCGACTACGTCTCGCGCAACGACTACGAACTCGGCATCGAGCTGGTCGCGACCACCGACAACACGGTGGTGACGCACACCTTCTCCAAGATCCACGGCCTTGCCGCGCTGCGGATCGGCTGGATGTTCGGCCCGGCGCATATCGTCGATGCCTGCAACCGGATCCGCGGCCCGTTCAACGTCACGACCCCGGCGATGCTGGCGGCGGTGGCGGCGATCGAGGACTCCGCGCATGTGCAGATGTCGCGCACCCACACCGAACAATGGCGCAACTGGCTGACCGAGGAGATCGGCAAGCTCGGGCTCAAGGTGACGCCGAGCGTCGCCAATTTCGTGCTGATCCACTTCCCGACCGACAAGGGCAAGACCGCCGCCGAAGCCGACGCGTACCTGACGCGGCGCGGCCTCGTGCTGCGCGCGCTCAACAATTACAAGCTGCCGCATGCGCTGCGCATGACCATTGGCACCGAGGAAGCCAACCGCCTCGTGGTCGAGGGGCTGCGCGATTTCCTGGCCGGAAAGTGACATCGTGACCACGGCTCCGCTCTTCAACCGCATCGCGCTGATCGGCTTCGGCCTGATCGGCGGTTCGATCGCGCGTGGCGCCCGCGCGCAAGGCCTGGTCGGCGAGATCGTGACCACCGCACGCTCGGAGAAGACGCGCGCGCGCGTCGCCGAGCTCGGCATCGTCGACCGCGTCGTCGCGACCAATGTCGAGGCCGTCAGGGATGCCGACCTCGTCATCCTCTGCATCCCGGTCGGCGCCTGCGGTCCGGTCGCGGCCGAGATCGCCGCGCATCTGAAGCCCGGCGCCATCGTCTCCGACGTCGGCTCGGTGAAGGGCGCCGTGGTCAGGGACATGGGTCCGCATCTGCCGCAGGGCGTGCACTTCGTCCCCGCGCATCCGGTGGCCGGCACCGAGCATTCCGGGCCGGATTCCGGCTTCGCCGAGCTGTTCATCAACCGCTGGTGCATCCTGACCCCGCCCGAAGGCACCGATCCGGCCGCGACCGACCGGCTGCGCGCGTTCTGGGCCGCGCTCGGCGCCAAGGTCGAGATCATGACGCCGGATCATCATGACCTCGTGCTCGCGATCACCAGCCACCTGCCGCATCTGATCGCCTACACCATCGTCGGCACCGCCGACGAGCTGGCGCAAGTCACGGAATCCGAGGTGATCAAGTTCTCCGCCGGCGGCTTCCGCGACTTCACCCGCATCGCAGCCTCGGACCCGACGATGTGGCGCGACGTGTTCCTCGCCAACAAGGACGCGGTGCTGGAAATGCTCGGCACCTTCACCGAGGACCTGTCGAAGCTGACCCGCGCGATCCGCCGCGGCGACGGCGAGGCGCTGTTCGACCACTTCACCCGCACCCGCGCCATTCGCCGCGGCATCGTCGAGATCGGCCAGGATTCCGCTGCACCCGACTTCGGCCGCCCGCACGCGAATTTGAAGACGTAGGTTCAAGCGCGCGGCCTTCCGCACATCGTCGTCCTGGCAGAAGCCAGCGGGTATTCACGCCTCCCTTGCGTAGCTCTTCAGCCTTGCCTCCAGCACCGCGATCACCTGGTCGCGGACCGGATCGCGGGAGCCTTTCGGCCAGGCGGCGGCGAGCGGCAGGCGGCCGGCGCTGCTGCCGCGCTTCAGCCTGAGGGGCACAAAACGCACGCCCGGGATCGCCATCCGCGCGGTCCAGCGCGGCACGATGGCGACGCCGAGCCGCGCCGCGACCATGTTGACGATGGTCTGCTTCTCGTCGGCGATCTCCTGGATGCGCGGCGTCAGCCCGGCCTCGTCGAACAGCTTGATCGTGAGATCGTGGCTGTGCGGCCGCGAGCGCCGCTCGGGCACGATCAGGGGCTGATCCGCGATATCGGGCAGCACGATCTGCTTGCGCCGCGCCAGCCCGTGCTTGTGCGACAGCGCCACCACGGCGGTCTCCTGCAACAGCGGAACGAACTCGATGCGCCGGTCGGGCCGCGCCGGCGGACGCACGAAAGCGAGGTCGAGCGCGCCCGACAGCAGCTTCGGCAGCAGCCGGATGGTCTTCTCCTCGAGCAGTTGCACGGCAAGCTCGGGATTGACGGCCCGGACATCACGCAGCAGCGGCGGCAGCAGGCCGGCCGCGGCGCTGTCGATCGCGCCGATCCGGAAGCGCCGCGTCGCCGGCTTGCGCAGCCGCCGGCGAAAGCCGTCCTCGATCGCCTCGGCGCGGCCGAGCAGCGCCCGTCCCTCGCGCAGCAGGGTGGCTCCGTCCTCGGTCAACGACACCGCGCGCGTGGTGCGCGCGAACAGCCGCGCGCCGAGATCCTCTTCCAAGACCTTGATATGACGGCCGAGCGCCGACGGCATCATCTGCAGGCGCTGCGCGGCGCGGCCGAAATGCAGTTCCTCGGCGGCCGCCACGAAGCAGCGAAGCTGGTGCAGTTCCAAGATGTGTTTACTCCGAGACCTATCCACCGTCAGTGCGAGCGAAGCGAAGCAATCCATGCCACCGGATATGCGGAGCGATGGATTGCTTCGTCGCTTCGCTCCTCGCAATGACGGAACCAGGATTATATCATTTTTTTGTATAAATGCGCGCGGGTTGAACCGGAAGCCCGCAGCCCTCTAGGCTTTTCGGTGGTGCGGCGAAACGCGCCGTCCCAACAACAAGACGAACCCCGGGGAAGCCCATGGAAAGCCAGCTTGGTACGCGCGTGTTGCGCAAGATCTCACTGCGCATCGTGCCGTTCATCATGCTGCTGTACTTCGTGGCCTTCATCGACCGCGTCAATATCGGCTTTGCGTCGCTGACCATGAACAAGGACATCGGCCTGTCGCCGACCGTCTATGGCTTCGGCGCCGGCATCTTCTTCTGGGGTTACTTCCTGTTCGAGGTGCCCTCCAACATCATCCTGCACAAGGTCGGCGCGCGGATCTGGATCGCGCGGGTGATGATCACCTGGGGCATCGTCTCGGCGGCGATGGCGCTGGTGCAGGGCGTCACCAGCTTCTACGTGCTGCGCTTCCTGCTCGGCGCCGCCGAAGCCGGCTTCTTCCCCGGCATCATCCTCTACCTCTCCTACTGGTTCCCGGCGCGGCAGCGCGCTGCCGTCACCGCCCTGTTCATGGCCGCGGCGCCGCTGTCGACCGTGCTCGGCTCGCCGCTGTCGGGCGCGCTGCTCGAGATGGACGGACTGCTCGGCTTCAAGGGCTGGCAATGGCTGTTCGTGCTGGAGGCCGTGCCGGCCGTGCTGCTCGGCTTCGTGGTGCTGGGCTTCCTCACCGACCGGCCGGAGCAGGCGAAATGGCTTGCCGACGACGAGCGCGCCTGGCTGGTCAAGACCATGAAGGCCGAGAATGACGGCAAGGCCGCGACCGCGAGCCACAGCATCTGGCGCGGACTCGCCGATCCGCGCGTGCTGGCGCTGGCGCTGGTCTATTTCGGCACCTCGGCCGGGCTCTATACACTCGGTGTGTGGGCGCCGCAGATCATCAAGGCGTTCGGCCTGTCGTCGCTCCAGGTCGGCTTCCTCAACGCGGTGCCGGCGACGGTCGCCGTGGTCGCCATGATCCTGTGGGCGCGGCATTCCGACCGCACCGGCGAGCGCACCTGGCACGTCGTGCTGGCCTGCCTGGTGGCGGCGGCCGGGCTTGCACTTGCCGGATTGTGGACCGGGCTGGTTGCCGTGATCGCGGCGCTGACCTTGGTCAATATCGGCATCTCCTCGTCGAAGCCGCCGCTGTGGAGCATGCCAACCATGTTCCTGTCGGGCTCGGCCGCCGCGGCCGGCATCGCCACCATCAACTCGATCGGCAATCTCGGCGGCTTCGTCGGCCCTGCGATGATCGGCTGGATCAAGGAACGCACCGGAAGTTTCGAGGGCGGCCTCTACTTCGTCGCCGGCCTCCTGGTGCTCTCGGCCGTGCTCACGCTGCTGCTGTCGCGCGCGCAAGGCGCGCCGGCCGCGGCCGAACCGCAACCCGATCCCCTGCGAACCCGCTAACCACTGATCCGGAGACAATCATGCGTACCCATTCCATCGCCGCCATTCCCGCCGACGGCATCGGCCCCGAAGTGATCTCCGCGGGCGTCCGCGTGCTGGAGGCGCTGGCCAAGCGCTCCGGCGACATCAGCTTCAACGTCAAGACCTTCGACTGGGGCTCGGACTATTACAAGAAGCACGGCGTGATGATGCCGGCCGACGGCCTCGCCGAGCTGAAAAAATTCGACGCGATCTATTTCGGCGCGGTCGGCGCGCCCGATGTGCCCGACCACATCACGCTGTGGGGCCTGCGGCTGCCGATCTGCCAGGGCTTTGACCAGTATGCCAATGTGCGGCCGACCAAGATCCTCCCCGGCGTCGCCTCGCCGCTGCGCAATGTCGGCGCCGGCGATCTCGACTGGGTGATCGTGCGCGAGAATTCCGAAGGCGAATATGCCGGGATGGGCGGCCGCGCCCATCGTGGCCTGCCGGAAGAGGTCGGCACCGAAGTCGCGGTGTTCACCCGCGTCGGCGTGACGCGGATCATGCGCTATGCGTTCCAGCTCGCGCAGTCGCGGCCGCGCAAATTCCTCACCGTGGTGACCAAGTCGAACGCACAGCGCCACGGCATGGTGATGTGGGACGAGATCGCGGCCGAGGTGGCCAAGGACTTCCCCGACGTCACCTGGGACAAGATGCTGGTCGATGCCATGACGGTGCGGATGACGCTCAATCCGAAGAGCCTCGACACCATCGTCGCAACCAATCTGCACGCCGACATCCTGTCCGATCTCGCGGGCGCGCTGGCCGGCAGCCTCGGCGTCGCGCCGACCGGCAACATCGACCCGCAGCGCCGCTTCCCCTCGATGTTCGAGCCGATCCACGGCTCGGCCTTCGACATCACCGGCAAGGGCATCGCCAACCCGGTCGCCACCTTCTGGACCGGTGCACAGATGCTTGAGCATCTCGGCGAGAAAGACGCCGCCGCGCGCCTGATGGCCGCGGTCGAGAAGGTCTGCGCAGCCGGCGTGCTGACGCCCGACGTCGGCGGCAAGGCAACGACGAAGGAAGTGACCGACGCGGTAGTCGACGCGATCCATGGATCGAATGTGTAGACGAGACGATCTCACCGCATCATGCGGTAAGGCGAGCGCAACGGCAGGGCTCCCTTCCCCTTTGCGGGGCAGGGTTGCGGCTTGCTCCGCTGCTGATTGAGAAAGTGAGCCTGCCTCTCGACTCGGAATTTCGTTGATACAGTCGAACCGATGTCTCGCAATTCGCCCGGGGCCACCCCTCTCACCGCCCTCTCCCGCAAGGGGAGAGGGAGCCTGACTGGCGTGCTCACCTCACCGAGGCAAGCCGGCGTTTCACGACGGCACCGACGCTTCCGCCTCCGCGCAGTTCGTCAGCCGCGCGGGCACGCCGACGGCGGTGCAGCCGGCCGGAACATCCGACGTCACCAGCGCGCCGGCGCCGATCTTGGCGAAATCGCCGATGTTGAGATCTCCGATCACCGTGGCGCCGGCGCTGAGCAGCACGCCGTGACCGATCGTCGGCGCGCGGCGCGGGTCATCACGATGCCGCGAGATGGTGACGTTCTGCAGGATCGTGACCTCGTCGCCAATCGAGACCAGCGCACCGATGATGAGGCCGGTGCCGTGGTCGAGGAAAACCCCGGTGCCGATCCGTGCCGACGGATGAATGCTGATCTGCAACTGGTCCGCTGATGCGTTCTGCATCATCAGCGCGAGATCTGGACGATCGTGGCGCCACAGCCAGTTCGCGACCCGCCAGGCCTGCAGTGCGACATAACCCTTGAAGTTCAGCAGCGGCGGCAGGAAGCCGGTGATGGCCGGGTCACGGCGGACGATCGCGGCGAGGTCACTGGCCGCGGCGTCAATCAGCACGGGTTCGGCCGCATAGGCCTCGCGTGCCGCCCGTACGAATTGCGCGCGATCGGCCTCCGCGGCGCCGATGCGCCGGCCGATCAGGAAGGCGATCGCGCCGCCGAGATCACCTTGATCCAGGATGAAAGCAGCCGATGCTTCGAGAAAGCGATCGGCGGCAACAGCAGCTTTCGCCTCACGCCGGATCGCAAGCCAGAGATCGTCAGAACCCATCGCCATGCCTGCCGTCATGATCCGCGCCTCTTCGTCAACGAGAGAGTGGGCATGACGCCGCCAAAATGCAAACCGCCCGCTTGCTCATCGCAAACGGGCGGCTCGGGGCCATCAGGTGCTATGGGGGCACATCGCCTGAAGGCTCAGTGCTTGCCTCGCGGGATCAGCCCTGCGGCGGCTGATCGTTCGGCGGGGTCGGACGGGTCTTGTGCTGCGCCATGAAGGCGTCGAACTCTTCCTTGTCCTTGGCGTGACGCAGGCGGTCGAGGAAGTTCTTGAACTCGACCTGCTCTTCCTCGAGCCGGCGCAGCGTGTCCTGGCGGTACTCGTCGAAGGCGCGGTTGCCGCTGGAGGGCGTGCCGAAGCCGCCGAACGGGAAGCCGCGACGCTCCATGCGGTTCTTCATCCGCTCCATCTTGTACTGCATGCGCTCCATCTTGTTCTGCCAGCGATCCATGTCGTTGTGACTCCAACAGGCCATTTTTCTGCTCCCGAGGGTGAAAAAGAGAAGGGCGAGACCAATCGGCCACCAGATCATGAAGCCGAGGATAATCCCGGCGATCTTCAGCGGATGCCACGGCGCCCAATACATCTGCGGGCGGTAGGGCTCTTCGACGGGACCGCGCCAGCGATCAGCATCTGCGGTGTAGGCCATTTCACTCTCCATCACGGCATCACGCCGTTGTGAATGTAAATAACATTTACATAGGTAGCCGATCCCCCGGGAAAGTCAAGCGGAGCGGATGACGCACCCCTCGGATTATTTTTGGCTTTGCCGTTGAACCTTATTTCGGCTTGCCCCACGGACCGGATTTCTCGCCCGCCGGCTTCTCGTCGGCGCCCGGCCTGCGGTCGGTTGGGAAGCCGAGGCCGCGCAGATAGATCAGCACTTCGGCTTCCAGCAGCTCCTCCGGCGACATCGGCAGCTTGCGCCGCGCGGCATCGCCACGGCCGAACAGCGAGGCGACGCCGTGCGACATCGACCAGATATGCAGCGCCATCATCATCGCCGGCGGACGCGGCATGCTCGGCGGCGCCAGTGCCGCAAGCCGCTCAGCGGCGGCGCGGATGATCGCAAAGGCGCGCTCGCTCGCAGCCATCAGCGTTGGATTCGCGTCTGGCGGTAGGCCGGATTCGAACATCGCGGAGTAAAACGCGGGCTCCTGGCGCGCGAAGCTGAGATAGGCCCTGCCGACCCGCTCGAACGCGGTGACGGTGTCGGGACGGCCGTCGTCCCAGGCCGCGGTCAGCAGCGCCTCGAACTGCTCGAAGCCGCGCTGCGCGATGCTGGCGATCAGTTCGTCACGGTCGCGGAAATGCCGGTAGGGCGCGGCGGGGCTGACGCCGGCCATGCGCGCGGCGTCGGCGAAGGTGAAGCCGGCCGGCCCCTTCTTCGAGATCAGGTCGAGGGCGGCCTGCAGCAACGCTTCCTTGAGATTGCCGTGATGATAGCCGCGCTCGCTGCGGCCTTGGTCCTTCTGCCAGCTCATGTGAATAGGGTTTACATGAGCCGGCAGGAAAGGTCACTAGCGGGGCGAGCGGCAGCCAATCAAGATTAACGGATCGCGGCCGCCGGAATCCGCGGGCGGCGGCTGCCGCCCCCGAGGGGACTACCGCCCCGGGATCGGCAGCACCGGCATGATCTCGACGGCTTCACCCGGGAAGATCGCAAAATGCGGATGGTTCTCGAACAGCTTCGCGGCTGCCTCATGCGAGGGCGCGCGCACCACGGTGAAGCCGGTCATCAGATTGGCGATGTCGGTGGTGCCGCCGCTTCCGACCTTCTTGGTCTTGCCGAGCGGTCCGCCCATCTCGACGATCACGTCGTGGTGCTTCTCGACCCAGGCGCCCCAGGCGGCCATGCCCTGCTGCTCCCTGGCGCGGCGTTCGGCCTCGGGCAGTGCGTTCCACGCAGCCATCCGCGCGCCGTCTTTGCCGCCGCCGAGATAGACGGCGAGGAAGGTGTTGCTGCTCATCATGCATCTCCATTGTGGTTGTCGAATTGATCGTCGGGGCACGGGCGACGCCACCATGCGGCGGCATCGCATCCTGAAGTTCAGCGCAGCGCCTTGCCCCAGCCGCCCTGCGGATGCTCGAAGCTCGCAGCCGCCTGCTGCACCTCCTCCGAGAAATCGGTCATCTCCTGCACCTGGCGGATCTCGATCATCTCGTTGGCGCTGGCCGGGCACTTGCTGGCCCATTCGATCGCCTCATCGCGCGAGGCGACGTCGATCATCCAGAAGCCGCCGATCACCTCCTTGGCCTCGGTGAACGGCCCGTCGATCACGACGGGGACGCCGGTGTCGAACTTGACGCGCGCGCCGGCGGCGGGCGGATGCAGGCCCTCCAGCGTGATCAGCACGCCGGCGTCCTTCAGCGCCTGATTGTACCGCATCATCGCGGCGACCCGTTCCGGATCGAGCTCGAGCTTGGCCGGCGCGGATTCGTAGCCCAGCGGGATCATCAGCATCATGAAACGCATTGGTCGGATTTCCTTGTCTGTTGAATCACGCGCAATCCTCACCCTCGTGATTCCGGGAAGCCCGATACGGCGCCGGCGCGGAAACCATGACTTGCCACCGCGGTCATGTATTCCGCGCTTGCCGTCCGCGCGATATCGCGGAAGGACGCCCGGTATCATTTCCTGGCTGCCTGTGCGCGTAGCCGTTCTTCCTGCTCGCGCAGCTCCGGCGTCAGCGCCTCGCCAAAATCCTCCGCGGCAAACACCTGGCGGATCTCGATCTCGGAGCCGCCGTCGAACGGCGCGCGCTTCATCCAGTCGATCGCCTCATCGAGCGACTTGGTCTCGATCAGCCAGAAGCCGGCGACCAGGTCGCCGCTCAGGCTGAACGGGCCGCGCGACACGGTGCTCTGCCCGCCGGCATATTTGACGCGGGCGCCCTTGCTGGTCGGATGCAGCCCCTCGCCGGCCTGCATCACGCCGGCTTTGACCATCTCCTCGTTGAACTTGCCCATCGCGGCAAGCAGCTCGGTGCTTGGCATCACGCCGGCCTCGGTATCGCTGTTCGCCTTCACGATCACCATGAACTTCATCGTCCTGCTCCGTTGTCGCTCTGCCGATCTCAGCACCGGCGCTCGGTTGAAAGACGACGGAGCTTGTGCGCCACCGACACGGTGATGGAAATTATTTCTGAAGTCATTGACGCATAACTCGCGCTAGTCATCGATCGCCTGATAGGCGAGCGTCCAGAAATCGGCGAACACTTGCGGCGGCTGCGGCGAGTCCAGCATGCGCTGGGTCAGCAGGATTCCGGTCATCGCCTCGCGCGGGTCGGAATACCAAGAGGTGCCGTACCCGCCGTCCCAGCCGTAGCGGCCGGGCACCTGACAGATATCGTCGCGCGCGGTGACGACCGACAGCCCGAACCCCCAGCCGCGCCCGGCCCCAAGCAGGAATTCCGAGCCCTGCTTGTCGCCCGGCGCGAGCTGGTCCGAGGTCATCAGTTCCACGGAAGGCCGCGACAGGATACGCTCGGTGCCGAGCCGCCCGCCATTGAGCATCATCTGGGCGAAGGCGTTGAAGTCGTCCGCGGTCGACACCAGCCCGGCGCTGCCATTCTCGAACACCGGCGGCGCGGCATATCTGCCGCTCGCCGGTTCGTCGAACACCTTCAGCCTGCCGGTCGCAGGATCGCGCGTATAGCAGGTCGCGAGCCGCCCGAGCTTGTCCTGCGGCACATGGAAGCCGGTATCGGCCATGCCGAGCGGCGTGAAGATGCGCTCCTGCAGGAAGTCCGCGAACGACGTTCCGGCGACCCGCGCGATCAGGACACCGAGGATCAGCGACCCTTCGTTGTAGAGCCAGCGCTCGCCCGGCTGATAGGCCAGCGGCAACGTGCCGTAGCGGCGCAGCAGCTCGTCCGGCGGAAAGGTCGGAAACACCGGACCGGGCGCGAAGCCGGCATCCGCGATCGCCATCTGGATCGGGTGACGCGCCGGAAACACCGGGATCATGCCGAGCCCGAGCCGCAAGGTGAGCAGGTCGCGCAACGTGATGGCGCGCTGCGCCGGTACCGTGTCGTCGATCGCGGATTCGATCGTGCGCAACACCTTGCGGTCGGCGAGTTCGGGCAACCAGCGGTCGATCGGATCGTCGAGCCTGAGCCGGCATTCCTCGACCAGGATCATCGCGGCGACCGCCGTCACCGGCTTGGTCATCGATGCGATGCGGAAGATGGTATCACGCTGCATCGGCGGCCCGCCGAGCGCCATGCGGCCGAGCACGTCGACATGGATTTCGCCGCGGCGGCTGACCAGCGCCACGACGCCGGGCACGTCGCCCGCGTCGACATGGCGCGCCAGC
This sequence comes from Bordetella parapertussis, assembly GCA_943372075.1. Classification (GTDB taxonomy): domain Bacteria; phylum Pseudomonadota; class Alphaproteobacteria; order Rhizobiales; family Xanthobacteraceae; genus Bradyrhizobium. Next base: position 11,743 of record CALRXG020000031.1, on the reverse strand, counting down.
ACCTCGTGCATGCGTCCGAGCCGTGGCCGCGACAGATTGCCGTTCTCGCTTAGTACAGACATGTCCGAGTTTCCTTATTGAGGCTCGCTGACCATGACGATCAGGCGGCCGCGCGAGCACCATCGCGACGAATGCCTATCGCTCCTGCCTGACGAGCGCACCGTCCTGATGCGACGGGCCGAAATAGACGTCGATGCGCGACACCTTGTCGCCGTCGAACACGAAGAACTCGGTGTTGCGGAAGCTCTTGCCGTCGCGGGCGACGCAGCGATAGGTGACGAAGGCCTCGGGGCCGTCGACCATGATGCGCTCGATCTCGTGGCGGCCGATCCAGTCGCTGTCGCGCCAGCACTCGGCGAAATAGCGCGGCTTGTCGATGTTCTCGCCATAGGGCGTCGAGAAGCGGAAATCCTCCGCGAACGCCGCCTCGATGCTCGCGCGGTCATTGGCGAGATAGGCGGCGAAGAGCTTGCGGATGATCTCCGCCCTGTTGCCAGCTGCAGCCATGTCGTCTCCACACAGGTCACCCGGGCCACTGGAGCGGTCGCTCCAGAACCCAGGCCTCAGGCAGATGACGAATGGAACGGCCCGAACGCGACATCGGGCTGAAAAATATTTCTCAGCCCGACCTGACCTCGGTTCCTTGTCGGGTCAGTTTTCCTTCGGGAACATGCCGAAATAGGGCTCGGCTTCCTTGAGGACGCGCGCGAAGGACGGCCGCGCCGTCAGCCGTGCGAGATAGGCCGCCAGATGTCGTTGGTCATCCCCGATCGGCTCGACCTTGTTGCCATAGTACAGCGCCGGCGCGGCGGCACAATCCGCCAGCGAAAACTGCTCGCCCATCATCCAGCCGGCATGCGCCAGTTGCCGGTCGAGAATCGCATAGGAGGTGCGAAGCTGGCTCCGTGCCTCAGCGACGCCATGGGGATCCTTGCTGTCTGCGGGCCGCAGCCGATCGCCGACGACCTTCTGCAGCGGCAGATGGACATAGAGATCGAGGAAGCGGTCGCGCAGCCGGGTCTGTAGCGCGAGGTCCGGGTCCTCTGGAATCAGTCTGACGGTGCCTGGATAGTGCCGGTCGAGATATTCGATGACGATGCTCGATTCGGGGACAGTCTCGCCGCGCCTCTCGTCGCGGAGCACGGGAAAGCGGCCGATCGGCCACAGCGCGAGCAGCGCCGCGCGCTCGGCGGGATCGCCGAGATTGACCATGTTCGGGGTGAACGGCGCGCCGTTCTCATAAAGCGCGACCAGCGCCTTCCAGCAGAACGAGGACAGCGGATGATAATGCAAGGTGAGCGACATCAGAACTCCATGGGCGAAACAGTGCCCGGAGGACGAACCGGCGACCGCCCTGCCGACATCTCGCACGACAAAATATCTCCAACTTGCGCGGAGCAGGTCGTCTCACGCCGCGTCGCGGCGCAACACGCGTCCGGCGACAACGCGAATCGAACGGCTCGATCGATCCGCGACATTGGACGCGATATCAATCTTCGTAATGGACCTATCAGACCTGGTGAATGAGCGCGCTTCGGATCATTCGCATCCGACGAAAATTCTGATCGATTTTCGTCCGTATGACTACGGTGAACGTCGCATGCCGAATATGGATGATAGCGTGCATATCAAAAAATTGCTTCGCAAGTTGAGATAGATGTGCACACCGCGCAACGCGTTATGCAGTTCGTGCCACGCGTACGCGCAGCGCAGGCTTTACCGATGCTAAACGGCTCGCTGCAACCTTTCCGTGAGTTGCCGCGATCTGCTTTTCCCATCCCCGTCTTTTTTTGAACCTTCACGGAGCCCTGATGTTTACGTTCAGCAACAAGGCCAACATCGAGAATGCGTTGGCGCAAGCCGCAGCGATCGGCAAGTCGCAGGCGGTCATCGAGTTCAAGCTCGACGGCACCATCGTCACCGCAAACGAGAATTTCCTGAACGCGATGGGCTACTCGCTCGACGAGATCAGGGGCAAGCACCACAGCATGTTCGTCGATCCTACCACGCGCGACAGTCACGATTATCGCGCGTTCTGGGCGAGCCTCAATCGCGGCGAGCACCAGGCCGCACAATACAAGCGCGTCGCCAAGGGTGGCCGCGAGATCTGGATCCAGGCCTCCTACAACCCGATCATGGACAAGAACGGCAAGCCGGTCGGCGTCATCAAATTCGCCACCGACGTCACCGCGCAGAAGATGCACAGCATGGAAGATGCCGGCAAGATCGCCGCGATCGGCCGTGCGCAGGCGGTGATCGAGTTCAACATGGACGGTACCATCGTCACCGCCAACGAGAACTTCCTCGGCGCAATGGGCTACGCGCTCGCCGAGATTCAAGGCAAGCATCACAGCATGTTCATGCCGCCGGCCGATCGCGACAGCGCAGGCTATCGCGAATTCTGGGCGCGGCTGAACCGGGGCGAATTCGAGGGCGGCGAGTTCAAGCGGGTCGCCAAGGGCGGCAAGGAGATCTGGATCCTTGCCAGCTACAATCCGATCCTCGACGAGCGCGGCAAGCCGTTCAAGGTCGTCAAGTTCGCGACCGACGTCACCCAGCAGAAGCTGAAAGCCGCCGACAATGACGGCCAGATCGACGCGATCGGCAAGTCGCAGGCGGTGATCGAGTTCAACATGGACGGCACGATCCGCAACGCCAATCCGAACTTCCTCGCTGCGCTGGGCTACTCTCTTCCCGAGATCCAAGGCAAGCATCACAGCATGTTCGTCGAGCCCTCCGAGGCGAGTTCGGCGGCCTATCGCGAGTTCTGGGACTCGCTCAACCGCGGCCAATTCCAGGCCGCCGAGTACAAGCGCATCGCCAAGGGCGGACGCGAGATCTGGATCCAGGCCTCGTACAACCCGATCCTCGATCTCAACGGTAAACCGTACAAGGTCGTGAAATACGCCACCGACATCACTGCGCAGGCGATCGGCCGCAAGAAGGCCGAGAGCGCCCGCGGCCTGATCGAGGCGGTTGCCGCCGGCAGCGAGGAGATGAGCGCCTCGATCCGCGAGATCTCCGAGACCATGACCAAGTCGAAGCAGAACGCCGCGGTCGCCTCCGGACGCGTCGAGGCCGCCGACGGCGAGGCGCAGAGGCTCAATGCGGCGGCGCAGGCGATGAGCGGCATCGTCGAGATGATCTCGAGCATCACCGGGCAGATCAACCTGCTCGCGCTCAACGCCACGATCGAATCCGCGCGCGCGGGCGAGGCAGGCCGCGGCTTCGCAGTCGTGGCCTCCGAGGTGAAGAGCCTCGCCAACCAGGCCAAGCAGGCGACCGACACGATCTCCTCGGAAATCGATGCGCTGAACTCCATCGCCGCCGCGGTGGCAAGCTCGCTCTCCGAGATCAAGGCTGCGATCGCCGGCGTCAACGAGTACATCACCTCCACCGCCGCCGCGGTCGAGGAGCAGAGCATCGTGACCCAGGACATGTCGACCAACATGCAGCGCGCCTCCGCCGAACTCGCGGCGTAGGCGACGGTGCGATCCTCGAAGGATGAGCGGCCCGGGCTGGTCGCCGCGCATCCTTCGAGACGCGCCTTTCGACGCAAGAATGATCAGGCATCTCCATCGGGTTGACACCTCTGCATAAAGGTCGCAGACGGTCGGGACTTGCTGCCTGAACCGATGGACCGCCCGATGACACCTTCCGCACAAAAAGTCGCACTCGTGACCGGCGCCGCGCGCGGCATCGGGCTGGCCGCGGCGAAACGCTTTCTCGCCGACGGCTGGCGCGTCGCGCTGCTCGACATCGAGGGAGCATTGCTGGAAAACGCCGTTGCGGCGCTCAAGCAGCTCGACGCGACGCTGGCGCTGACCTGCGACGTGTCCGACGCCGATGGCGTGGCCAAGGCGATGGCCGCGATCTCGGCCCGTTTCGGCCGGCTCGACGCGCTGGTCAACAATGCGGGCGTCGCAGTGTTCGCACCGGTGCTGGAGACCTCGGACGCCGACTGGAGCCGGATCATGGCGGTCAATCTCACCGGCCCGTTCCTGTGCACCAAGGCGGCCGCGCCCTTGATGCGCGAGCATGGCGGCGGCGCGATCGTCAACATCACCTCGATCTCGGCGGTGCGCGCCTCGACGCTGCGCTCGGCCTACGGCACCAGCAAGGCCGGCCTCGCGCATCTCACCAAGCAGCTCGCGGTCGAGCTCGCCGCGCTCGGCATCCGCGTCAACGGCGTGGCGCCCGGGCCGGTCGAGACCGCGATGGCCAAGGCGGTGCACACTTCGGAGATCCGCGCCGACTATCACGACGCGATCCCGCTCAACCGCTACGGGCTGGAGGAGGAGCTGGCGGACGCGATCTTCTTCCTGTGCTCGGACCGCGCGAGCTACATCACCGGGCAGATCCTCGCCGTCGACGGCGGCTTCGACGCCGCCGGCATCGGCTTGCCGACGCTGCGCGGCGAGCGGCGGAATGGGTAGTGTAATATACTCACTCCATCACCGTCATCCTGACGAGGCCGCGAAGCGGCCGTCTCTAAGGATCGACGGCCCGGCTGGTGGCCGTGCACCCTTCGAGGCTCGCCCAGCAACGCAATTGCACCGCAAGGCTCACACCTCAGGGTGACGGATCTAATAGCGCAGCAAAACTCTTAGCGCTCGTTCACCGCGACCACGCGCCACGCATGCTCCAACCGGTCGATCCGCGTCAGCGACAGCGGATCGATCACGAAGCGCAGCGCATGCTCCGGCGTCAGCTCGAGCGCGATCGCGAGGATCGCGCGGATGGTGCCGGAATGCACGACGAGCACGACATCGCCGGGAGGCAGGCGAGCAAACCCATCTCGCGCCCGCGCGATCTGGTCGGCAAAGCTTTCGCCACCCGGCGGCCGATTGGTCCCCGGCGATTGCCAGAATATGCGATAGGTTTCCGCGCCGAGTTCTTGCTCGATCTCGCTGTGGCGGCGGCCGGTCCAGCTGCCGAAATCCTGCTCGCGAAAGGCGTCGTCCTCGGTTGCCGCGAGGCCAAGCCGCGCCGCGGTCTCACGGGTCCGCCGCGCCGGGCTGCAAACTGTGCGAGCGCCGCTCGGCAGCCGTGCCTGCAACGCGGCGAATGTGGCAACATCGTCAAGGTCGGCCGGCGCATCGGGCGCGTGGATCACGCCGCGCGGGCCATCGACCGGTGCGTGGCGGATCAGCCAGAGATGCGTTTCGCGATCCATTGTTCGCCTACCCCAGCCGCGCCGCGAGCAGCACCAGGATCGCGGTCTCCGCGACCTGCTCGGCACCGCCAAGCACATCGCCGGTCTGGCCGCCGATCTGACGCCTTGCCAACTGCATCATGATCAGCGCGCTCGCGCCGGCCGCGGTCGCCGCCAGCAGCGCGCTGCCGAGCGGCAGGGCAAGGATTGCGATCACGAGCGCGATGCCGGCCGCGACCACGGCGATCGTGCCGTCGGGCCGGCCCGCATTGGCGGCGAGCCCGTCCTTGCGCGCGTAAGGCAGGCTGATCGCGATCCACGGCAGCACGCCGCGACCGAGCGCATGCGCCGCGATCAGGCTCTGTATCACCACGCCATCGGGAAGCGCAGCCAGTGCGGCGAGCTTGGTAGCAAAGCTCACCACCAGCGCCAGCGCGCCATAGGTGCCGAGCCGGCTGTCGCGCATGATCTCGAGCTTGGCCGCGACATCGCGGCCGCCGCCGAAGCCGTCGGCGACATCGGCGAGCCCGTCCTCATGCAACGCACCGGTGAGCAGCGCAGCCCCGCCGAGCGCGAGCGCCGCCGCGGCAAGGTCCGGCACGCCGATCGCCCGCAGCAGCAGGCAGAACAGGCCGACCGCGGCCCCGATGCCGGCGCCGACCAGCGGGAACAGCCGCTGTGCCCGGGCAAAACTCTCCGGCCGCGCGCCGTCCGGATGCGGCATCGGCAACCGGGTCAGAAAGGCCGTGGCAATCCTGAGATCGTCGAGCCATTGATTCATGGTGAAGGCCTTGAAATTGCACTAAAGCGCGATGAGTTCGCGCTTTAGCTTCTTGTTTGGGCATGATCTTTTCGGAAAATCGCTTCTCAGTTTTCCGGATCATGCTTTAGCTTGCGGCCCGCTCGACGAGGGAATCGCATGCAGTTCAATACACTAGACGACATTCGCAGCTTTTGTCGCGACCTGCCCGCGGGTGACGAGGCGGCTGCTATGGCCGCCACGCAGCGCCAGCAGAACCTGACCAAGCCGCCGGGCAGTCTCGGCCGGCTGGAAGAGGTGACGATCTGGCTGGCGCGCTGGCAGCGGCGCGAAATCCCGCGGCTCGATCGGGTCACGATCGCGGTGTTCGCCGGCAATCACGGCATTGCCGAGCGCGGCGTCTCCGCCTACCCGTCCGAGGTCACCGCGCAGATGGTGGCGAACTTCGCCGCCGGCGGTGCTGCGATCAACCAGATCGCCAGGCTTGCCGGCGCCGAGCTGCGCGTCGAGCCGCTCGAGCTCGCGCGACCGACCCGCGATTTCACGATGGCGCCGGCGATGGATGGCGCCGACTTCCTGGTCGCGCTCGACACCGGCTGGCGCGCGGTGCCGGAGCAATGCGACCTGCTGGTGGTCGGCGAGATGGGCATCGCCAACACCACGGTGGCCGCGACGCTGTGCGCGGCATTGATGGGCGGGCGCGGCGCGCGCTGGGCCGGCCGCGGCACCGGCGTCGACGATGCCGGCCTGCTGCGCAAGCGCACCACGATCGATACCGCGCTCAAGATGCATCGCAACCTGCTCGACGATCCCCTCGCCGTCGCGGTGGCACTCGGCGGCCGCGAACTCGCGGCGATCTTCGGCGCCGTGCTGGCGGCGCGCGCCAGATCGATCCCGGTGCTGCTGGACGGCTTCGTCGCGACCTCCGCTGTGCTGCCGCTGGCGAGGCTTGCACCCGATGGCCTCGCGCATTGCCGCGCCGGGCATGTGTCGGCCGAGCTCGGCCATCGCGAATTGCTGCGCGACCTCGCCCTCGCCCCGCTGCTCGATCTCGAGATGCGGCTCGGCGAAGCCTCAGGTGCGGGCGTCGCCATCCTCTTGCTGCGCGCGGCGCTGGCCTGCCACGGCGGCATGGCGACGTTTGCCGAGGCCGGCGTCTCCGGCGCCGATTGAGGCCGGGCGCCATCGGGCAAGTCGGGCAAAAAGTCGGTGCATACCGGCCGCGCGAGCCCGCAATCTTCGCGTGCGCAGCATGACCTCCGCGCGGCGGTGGCCTAACCTTCGCGCCGGAGGGCGCCGGCCGGCGCCCGGCCATGCTGAAACAGATACCGGGGAGAGCCACGTCATGTCGGGAGTTCTCATCAATCTGATCATTCAGATCATCAGCGGAGCCGTTGGCGGCAATGTCGCCGCGGGAGCGGCCAAGAACATCGATCTCGGCACGCTTGGAAACACCATCGCTGGCGCCATCGGCGGCGGCGCGGGCGGACAGCTTCTCGGCATGCTGATCCCGCTGCTCGCCAATTCCGGCGCTACGCCCGACATCGGCAGCATCATCGGGCAGGTCGCCGGCGGCGGCGTTGCCGGCGCGGTGCTCACCGCGATCGTCGGCGCGCTCAAGAACCGGACCGCCTGAACCGATCCATGATGGCCATGGGGCATCGGTCTTGACGATGCCCCATTCCGGCGCGAGCCTTGCGGCTTCGGATGCGGCGGTCCTCGACCGCATCGGCGGCAGGGATGGCGCTCATGAAAACACTTGTTGCGGCGGCAGCTCTCTGCGCAACGGTGAGCTGCGCGCAGGCCGACGTTCGCATTCTCGCCAGCCCCGGCGGACAGGTCGGCCCGTTCATCGACCTGTTCGACAAGGTGCGCGAGTCCGGCGAACGCGTGGTGATCGACGGGCCGTGCCTGTCGGCCTGCACCCTGGTGCTCTCGATGGTGCCGGGCGATCGCATCTGCGTGACCCGGCGCGCGGTGCTCGGTTTTCATGCCGCGCGCTCGATCGACCGGCGCGGCCGCACCTATGCGGAGCCGGAGGCATCCGAGGCGGTGCTCGAAGCCTATCCGGCGCCGGTGCGCGGCTGGATCATCCGCCGCGGCGGGCTGACCTCGCGCCTGCTGCTGCTGCGCGGCCGCGAGCTCGCCGCGATTTATCCGCGGTGCAGGTGAGACAGTTTACGCAACCGTCATCGCGAGGAGCAAAACGGCGAAGCAATCCATTTCTCCGCTTAGAGAGTAATGGATTGCTTCGCTCGCAATGACGGGGATGGAGCTGCGCGCACCACCTCTCAGTGCAAGCAAGCGGATTGGCTCGGCCTACATCTGCGCCGGGCAGTTCACCATCCAGGGGATGCCGAACTGATCGACGCACATGCCGAAGCCGTTCGAGAAGAAGGTCTTGCCGAACGGCATGGTGACCGCGCCGCCTTCGGACAGCGCCGTGAAGCGGCGTTCGGCCTCGGCGGGATCTTCGACCTGCAGCGCGACGTGAAAGCCCTGCGGCTTCTGGAAATGGCCGGGCGGTGCGTCGGAGGCCATGATGATCTCGCCGTCGATCGTGAGGCGGGCGTGCATGATCTTGTCCTTCCAGCCCGGCGGGGTCTGCATTTCGGCATTACCCTCGCCATAGGGAAAGGATTCCTCGATGCGGGCGCCGAGGGCCTTCTCGTAGAATTTCAGCGCGGCGCCGCAATTGCCGTCATAGGAGAGATAGGGGTTGACCTGCATCGCATGCTCCCTTGAGTCATTTCTGGTTTCGGCGCGTTTCTGAGGCGAACCCGTAACGACTTCGCTCGAAAGTGCGCTATTTTTCCGTCAGCTTCTTCAGATTGGCGAGGCCGACTTCGAAATCCCTGCCGATCATGTGGTCCAGGTTCATGAACACCTGCATCACCTTCGACATGAAGACGGCCGGACCATACATGGTCCATGTGACGCTGGTCGCATTCCCCTGCGGCAGCATTGTGAACTCCGCGGTGTTGTGACCCTCGAACGGCTTCAGGAAATCCAGCTTGATGACGATCTTGGACGGCGCGGCGGATTGCAGGATTTCCATGCGGCCGGCGCCGACATTCTTGTTGCCCTCCCAGGCATAGGCCGCGCCCTGCCCGCACCCGGCGCCGCTGTAGATACGCTTCATGTCCGGGTCCCGGTTCTCGTAGGGTGACCAGACCGTCCACTGACGGAAATCATCGATCAGTCCAAAGATCCGTTCGGCCGGCGCGTTGATGCTGGTCGCACGCGTGACGCGGAACGTGCTCGGCTTGGTCGCCGCGAGGATGAGGACGACGGCGATCGCGATCGCAAGGATGACGGCGACGATGGCAATGGTCTCGAACATGATGGTCTCCGGAAGATGAATCGAACAACGAGAGCGTTTTCAAGCGAGCGCGTCAAACAAGACGCTTAGCGGCGGAACGGCAGCAGCGCACGCAGATTGCCGTCGCGCAGATAGAGCCCGCCCCACACCATCAGGCCGAGATAAAGCCCGAACAGCGTATGGGAGAACAGCGGGCTGTCGATCCGCACATGCGATGCGATCGCGCCGCCGAGATAGCCGGTGAGCAGGATGGCGCCGAGGATCGAGGTCGGCGGCACCGAGTAGAGCAGCGTGCAAACGATGGTGATGATGCCGAGGCTGCGCGCCAGCGTATCGCTCGCGCCCCAGCCCATCCTGTCCAAGGTCTCGGTGACGACCGGCAACGGCACCAGCTTGATCGCGCCGTCGAGCAGCAGGAAGAGGACGACCACGCCGCTGATGACGCGGCCGGTGATCCGGGCGGGCTTCGAGACTTCGGTGTCGACGATCGTCGGCATGGCAGGCTCCGTAACGCTTGGTGATGCTCTGTCATCAAGACGAACGGGGCGATGCGCGGCCGACAGATCGCGGCAAGAATTTTGCGAACGGCGAAAGCCCGGACCGTGCGACTGAATTGCCGAGGCCACTGATGATCTCGTCCGGGGCTTACCCCTCTCCCCACCCTCCCCCGCAAGGGGGGAGGGAGCCTGACCATCGTGCTCACCTCACGCAATTGATTGGCGATGGCCCTGCGCGGGTGTGAGAGAAGCACCGGCGAAAGGGTTCCCTCCCCCCTTGCGGGGGAGGGTTAGGGAGAGGGGTGTCACGCGGGAAGTCTCTCAGCCTGAGCTTGAAAGACGGAAGCTGTGCGCCGCTACTTTGCCTTCACATTGCGCGGCTGACTGTCGCGCATCAGGCGGTCGATGTGCATGCGGATATGGGCGGCCTCAGCCGTTGTGTTGGCGAGCGCGATGGCGCGGTCGAAGGCGACACGGGCCTCCTCGTTGCGGCCAAGCTGCATCAGGAAGGCGCCGCGCACACCGAAATAGTGGAAGTAGTTGGCAAGCCGCGGCGCCAACGGCTCGATCATTTCGAGCGCGGCCTCGGGACCCTGCACCTTGGAGACCGCAACCGCACGGTTGAGCGTGATCACCGGCGACGGCTGCATGAGTTCGAGCGCGCCATAGAGCAGATCGATCTGGGTCCAGTCGGTATCCTCGGGCTTCTCCGCGCGGGCGTGCAGCGCTGCGATCGCGGCCTGGACCTGATAGGGCCCGCTCTGGCGATGGCGCATCGCCTTGTCGATCAGCGCGAGGCCCTCGGCGATCAGCTTCTGATTCCACAGACCGCGGTCCTGGTCGTCGAGCAGGACCACCTGGCCGTCCGCATCGAAGCGCGCGGCGGCGCGGGCGTGCTGCAACAGCAGCAACGCGGTCAGCCCCATGATCTCCGGCTCGCTCTGGAACAGCCGCAGCAGCAGGCGGGCGAGCCTGATCGCCTCCTCGCACAGCGGCGAGCGGATATCCGCGGTATCACCGCTCGCCGAATAGCCCTCGTTGAAGATCAGATAGATCATCGCGGCGACCGAGGCGAGCCGCTCGCTGCGCTCGACCGCGCCCGGTGTCTCGAACGGCACGTTGGCATCGGCGACGCGCGTCTTGGCCCGGGTGATGCGCTGCTCCATCGCGGCTTCCGAGACCAGGAAGGCGCGCGCGATCTGCTTCACCGTGAGGCCGGAGACGATGCGCAGCGCCAGCGCGATCTGCTGCGTCCCCGGCAGGTCCTTGTGGCAGCAGATGAACAACAGCCGCAGGATGTCGTCGCGGTAATGCGAGCCGTCGAGCCGTTCGGCGATCTCGTCCTCGGCGTCGTCGAGATCGGAGATCGCCCGGTCGTCGTCGGGCAGCGCCTCCTGCTTCTTGCTGCGCCTGATGTCGTCGATCGCGACATTGCGGCCGACCATGATCAGCCACGCCGCAGGATCGCGCGGCGGGCCGTTCTGCGGCCAGCTCTTCAGCGCGCGCAGGCAGGCGTTCTGGAAGGCCTCCTCGGCGGTATCGAGATTGCGGAAGTAGCGCAGCAGCGCGCCGACCGCCTGGGGACGCGCCGATGTCAGTGCGGCGTCGATCCAGGCGGTGTCGGTCACGCTCACGGCTTTGCGCTCCCCGGCGTGAAGTGGCCGACCGGGCGGATCTCATAGGTGCCGCCGGGATTGGCCTCGCCGAGGTCGCGCGCGATGTTGAGCACCTCGTCGAGGTTCTTGGCGTCGACCAGGTAGAAGCCGAGCAGCTGCTCCTTGGTTTCGGCGAACGGGCCGTCGAGCACCAGCGGCGGGTTTTCCTTGCGCAGCGTGGTCGCGGCGGTGGTCGGCAGCAGCCGGGCCACCGGGCCGAGCTTGCCCTGCCTGGCGAGCTTGTCCTGCACGACGGACAGTTTCTGCATGACCGAGGCGTCGTGTTCCTTGCTCCAGGAACCGACCAGGTCTTCGTCATGATAGCAGAGGATCGCGTACAGCATCGAAAAGGCA
>CALRXG020000030.1:0-25771 GCA_943372075.1 Bordetella parapertussis | reverse complement strand
TCACGGCGCGGTCATTCGGCTGTCACCTCGTTCGACTGTGATGGCGGCGAACCGTCGCAACAGCGGGCCGGGGCATCCATGGCTTATCTTGAGATCATCGCGACCTGGATCGGGATCGCCGCCTGCATTCTGCAATCGGCGTTGTTCGCCGGCCTCAACCTCGCGGTCTTCAGCCTCAGCCTGTTGCGGCTTCAGATCGAGGCGGACAGCGGCAATGCCAACGCGGCACGCGTGCTCGAGCTTCGCCGGAATTCCAACCAGATTCTCGCGACCATCATCCGGGGCAATGTCACCACCAACGTGCTGCTGACACTGCTGTCGGATTCGGTTCTCGCCGGCGTCGGCGCGTTCCTGTTCTCGGCCTTCGCCATCACCTTGCTCGGCGAGATATTCCCGCAAGCCTATTTCTCGCGCAACGCGCTGGCGATGACGGCGCGCTTCCTGCCGTTCCTGAATTTCTATCGCGTGATGCTGTTTCCGCTGGCGAAGCCGACGGCGATGGTGCTCGACTGGTGGCTCGGCTCTGAAGGCATCACCTATCTGCGCGAGCAGGACATCCGGTAGATGATCGCCCGGCACGTCGTCGACGGCGGCGATATCAGCAAGGTGGAGGCAGTCGGGGCGCAAAACTTCCTCGATCTCGACGATATCTCGGTCTGCGACGAGGGCGAGGTGATCGATCCCGCCAGCATCCTGAGCCTGCCGCTCGCCAATCAGCGATGCGTGCTGCCGAAATTCGACCGCGTCCCCGACGATCCGTTCCTGCGCCGGATCGATGCGTCGGGGATGAAATGGGTGATCGTGACCGATCTCGCCGGTGAGCCGGTGTTCGTGCTCGATGCCCATCACTTCCTGCGCGATGCGCTGTTCAATCAACTCGAGAGCGATCCGACCGCCTATTGGCACCGGCCGATCATCGTGCGCGACAGCAAGGCGCGGCTTGGCGATGTCATCGGGTTGATGAAGGTGGTGCCGGAAACGCCCGGCGACGACGTCATCGAGCACGATTTGATCCTGGTGTGGAGCGGGCAGAAGCGCATCATCACCGGCTCGGACCTGCTCGGTCGCCTGCTGCGCGGCATCGCGACCGTGGAGAAGCGGTCGGCAGCCTAGACCGCGACGAGCTGTTCGGCCGCGCGCTTCACTTTCTTCACCTTCGCCGGGACGAACAAATTGCCCGCAGCAAGGCCCGCGGTGTCGGCGACAGTGGGATCGCATGACACCATGGCGGCGACGATCGCGCCGTCGATCAGCAGCGCGAGCTGATGCGCCAGCACGGCGGGCTCCGTGGCGCCCATGTCGGCGGCGAGCTTCTCGATATGCGCCAGCACCACCTTCTTGTGCTTGAGCGCGATGTTGCGGAACTGCTTGGCATCCTTGTCGTGCTCGGCGACCGCGTTGATGAACGGGCAGCCGTAGAAGCGCTCCTCGGCGAACCAGGTTTTGAGGGCGGGGAAGATCCGCGCCAGCTTGGTCTGCGGATCGCCGCCGCCGGCCTCGATCGCGCCGATGAACCATTCGCGCCACTGCTTGCCTTCGCTCTCCAACACGGCGTGGACCAGATTGGTCTTGGAGCCGAACAATTTGTAGAGCGTGGTCTTGGCGGTTCCCGCCTCGTCGATGATCGCATCGATGCCGGTGGCGTTGATGCCGTTCTTGCAGAACAGCCTGGTCGCCGCGTTGAGCAGGCGCCCGCGCGCGGATTCGTCGTCGCCGGCGGCGAAGGCCGCGGCAGGTTTTTTCTTCGCAAGCGATTTGGCCATGCGCGGCAGTAAATCGGAGCACGGCGAAATCATCAAGTCGCATCTTCATGCGCGGTCCATGCGCTGAAAATAATCGCCAGCCCGCGGCATTTGCTTGGCGATTGAGCACCACCCCCCTGATCAATCAGCGGGCAGGGTCACCTAAGCGCCTGCGGGATTTCGCCTTTTGATTTGGGTCGGCTCTGGCACGCTTCGTGCAGGAAACAGACCGTTCGGTATCCTGACCATTTCCATCGCTCCCAGGGAGAAAACTGATGACCGCTGTCGCCCAGAAAACCGCTCTGACCGGCTGCCTCGCGCCGATCGACAAAGGCGGCCTTGAGCAGCTCATTGCCAACGGCAAGGCCAATCCAAAGGTGATCAAGACCTTGAAGTGCAAGACGGTGGCCGAGGGCAAGTTCCGCCACGCCAACTACATCCGCAACCTTGCGCCCTACATCGTCGACGAGCCGCCGGGGCTGCTCGGCGACGACACCGCGCCCAATCCCTCGGAAGCCTCGCTCGCCGCGCTCGGCTCCTGCCTCGCGGTCGGCCTGCACGCCAACGCCGTGCATCGCGGCTGGATCGTCAACAAGCTCGAGCTGGAGCTCGAGGGCGACCTCAACATCACCGCGGTGTGGGGCACCGGCGACGTCAGCGAGAAGCCGGTCGGCTTCACCGACGTCCGCGTCAAGGTGGACATGGAGTGCGAGGGCGTGCCGCAGCAAGAGATCGATGCGCTGGTGGCGCATGTGAAGAAGTGGTCGCCGGTCGCCAACACCTTCACCCGTCCCGTCAATCTCGAGGTCAGCGCTTAGACGCGCGACCGGCAATTCAAGGTGCGGAGACCGTCCATGGGTTCACTGGCTTTATCGCGGGTCGCGGCTCAAGATCCCGCACCGACCATTGCCGACGAGGTTGCGCGCCTCGCCCGTCACGAGCTGGCGCCGCTTGCCTCCGCGATCGACGCCGGCTCGGTCTATCCGAGCGAATTCCTGCGCCGGCTTGGTGAGGTCGGCACCTGGAGCAGCCACGTGCCGCAGGAGGGGCCGGCCGACCTGCGTTGTGCGATCCAGGCGATGGCCGCGATCGGCGAGGTCTGCGGCGCCACCGCCTTCATGGCCTGGTGCCAGAACACGCTGGTCTGGTACGCCGCCAACTCCACCAACATGAAGCTCGCTGCGCGGTTCGGCGATGGTTTCTCCAGTGGGCGGATGCTCGGCGGCACCGGGCTGTCCAATCCGATGAAGAGCTTCTTCGGCATCGAGCGGCTGAAACTCAAGGGACGCAAGGTCGACGGCGGTTACATCGTGCGCGGCGCGTTGCCCTGGGTGTCGAATCTCGGGCCGGACCACTATTTCGGCACGATCTTCGAGCGCGAGGACGACGACGGCACAGGCGGCCAGGGGCGGACAGTCATGTTCCTCGCCGACTGCGCCGATCCCGCGATCACGCTGCAGCCGTGCAAACCGTTCCTCGCAATGGACGGCACCGGCACCTACGGCGTCCAGTTCCGCGATGCCTTCGTGCCGGACGAACTGGTCCTGGCCGAGCCCGCCGCGCCCTTCGTCAAGAAGATCCGCGCCGGCTTCATTCTGCTGCAGACCGGCATGGGCCTCGGGCTGATGAAGGACTGCATCAACATCATGGACGAGGTCCACGCACCGCTCGGCCACGTCAACCGCTATCTACCGCAGCAGCCGCTGCAATTCCGCGAACTCTACGCCGAGTTCGAGAAGGAGGCGATGACCCTGGCGCGCGATCCTTACAACGAGGACGACAGCTACTGGCGCCGCGTCGTCGCGCTCCGCTTGCGCATCGGCGATGCCAGCGTCGCGGTCGCGCATGCCGCGATGCTCCATTGCGGCGCGCGCGGCTATCTGATGAGCCACCGCGCCCAGCGCCGGCTGCGCGAAGCCTATTTCGTCGCCATCGTCACGCCCGCCACCAAGCAGCTGCGCAAGATGCTGGCGGACGCGTGAAGAAAGTTCGGGACCACCAAGACTAGCAACCACGCAACAGGAGAGGCTGCCATGACGGACGTTCTGATCACCGCCGGCGAACTTGCCGACCTCGTCAAGAAAGAACCGTGTGTCATCATCGACACCCGGAATCCGGATGCCTATGCGGCCGGTCATTTGCCGGGTGCCGTCAATGTGCATGACATCTTCACGTTCCTTGCGACCTCGACGCCGGAAGGCATCCACGAGCTGAAGACCAAGTTCGCCGATGCCTTCGGCGGGGCGGGTCTGTCCGGCAAGGAGACCGCCGTGATCTACGAGCAATCGATGAATTCCGGCTTCGGCCAGTCCTGCCGCGGCTATTATCTGCTGACCATGCTGGGCTATCCCAAGATCAAAGTGCTGCATGGCGGCTTCGAAGCCTGGAAGGCGGCCGACCTTCCCGTCACAACCGACGTCACGGTGCCGGTGAAGGCGGCGTTCGCGATCGTGCCGGAGGCCGGCGACATTATGATCGACGCCAAGGCGATGCTGGCGGCGCTCGACAAGCCGGGCGTCGCGATCCTCGACGTGCGCGACGTCGATGAGTGGATCGGCGAAAGCTCGTCTCCTTATGGGAAGGATTTCTGCCCGCGCAAGGGCCGCATCCCGGGCGCGGTGTGGCTCGAATGGTACCGCATGATGAAGCCAACCGGCGAGGGTCCGCGCTTCAAGTCGAAGGACGAGATCCTCGCCGAATGCGCCACCGTCGGCATCTCGCAGACCACGCCGGTCTATCTGTACTGCTTCAAGGGTGCGCGCGCCTCCAACACTTTCCTCGCGCTGAAGAACGCCGGCGTGAAGGACGTGCGGATGTACTTCGGCTCCTGGAACGAGTGGTCGCGCGACCCGGCGCTGCCGATCGACGAAGGCTTGCCGACCGCGGCGGTCGTGACCGGCAAGGCGGCATAGAACCTGCATGTTTGTCGGTGTCCGGCGGCGCAAAACGCGGCCGGACATCGATCAATCAACCGGATCGCGGAGCTCTCTGCGTTTCGGTGCGACAATGGGGCGCAGCATGTCTACTTTCGATGATCCCTTCGACGCCGACCACGCGCTGGCGCGATCGGGCTGCGCCTGCGGGCTGCATCGCTCGGCCGCCGAGCACGATCACGCGGCGCGCACGCTGCGCTGCGAGCCTGTCGTGAGCGAGGAGAAGCGCTATGAGGGCATCGTCGCCTCCGCGGTGATGCGGGCGGTGTTTCCGCAGGACGTTGCGCGCCGCGCCTTCCTGAAATCGGTCGGGGCCGCGACCGCGCTCGCCGCGCTGTCGCAATTCTTCCCGCTGAAGACGGCGACGGATGCGTTCGCTGACGCGGGCCCGCCGGAGAAGAAGGACCTCAAGGTCGGCTTCATCCCGATTACCTGCGCGACCCCGATCATCATGGCCGCGCCGCTCGGCTTCTATGCCAAGCAAGGGTTGAACGTCGAGGTGGTGAAGACCGCCGGCTGGGCCGTGATCCGCGACAAGACCATCAACAAGGAATATGACGCCGCCCACATGCTGGCGCCGATGCCGATCGCGATCTCGCTTGGCTTGGGGGCCAATGCCATCCCTTTCACGGTGCCCGCGATCGAGAACATCAACGGGCAGGGCATCACGCTGGCGATGAAGCACAAGGACAGGCGCGATCCGAAGGACTGGAAGGGCATGAAGTTCGCCATCCCGTTCGACTATTCGATGCACAATTACCTGCTGCGCTATTATCTCGCCGAGCACGGGCTCGATCCGGATACCGACGTGCAGCTTCGCTCGGTGCCGCCGCCGGAGATGGTCGCCAATCTGCGTGCCGACAATATCGATGGCTTTCTTGCGCCGGACAATATCTGCCAGCGCGCGATCTATGACGGCGCCGGTTTCCTGCACATCCTCTCCAAGGAGATCTGGGACGGCCATCCCTGTTGCAGCTTCGCCGCAAGCCGCGAATTCATCACCACGGCGCCGAACTCGTTCGCCGCGCTGACGCGGGCAATCGTCGATGCCACCGGCTACGCATCGAAAGC
The DNA here is from genome assembly GCA_943372075.1 of Bordetella parapertussis. Classification (GTDB taxonomy): domain Bacteria; phylum Pseudomonadota; class Alphaproteobacteria; order Rhizobiales; family Xanthobacteraceae; genus Bradyrhizobium. The sequence goes on along the minus strand of CALRXG020000030.1, from coordinate 20,025 downwards.
CGAGAACCGCAAGCAGATTGCGGAAGCGATCGCGCCAGCCAATTACATCAACGCACCGGTGACGGTGCTGGAGCAGGTTTTGACCGGCACCTATGCCGACGGCCTCGGCGGAGTGAAGACCGATCCGAAGCGGGTCGATTTCGATCCGTTCCCCTGGCAGTCCTTCGCGGTGTGGATGCTGACCCAGATGAAGCGCTGGGGCCAGATCAAGGGCGACGTCGACTACAAGGCGGTCGCCGAACAGGTCTATCTCGCCACCGACACCAAGAAAGTAATGGCTGAGATGGGGCTGACCCCGCCGGCAAGTGCCTACAAATCATTCTCGGTGATGGGCAAGAGTTTCGATCCGGCGGCGCCCGATGATTACCTCGCCAGCTTCAAGATCAGGAAGTCGTCGTGAGGGGGATCGCTGTTTCCTCGTCGTCGTCCCGACGAAGGCCGGGACCCATAACCACGACTGTTGGTGATTGCGCACGGCGTCTCCCCGCATGCCTCACCGCGAGAGTGCGGCGTATGGGTCCCGGTCTTCGCCGGCACGACGGGTTGAGGGGGCTTACTGCATGACGCTTTCCCTCCGCCTTCGCGCCGCGATCGTCTCCATCTTGCTGCTCGCCGGCTTCCTTGCCGCTTGGCATCTCGCGACCCGCGGCTCCGGCGCGGCGGCAAACATGAGTCCGGAATATGCCAAGCTGATGGGGCTGACCGCGACCCAGGGCAAATCCGCGATGCCGGGTCCGCTCGATGTCGGCGCCAAGCTGTGGGAGCACCTGAAGCGGCCGTTCTATGACAACGGGCCGAACGACAAGGGTCTCGGCATCCAGCTCGGCTATTCGATCGGGCGCGTCGGGCTCGGCTATCTGATCGCGGTCTTGGTCGCGATCCCGCTCGGCTTCCTGATCGGGATGTCGCCCTTGATCAGCAGGGCGCTCGATCCGTTCATCCAGGTGCTGAAGCCGATCTCGCCGCTGGCCTGGATGCCGCTGGCGCTCTACACCATCAATGACTCTTCGATCTCGGCGATCTTCGTGATCTTCATCTGCTCGGTGTGGCCGATGCTGCTCAACACCGCGTTCGGCGTCGCCGGCGTGCGCAAGGAGTGGATCAATGTCGCACGCACGCTCGAGGTCGGCACCATCAGGCGTGCCTTCACGGTGATCCTGCCGGCGGCGGCGCCGACCATCCTCACGGGCATGCGGATCTCGATCGGAATTGCCTGGCTGGTGATCGTCGCCGCCGAGATGCTCGTCGGCGGCACCGGCATCGGCTACTTCGTCTGGAACGAGTGGAATAATCTGTCGATCACCAATGTGATCATCGCGATCCTGCTGATCGGCCTCGTCGGCATGCTGCTCGACCAGGTTCTGGCGCGGTTCACGCGCATGGTGACGTTTCCGGAGTAGCGATGACCGACAAGTTCATTTCCATCGAGGGCATCGCGCGGCGTTATCCTGCCGCCGGCGGCGGCACCACGGCGGTGTTCGAGAATTTCTGGCTGTCGATGGCGCGCGGCGAATTCGGCTGCGTGATCGGGCATTCCGGCTGCGGCAAGACCACGGTGCTGAACCTCCTCGCCGGGCTCGACGAGCCGAGCGAAGGCACGGTCATCGTCGACGGGCAGGGCATCGAGGGCACCAGCCTCGACCGCGCCGTGATCTTCCAGAGCCATGCGCTGCTGCCGTGGCGCACAGTGCTCGGTAATGTCGCCTATGCCGTGAGCTCGAAATGGCGCAAATGGGATCGCGCCCGGGTCAGGGCCCACGCGCAGAAGTTCATCGATCTGGTCGGGCTCTCCGGCTCCGAGCACAAGCATCCGTCCGAACTGTCCGGCGGCATGAAGCAGCGCGTCGGCATCGCGCGGGCGCTGTCGATCACGCCGAAGATCATGCTGATGGACGAGCCGTTCTCGGCGCTCGACGCGCTGACCCGCGGCACGCTGCAGGACGAGGTGCGGCGGATCTGCCTGGAGACCGGGCAGACCACCTTCATGATCACCCATGACGTCGACGAGGCGATTTTCCTCGCCGACAAGATTTTCCTGATGACCAACGGCCCCGGGGCGGCGCTGGCCGAGATCGTCGAAAACCCGCTGCCCAAGGACCGCGGCCGGATCGATCTGCACCGGCATCCCTACTACTATGCGCTGCGCAATCATGTCGTGGATTTCCTGGTCAGCCGCAGCAAGAGCTTTGCTGCTGAGATGACCGACCACGATCCGCGCCACGTGCCGACGGTGCGGCCCGGCCTCGGCGAGCCGGTGATCGTCTCGCCGCCGCGCGTCGTTGAACCCAATCCCGCGCAAAGTGTTGCGCGCTGAAGCCTGAGGAGGAAACCTGATGAAACGCGAAGACCTCACCGAGAAGCTGCTCGACATCAAGCGCGAGAAGGGCTGGACCTGGAAATACATCTGCGAAAAGATCGGCGGTTATTCCGAGGTGCTGATCACCGGCGCGATCCTAGGCCAGATGAAGCTGACCAAGCCGCAGGCGGCCAATGCCGGCGAATTGTTCGGGCTGTCGAAGGCCGAGATCGCGATGCTCAACGAGACTCCGATGCGCGGCATGCCGATGCCGCCGACCGATCCCCTGATCTATCGCTTCTACGAGCTCGTGATGGTCAATGGACCGGCGTGGAAGGCGCTGATCGAGGAGGAATATGGCGACGGCATCATGTCGGCGATCGACTTCGACATGGTGATGGAACGCCTGCCGAACCCGAAGGGCGATCGCGTCAAGATCACCATGAGCGGCAAGTTCTTGCCGTACAAATATTACGGCGCCAGCGGCAACGTGCCGGAATACGGCTTCAAGGAAGGGTGAGATAGCGAACGGCGAGTGGCTTCCAATCCACGCGCTATTCGCTACTTACCATTCGCGTTGAGTGAGGCCGCGCGCCCGTCGGATGCGCGGCCCAACCTCACAGGATCGCGCGCGGCGCGTAGCTCGCCGCGTCCGGCTTGGCCCTGGCCAGGGCGTCGACCTGCTCGGCGAAGTAGTCGACCTGGGCGCCGGCGTCGCCGGAATTGGCGCGGCCCTGTTCCAGCACCAGCTGCAATTCGGCTTCGTTGAGGCCGAGACGCCGATCAGCGGCGAGGCGTTGCAGCAGGTCGTTCTGCACGATCTTGCCGGTGCGCAGGTCGCCGATGGCGGCGACCGCATGCTCCTTGATCGCCTCGTGCGCGCCTTCACGGCCAGCGCCCTTCTTCACCGCTTCCATCATCACCGTGGTGGTGAGCAGGAAGGGCAGATAGCGGTTGAGCTCGGTCGCGACCACGGCCTCGAACACCTCCATCTGGTCGAGCACGGTGAGCAGGGTTTCGAGCAGACCATCCATGGCGAGGAAGGCATCCGGCAGCATCACGCGGCGGACCACCGAGCAGGAGACGTCGCCCTCGTTCCACTGGTCGCCGGCGAGGCCTACGGCCATCGCGAGATAGCCCTTCAGGATCACATGCAGGCCGTTGATGCGCTCGCAGGAGCGGCTGTTCATCTTGTGCGGCATCGCCGAGGAGCCGACCTGGCCCTTGGCGAAACCTTCGCTGGCGAGTTCATGGCCGGCCATCAGGCGGATGGTCTTGGCGAAGTTGCCGGGACCGCTGGCGAGCTCGGTGAGCATGCTGACCGCGCGGAAATCGAGGCTGCGCGGATAAACTTGGCCGACCGCATCCAGTGCCTTCGGCAGGCCGAGATGCACGAGGATATTCTGCTCGAGCGCGCGGGCCTTGGCGGCATCGCCGTTGAACAGGGTGATCTGATCGAGACGGGTACCGACCGCGCCCTTCAGGCCGCGCGCCGGATAGGTCTGCAGCACGTTGACCAGGCCCTGATGCGCCAGCAGCATCTCCTCGCCGAACATCGCGATGCGCTTGCCGAGCGTGGTGACCTGCGCGGCCACGTTGTGGGTGCGCGCGGTGAACGGGATATCGCGCAATTGCTGCGCGCGCCTGGCAAACCGGACCAGCGCGGCGATGCTCTTGGTCTCGACCAGCTGCAACGCGCGGTAGACCTGCAACTGTTCGACATTCTCGGTGAGGTCGCGGCTGGTCATGCCCTTGTGCAGGTGCTCGTGACCGGCGAGATCGCAAAACTCTTCGATGCGGGCCTTGACGTCGTGGCGGGTGACGCGCTCGCGCTGCATGATCGACGTGAGGTCGATCTGGTCCTTGACCCGCTCGTAGCTCTCGATCACGCCATCGGGCACCGCAATGCCGAGATCGCGCTGGGCCTTCAGGACGGCGATCCAGTAGTCGCGTTCGAGGCGAACCTTGCCTTCGCCGCTCCAGATGGCGCGCATCGCGGGCGAGGCGTAACGTTCGGCGAGGACGTTGGAAATGTGATCTTGGGGCATGATCCCGCTCTCTTGGCATTACCTGGTGCCGGCTGCAAGCCGAGAGCTGTCATGGATCGTCGAGATTACAGGCACCACGGCCGGGCTTGCGGTGTTGGCGGCACCCCAACAGATAGTGTTCCGTGCCGCCTCAGGCAACCCGAGGCGGCGCCGGCATGCATGCAGTCCTTGGCGACGACTCGGTCGCCCGCGCTGCTTGCCATCGTCAGGCGAGAGCGGACCCGTTGAACGCCGCCCTGACCTCGGCCACCGGGGCCATGTCGCGGACATAGCCGAAGGACCCCTGGTCCTTCATCTCGCGGGCGGCGCGCAGGAAGGCGTTCAGCGCGTGGCGCTGCATCGCGCCGCCGACGCTGATGCGCTTGACGCCGGCGGCCGCGATCTGCTCGACCGTCAGGGTCGGATCGGCAAAGCCCATCACCAGGTTGAACGGTCGTTGCAGCGCCGAGACCACGGTCTTGATGGTGCCGATATCGTAGAGGCCCGGCGAATACAGCACGTCGGCGCCGACCGCCTCGAAGGCCTGAAGCCGCTTGATGGTGTCGTCGATATCCTTGCGTCCCCAGAGAAAGTTTTCCGCCCGCGCCGTCAGCGTGAACGGGAAGGGCAGCGCGCGCGCCGCCTCGACCGCCGCCTGCACCCGCTCGACCGCGAGCGAGAAGTCGTAGATCGGATGCTCACGATCGCCGGTGGAATCCTCGATCGACCCGCCGACCACGCCGGCTTCGGCCGCGCGCGCGATCGCCTTCGCCGCAGTCGCCGGATCGTCGGCGCCGCAATTCTCGAGGTCCGCGTTGACGGGCAAATCGGTGGCCTCCGATATCACCCGGCAATTCTCGATGATGGCATCGAGGCTGATGCCGGACTGGCCGAGCGTGTTGGCGACCCCGAGGCTGGTGGTCGCCAGCGCTTCGAAACCCATGGCCGCAAGCAGCTTCGCGGTTCCGGCGTCCCACGGGTTTGGAATGATGAAGGCGCCGGGCCGCTGATGCAGCGCGCGAAACCGTGCCGCCTTGTCTGCCTGGGTGCGCATTTGGAGCTCCTGTCTGTTGCGGGATCGACTGGCAGCGAGCGATAGGGCGGTTTTGCCCATCAGACAAATTTGTTATTTCTCTGAGTCACATCAGCTTTTTGCATGAGGAGACGATGGACAGCGACGCGCTCAACACATTCCTGGTGGTGCACCGGCGCGGCGGCATCTCGCAGGCCGCGAAGGCGCTGCACCGCTCGCAGCCGGCGATTTCCCGGCGTATCGCGCTGCTCGAGCAGGAGCTCGGCGTGCCGTTGTTCGAGCGGATCGCCGGCAAGACCCGGCTCAGCGATGCCGGCCGGGTGATGGTGCCCTATGCCGAACGCGCGGTGGCGGCGGCGCAGGATGCCGAGAACGCGGTGCGCGCCCTCTCGCGCGACAATTCCGGCCCGGTGGCGCTGGCGGTGACCGGCACGCTTGCCGGCGCGCGGCTCTCGACCGTGCTGAAGCGCTTTGCGCGCCAGCATCCGGATGTCGCGCTGACCTTGCGCACCGCGACCAGCGCCGAGGTCAGCGATCTGATCCGGCGCGGCGAGGCGACCATCGGGCTGCGCTACGACCGCGATCGCTCGCGCGAACTCGATTGCGAGGTGCTGTTCGCCGAGCCGCTCCGGGTGGTCTGCGCGCCGGAGCATAAGCTGGCCGGCCGCCGGATCCGGAAGCTCGCCGAGCTCAGAGATGAGCGGTGGATCGCCTTTCCCGAGGTGCCGGGGCGCCGTGAAATCACGGCCTCGCACGTTTTCGCGCTGTTCCTGACGCACGGGCTCGGCGAGATCGCCTGGACGCCGGTCGACAGCCTCACCGCCCAGAAACGGCTGGTCGAGGCCGGACTCGGGATCGCGCTATTGTCGGAAAGCAATGCGGCGGAGGAGCTGCGCGCCGGCACTATCGCGACGATCCATGTCGGCAATCTCAGCGCAACTCACGAGGTCGTCGCGGTGACGCGGCATAGCGGCTTCCTCAGCGCCGCATCGCGCCGCCTGCTCGACATCGTCCGCGCCGATTTCGCCCAGGCTAGATCGGCGGGCAGGCGCTGAGGACGTAAGGGCGTTTCGTCACCGTTAACATCGGATGAAGCGGCATGCCGACCTTTTGCGGGAGAGATTCGGCTTGTTGCAACTGAAGGTGGCTATGAACGCGACGTGTCCCCTCAGCGCCAAGGATCCCGCCATGCCGTCGTCGCCTACGCGCCTCTCCACAGCGGCCATCAGCCTGCTGTTCCTGACCGCGCCCGCGTTCGCCCAGTCGCCGGGCCAGCGTATCATCCTCGAGCAATCCACCGGTCTTGCACGTCAGGAGGGTTCGGTGCGGGTGCAGAGCAACGTCAACCTCTTCATGTCGGGGCCGACCGGCGACGGTGAAGAGGCGCAAAAGCTGCGCGATCGGGCGCGCCGCCTGGTCTACGAGATGGCGGCGCGCGAATGCGATCTGCTGCGCGAAGTCATTGCGAAGGATTGCCGGCTCGAATCGATCAACGTCAATCTCGGCCGGCAATATGGTCAGCAGCAGCAGGAAGGTTTCAACGTGAGCGGCTCGATGAGCATGCAGATCACGATGAAATAGCCGCTGCGGGAACCTTAAGTTCCCGCCTTCACCTGCGCGGCGGCGACGGCCAGCAGCTCGTCCATCTTGGCGCGGACGTCGCGCTCGGTGATGGCTTGGCCCTTGGCGGTCAGGTCGCCCAGCACCTTCTTCAGCACGTCGCCGTCGCCGGCTTCCTCGAAATCGGCGGCTACCACTTCCTTGGCATAGGCATTGGCGGCCTCGCCCGTGATGCCGAGCTTCTCGGCCGCCCACAGGCCGAGCAGCTTGTTGCGGCGCGCTTCCGCCTTGAACTTCTGCTCCTCGTCGAGGGCGAACTTCTTCTCGAAACCTTCCTGGCGTTTGTTGAATTCGCTCATGGCTGAAGTTCCAATCCCCTGCTGAATGGTGGGCCACCGCTCGTTGCGGCAGCCCTGGTCCCTGCCTAGATAGGAGGGAGGAATCGGCAAGACAACGAGCCGTTAAGCCGCAGGCAAGACAGGCGGAATCGGCGCCTCACGATCGGGCGGTATAAGTGCCCGCCAGGGGGCAGTATCGATTGTGCTGGATGGGCCAATCGGATAGGTTGCCGGAAGGCATGGTTCTTGTTCTGTTTCCAGTTGGATCGTCAGGTTCCAGGCCTCCGCGGCAGCTCCGTCGTGGGTCGTAACCCCAAGTTATCCGGAGCACCCAAATTCATGGATTTCAACAAAACACGGTACATCCCAATGAGCCGTCGACGCCGTATTTATGAAGGCAAGGCCAAGGTGCTTTACGAAGGCCCCGAGCCGGGAACCCTGATCCAGCACTTCAAGGACGACGCGACCGCGTTCAACGCCAAGAAACACCAGGTGATCGAGGGCAAGGGCGTCCTCAACAACCGGATTTCGGAGTACCTGTTTCAGCACCTCAACGACATCGGGGTGCCGACCCACTTCATCCGCCGCCTCAACATGCGCGAGCAGCTGATTCGCGAGGTCGAGATCGTGCCGCTCGAGGTGGTGGTGCGGAACGTCGCGGCCGGCTCGCTGTCGCAGCGCCTCGGGATCGAGGAGGGCACCCAGCTGCCGCGCTCGATCATCGAGTTCTATTACAAGAACGACCAGCTCAACGACCCGATGGTGTCGGAAGAGCACATCACCGCCTTCGGCTGGGCCACGCCCCAGGAGATCGACGACATCATGGCGCTCGCCATCCGCGTCAACGACTTCCTGACCGGTCTTTTCCTCGGCATCGGCATCCGCCTCGTCGACTTCAAGATGGAATGCGGCCGACTGTTCGAGAACGAGATGATGCGGATCATCGTCGCCGACGAGATCTCGCCGGACTCCTGCCGGCTGTGGGACATCAAGTCGAACGAGAAGCTCGACAAGGACCGTTTCCGCCGCGATTTGGGTGGCTTGCTCGAAGCCTACACCGAAGTGGCAAAGCGGCTCGGCATTCTGATTGAAAACGAGCGTCCGGCCGGCAGCGGCCCGGTGCTGGTGAAGAGCTAGGTTTAAGGGGCAATCGTGAAGGCACGCGTCACTGTCACATTGAAGTCGGGCATCCTCGATCCGCAGGGCAAGGCGATCGAGGGCGCGCTGAAGTCGCTCGGCGTCGATGGCATCGCCAGCGTTCGCCAGGGCAAGGTGTTCGACATCGAGCTCGCCGCGACCGACCAGGCCAAGGCGGAGGCGGCGCTGAAGGCCGCCGCCGACAAGCTGCTGGCGAACACCGTGATCGAGAACTATCGGGTCGAGGTCCTGAGCTAACCGGGGCGAGCCAGATGATTTCAGCCGCTCCTGCGCTTTCTGGCCGCGATCGGACTTTCGCCCGGTCGCTCTCGCTCGCTTTGCTGACCGTTGCCGGGATTGGTGGTGCCGCGGCCCAGTCGCCGGCTCCGGCACCATCTGCGACCACGCAGCGGCCGCCATTTGCGGTCAGTGGCTGGCGCTATGAGCGCCGCGCCGACACGCATTTGTTCCGCTGCGAGCAGCCGCAATGCGGCGCGGGCTCGAAGGTGAGCTACCGGTATTACACCGGCGGAAATCAGATGACGCTGGACCAGTTCCGCGACAGTCAGAACCAGATCATCAAGGCGCTGGAGCAGCGCTCGCCCGGACAGAAGATCACGCTGCTTGGCGTCGATGGCGACAAGGGCGGCGCGGGACCACGCATGTACAAGGCGCGGCGCCTGACCGTGACGTCCGACGGCGCCAGCGAGTATCAGGTCAGCGGCGTGATGTTTGGCGGGCAAGGCTCGGCCAGCCTGATCAGTTCGGCGCGTGACGAGAAGGCCAGCAACGACAATTACGCAAGATTTGCCGCCGCAGTTAAGCTCGTGCTGGCACCCAAAACCAGGTGATCCGATGAAATCAGCCGTCCTCGTCTTCCCCGGCATCAACCGCGAACGCGACATGGCGCGCGCGCTGAAGCTCGCCTCCGGCAACGAGAGCGCGATGGTGTGGCACGCCGAGACCGCGCTGCCCAAAGGCACCGATCTCGTGGTGGTGCCCGGCGGCTTCTCCTATGGCGATTATCTGCGCTGTGGCGCGATCGCGGCGCGCGCGCCCGTGATGGACGCGGTGCGCGACTTCGCTGGCCGCGGCGGACTCGTGCTCGGCGTCTGCAACGGCTTCCAGATCCTCTGCGAGTCCGGCCTGCTGCCGGGCGTCTTGATGCGCAATGCCGGGCTGAAATTCGTCTGCCGCGACGTGCATATGAAGGTCGAGCGCTCCGACACGCCGTTCACCCGCGGCTACAATGCCGGCCAGGTGATCCGCGTGCCGGTGGCGCATGGCGAGGGCAATTACGAGGCCGACGAGGAGACGCTGAAGCGGCTCGAGGGCGAGGGGCGGGTGCTCTATCGCTATTGCACCGCTGATGGCGTGGTGGATGAGGCCTCCAATTTCAACGGCGCGGCGAATTCGATCGCCGGCATCGTCAACGAGCGCGGCAACGTGCTCGGCATGATGCCGCATCCGGAAAACCACGTCGAAGAGATCATGGGCTGCACCGATGGCCGCGGCCTGTTCGCCGGGCTGGTCCAGCAGTTCGAAAAGGCGGCGTGATCGCCATAGCGTTTTCGAGCGAAGTGGGGACCGGTTCGCGTGAAGAAAGCGCGTCAAGATAGACAGTTCGGACGGTGGTTCGCGGCCGCCGTCGCGTTGCTGCTTGCGACGGCGGCGCAGGCTCAGGACTTCCCCAAGCGTCCGATCACGATGATCGTGCCGTTCACAGCCGGCGGCACCTCCGACGTGATCGCTCGCGCGGTCGCCGACCAGATGAGCGCGGCGCTCGGCCAGAGCATCATCATCGAGAATGTCGGTGGTGCCGGTGGTTCGACCGCGCTGACCCGCGCCTCGCGGGCTGAGCCGGACGGCTACACGATCGCGATCGGCAATGCCGGCACCAACGCCGCGACCTACACGATCTATCCGAAGCTGTCGTTCACGCCCGACTCCTTCGCGCCGATCGCGGTGGTGGCGAAGACGTTCGGCATCGTGGCGCTGCGCAAGGATTTTCCCGCCAAGGACCTCAAGGACTTCATCGACTACGCCAGGAAGAATCCGGGCAAGGTCAATCTCGGCCATGCCGGCGTCGGCTCGTCGAACTACCTGATCTGCAAGAGCTTCGTGCATGCCGCCGGGATCGACGTGCAACTGGTCGGCTATCGCGGCGCGGCGCTCGCGCTGACCGACGCGATCGGCAGCCAGATCGACGGCGTCTGCGACGCTGCGGCCTCGGTGTCTCAGGCGATCGACGACAAGCTGGTGAAAGCGGTCGTGGTCGGCTCGACCGTGCGGCTCGCTTCGCTGCCGGAATTGCCGACCTCGGCAGAGGCCGGGCTGCCCGAGTTCGAGGCGCAGGGCTGGAACGGCCTGTTCGCGCCGAAGGGCACGCCGCCTGAGATCATCGCCAGGCTCAATGCCGCGGCGCGCAGCGCGGTCGCGAGCGAGGCGGTGAAGAAGCGGTTCGCCGATCTGTCGACGGTTGCGCCGGACGCCGATGAACTCGCGCCGGACGTGCTGCAGCAACTCGTGACGCGCGACGTCGCGAAATACCGCACGCTGTTGGCGGACGACAGGAAGTAGCGGCTTCGCGATGCGAGCGGACCATGAACCTGGTCCGCTCCGGCAGACACCAACGCAGGGATAGCCGCTTCCGTTTCATCATCTCGTCACGCCAGCATTGCCCGAATAGCAACCGTAGGCTGTGGTGGCATGTTGGGCACGCTATGACGGAAGCGACGTGGATGAATGGTTTCGCTGGAATTCGCATGCCTGTCGCATTGGTCATTTTGCTGCTCGACATCACCCTGATCTATCACGCCTCGCGCACCGGACGCTTGCAGCCCTGGGCCTTCATCATCCTGATGGTGCCGCTGATCGGCGCACTCGCCTACATCGTCGTCGAACTGATCCCGGAGTGGTGGGGCGGGCCGGGGGCCGCGCAGGCGCGCAAGCGCGTCGCCAACCGGCTCGATCCGGAGAAAAGGTATCGCGAATTGTCCGACAAGCTTGCGACGTCCGACACGATTGCCAACCGGGCGGCGCTGGCCGCGGAGTGCCAGGCGATCGGCCGCTACGAGGAGGCGGAGAGCCACTACGATCACGTCTTGCAGCTGCCGCAGGGCGACGATCCGGCTTACGCGCTGGCCAAGGCGCGGGCCCAGTTCGGCCGCAAGCAGCCGGCCGAGGCGCTGGCGACGCTCGATGCCTTGCGCGCGCACTGGCCGGATTTCGAATCCGCCGAGGGCCATCTGCTCTATGCGCGCTCGCTCGCCGAACTCGGCCGGCGCGACGAGGCGCTGGAAGAATACCGGGCGGTGTCGCAGTATTTTCCCGGCGCCGAGGCGCGGGTCCGCTATGGGCTGTTGTTGCAACTGGTCGGCCGCACCGCCGAGGCACGCATCGTGTTCAATGAGCTGCTGATCCAGATGCGGCGCGCGCCGAAATATCTGCGTGACGCGCAGGCCGAATGGCTCTCGATCGCCGAGAAGCAATTGTCGGCTTGAGCTTGGACTAGAGCCTTCGCAGCCAGCGCTTGACCGCGTCGACCGGCACCGTCATGGCGGCGACGCCGAACATGACCAGCACGAGCCCCAGCGCCAGGTTCGACGGCACGGATTCGCCGAGCAGGATCACCGACAATGCGACGCCGATCGGAATCCGCAGATAACCTTGCGCGTTCGTCGTGAGCGTGCCGAGCCGCGTCAGGCACATGTAGAACAGCATCAGGCCGAACGCGCTGGAGAAGATCCCCATCACGACGGTGGCGACCAGCGCCTGCGGCGTCGGGTGCAGCGTCCAGGGATGGTCGACGATCAGGGCGACCGGCAACAGCACGGTGCCGCCGAACAGCAGCGAGCCGGCGGCCACCACCATCGGATCGTAGTCCGACAGCCGCAGCCCGAAGATCGTGGCGCAGGCGAACGAGACGGTGGCGAGCAGGATCGCGATCTCGGCCGCGATCTCCTTGCCGAAGCCCGAGAGCGCGTCGAGCCCGATGATCGCGACCGTGCCGGCGAGGCCGAGGATCGCACCAAGCAGCTTGAGCAGCGAGGCCGGCTCGTGCCGGGTGATCGCCCAGGTGATGAGGAAGGCGAAGATCGGCGTCGTCGAGGCCAGCACCACGGTGTTGGACGCCGGCACGTAGAGCTGCGCCCAGGTGATCACCAGAAACGGAATCGTGGAGTTGATGGTCTGCTGGAAGGCGAACAGCTTCCAGGCCTTGATGTCGGTCGGAATGCGGATGCCGCGGATCCTGAGCACCACGAGCAGAAAGAAGGCAGCCACCAGCGAGCGTGCCGAGATGAAGGTAACCGGCGGAATCGAGCCGAGTCCGATCTTGGTCAGCGGATAGGTCGAGCTCCAGCAGCAGGCCAGCGCCAGCAGCAACGCGTAGTCGCGCCAGCCGCGCGCGCCCGGCGCCGGCGAAGTGGGCGTGATCGCGGGAGCGGTCACGCTGCCCGTCTTGGCTGCTTGTTTGAGCATGTTCCGGTTCATGCTCCGGCTGTGCTCTTCGGCACCTTGATGGGCTCCCCCGCGCATTGTCGCGCGAAGCAGCAATCTAGCGTGGCTCCATGCTGCAAGGCTAGGGCATTGAATTCGTGCCGATATCCCGCTTGGAGGAATTGCGGGCGTACGCGGGCGCGACCGGCATCCTAGGTGCCGTTCTGCGCTTCCAGCTTATGTTACCATTTTGTGACTTGGCCCACATGGGCGTCAGGCGCGTCCTGCTAGACTCGGGCGCATGACGAAGCATTTCAGATTACCGATCATTTTCACTGCCCTGTTCGTCGCAACGCAATGCCTCGCTGCGGAGACGAAGGGCGCGGGCTCCACCTTCGTGTCGCCGGTGATGGCGAAATGGATCGATGCCTACAAGGCAAAGACCGGCAACCTCGTCAGCTATCAATCGGTCGGCTCGAGCATCGGCGTCGGCCTGATCAAGAAGGCCGCGGTCGACTTCGGGACCAGCGACATGCCGCTGGACCCGAAAGAGCTGGGCAAGTTCGGCATGATGCAATTCCCGATCGTGATCGGGGGCGTCGTGCCCGTGGTCAACATCGAGGGCGTTAAGCCGGGTCAGATTCAATTCACCGGACCGCTGCTCGCCGACATCTATCTCGGTAAGATCAGATCGTGGAACGATCCAGCGATTCAGGCCGTCAATCCCGGCCTGAAGCTGCCGCGCGCCGCGATCACCGTCGTTCATCGCCTCGACGGGTCGGGGACAACGTTCAACTGGTCGAACTATCTGTCAAAGATCAGCGCGCAGTGGAAGGCGAGCGTCGGCGAAGGCACGTCGGTCGAGTGGCCGGTCGGCCTCGGCGGCAAGGGCAATGACGGCGTCGCCTCGCTGGTCAGCCTGATTCCCGGCGCGATCGGCTATCTCGAATACGCCTATGCGCTGCAACGGCTCGACCGGATTTCCTTCGGCCTGGTGCAAAACAGCGCCGGCAATTTCGTCACTCCGGACGCGGCCTCATTCCAGGCCGCGGCGTCGAGCGCGGACTGGAAGACCACCCAGGATTTCCACCTGGTTCTGACCAACGCTCCGGGCGACGACGCCTATCCGATCACGGCCACGACCTTCGTGCTGATGCAAAAGCAGCCGAAATCGCCCGACCGGTCGGCAGCCGCCATCGAGTTCCTGCGCTGGACGCTGGAGAGCGGGAAGGCGGAGGCCGAATTGCTCAATTACGTTCCGTTGCCGCCGACGCTGGTCGAGCAAATCGAGACGTATTGGCAGCGCAATTCCGAGGCGCTCACGGCATCGGCTGCGGTTGCCGCCAAGCGCTGACGCCGCATCTGCTCATCGAGGGTGCCGTGCAGCGATGGACGCCGCGCCCGGCGCCCACCGCATTGGTCCGGCTTAGCGAAGCACCTCCTTCAGCACCTCACCGTCGACCTGATGCGGTGTCGCGCCCAGCATCCGCATGACGGTCGGTGCGACGTCGATGTTGCGCATGTGGCGCACCACGGCGTCCCGGCGGATGTGCGGTCCCGCGGCGATGAATGTCGCGCTCATCACCGGAAGCTCGGGGTCGTGACCGTGGGCACCGTAGAAGTTCGGCATCGACAGCGCGGTGGTCGCCGCATTGAACGGCGCATCGCCCTGGCGCGCGACGCCGGGATTCTGCACGCCGTCGAAATTGTAGCCGGGCGCCATCAGCGCGAACACGTCGCCATAGTCCTGGCCGACCGTCTTGCTGATGCACTGTCCGGTGCCGGCGTCGCATTGCAGCGGCCGGGTCTCGACGACGGTGAAGATGCTCTGATCCCGGAGCGAGTAGTTGAAGCGCGCGTTGGGGTCGACCGCGTTCTTCACGGCGTCAGTGATCTGCGCCACCAGCGCGCGGTAGGTCGCCAGATCGACGGTGCCACCGAGCTCGCGGTTCTGCAAATTGACGTAGATGTCGGCGGCCGGGCCCGAGGTGCGGATCCCGATCTTGCTGGTGTCGATGCCCGCATTGCGCAGGATGTTGGTGAGATTGACCGAAGTGTGGAACGGCGCGAAGCCGTGATCCGACACCACGATGACGTTGCTGTCGCGGCCCGCGGCGTCGGCAATCTGCTTCACCGCCTTGTCGGCCGTCTGGTAGGCGAAACGGATGTAGGCGGCGTAGCGCTTGACCTTGGCAGGATCCTGGTTGGTGCCGATCGAATTCGGATCGGTCGGGTTGGTGCCCTGGCGCGGATCAGTGAGCAGGAACTGGTGCTCGGAGCCGTCGGGCTGCTCGATATAGACCATCACGAGATCGGCGTCCGGATGGGTCTTGATCGCGCGCTCGCCGATATTGGCCTGGTAGCGCACGAAGGTCTTCACCATGTCCTCGAACATCGTCTCGATCTCGACGTCGGGGAAGCCGGCGAAGCCGGGGCTCAAGCGCTCCGGAATGCGGAAGTCGGCCTGCGGACGCCAGAACCCGATGTTGTTGTTGATGTCGTCGACATCGGCCAGCACCGGCGTGTTGCGCGGAATGTAGTTGGCGCCGTAGCGCGCGAAGCGCACCACTGAAAGATCGGGAGACAGCGCCGAGACGAAGTAGGCGGCGCCAACTTTTGCGCCGCTGCCCTCGAAGAAGAACGGCGCGTTCTCGCCGCCGAACTTGACGTAGGCCGGCCCGGTCGACGGCGCGTGGAACGGTCCTGCGGTGATGCCGCGGTTGGCGTCGAAGAACACCAGCGTGTCGTAGTTCACCTTCCGGTCATTGGTGGTGTCGATCGCGGCGACGCGGATCGAATATTTGACGTCGAGCGTCGCGGCGTTGGTGCAGGTTGCGGTCGCCGACGTCGAGCATGAGAAGGTCTCGATCGGCGCCGAGGTCACCAGCACCGGGCTGAATGAGAAATGGCCCGCGGCCTGCAACGCCGCGACGATGCCCGGATCGGCCGTGAAGTCGCTGCGCGACAGCGCGAAGCCCTGGGCGCCGATGCCGCCGAATGCACCAAACGGCACCGTGAAGTCGGTGACGCGGGTCGGTTGCGCCGACTGCACCACGGTCTTGTTGATGGAGATGTCGGCGCCGTCGCCGCCGGGCCAGGTCGCGGTGATCACCTTCTTGCCCTGCTGGCGCAGCTGGACCCACAGGGGTTGCGCCGTCGGGTGCGCCGACGGCCCGAGCGGGCTTTCGCTGTAGCCGCCGATCGGCGCCGCAAAGCCGCTGATGCTGCTGGAGATCGGTCCGACGATCGGCTGGAACGTGTTCGAGGGGATGTCGTTGTGGACCGCCGTCGAGCCGGTCGCGATCGCGATGTGCGACACTGCGGTGAGCGACGGCGATGCCGTCACGTTCTGCAACGCCACGGCGCCGCGGCGGCTGAGCCGGGCGAGGCCGCCGTCGCGCGGCAGAACGCCTTCCTCGATGAACTTCCGGATGAAATCGGGCTTGGCGCCGTCGAGCGAGATCATCACCACGCGCGGCTTGCGGCCATGATGATCGCCATCATGGTCTTGATCCTGGTCCTGATCGCGATCGCGCGACTGGCCGGGACCGCGATCGCCATTGTCGCCGTCCTGGCCGGCGCGCGCCGGAGTTGCAACGCATGCAAATGATGCGACCAGCCACGCCGCCGACGTGACGGAAACGAACGTCTTCAATTTCATGAGAATGCCCCAAGCTCGCAGCGCGGACGCGCACAAACGGAAACCGTTCAGCAATCTTCCGAGGCTTGGCTGACGTGCATGTGACGCATGCGCGACGAGGCAACGACAGTGCGTCGTTGCGTCACAACCGGGTTGATATCGCTTCACACCAAGAACGCGCATGAACACAACGCGCTGGCGCTCCGCTTTGGATTCATCCGTGCGGATGTAACGGCCGGATGACGACGCGCGTCCACCGAAACGTTGGCGAAGGCCACGCGTCAAAGGCAACATCGAGAGCTCCGCTCCGATTCAATCGGAACGGGAGAAGCCCTTGCGCGCGCTATGCCGTGGTCGTTGCCGGCACCTTGCGCTTGATCCGCTTGATGGTGCCGGAGAAGGCAAACAGCGGCCGCCCCGCCGATGTCAGCATGCCCCTCACGAAGATCAGCGATCCACCCGCGCGGGTGACCTCGCCGGCGCACTCGATCAGGTCCCCCTCGCGGGCCGCGTCGAGGAATTCCGAGCCGAACGACACCGTGACACCGGGGCCCTGGAGCACCGGGCTGGCGAGCGCGAACAGGCAGTAATCGGCAAAGGTCATGAGGCAGCCGCCATGGACGTTGCCGGAGCCGTTGAGGTGCTTCTTGCTGACCCGGAACGCGCAGGCGATGCGGCCGTTTTCGTCCATCCGGTGGTAAAATGGGCCGGTATGGCTCTCGAAATTGTCCCGGGTCCAGGTTCGCCAGCCGGCGAATTCGCCCTCGGTCTCGACGTGCAGGTCGGGGCGGCGGTTGAATGCGGTCTTGAGTGCGGTGTCGGCGAGCTCGTTCACGAGATTGGCCTTCAATTGTCGGGTTCGGGTTCTTAAATCCGATCCATCCCCATTGTGCAAATCCGAGTGCAAATCCCGGGCCGGCTGTGGCCCCCCGCAAAGCTCTGGACAGGCCGGAAATGAGCCGTAAAAGGCCTTTTCGCCCCCGTTCGATCTACCTATTAAGGGTCCCATGACCGCGCCCAAGAACGATCCCAAGAACGACCTGAAGAACGAGCCCCAGATCACCCCCGAACTCGTCGCCGCCCACGGGCTGAAGCCGGACGAGTACGAGCGCATCCTCACGCTGATCGGGCGGGTTCCGACCTTCACCGAACTCGGCATCTTCTCGGCGATGTGGAACGAGCATTGCTCGTACAAGTCGTCGCGGATCCATCTGCGCGGGCTGCCGACCAAGGCCCCCTGGGTGATCCAGGGCCCCGGCGAGAATGCCGGCGTGATCGATATCGGCGACGGCCAGGCCGTGGTCTTCAAGATGGAGAGCCACAACCACCCGAGCTATATCGAGCCCTATCAGGGCGCGACCACCGGCGTCGGCGGCATCCTGCGCGACGTGTTCACCATGGGCGCGCGCCCGATCGCCTGCCTGAACGCGCTGAGCTTTGGCGCGCCGGAGCACCCCAAGACCCGGCACCTGGTGTCCGGCGTGGTCGCGGGTGTCGGCGGCTACGGCAATTCCTTTGGCGTGCCGACGGTCGGCGGCCAGGTCCGCTTCCACACCCGCTATGACGGCAACATCCTGGTCAACGCGATGGCGGTCGGCCTCGCCGATGCCGACAAGATCTTCTATGCGGCGGCTTCCGGCGTGAACATGCCGATCGTCTATCTCGGCTCCAAGACCGGCCGCGACGGCATCCACGGCGCCTCGATGGCCTCGGCCGAATTCGACGATGCCTCCGAGGAGAAGCGCCCGACCGTGCAGGTCGGCGATCCCTTCGCCGAGAAGCTGCTGCTCGAAGCCTGCCTCGAAATCATGGCGGCCGATTGCGTCGTCGCGATCCAGGACATGGGCGCGGCCGGGCTGACCTGCTCGGCGGTCGAGATGGGCGCCAAGGGCGATCTCGGCGTCGACCTCGATCTCGATGCGGTGCCGACCCGCGAGACCGGCATGAGCGCATACGAGAGGATGCTCTCGGAGAGCCATGAGCTCATGCTGATGGTGCTCAAGCCCGAGAAGGAGCAAGAGGCCGAGGCGATCTTCCGCAAATGGGGACTCGATTTCGCCATCGTCGGCTACACCACGCCGACCAAGCGCTTCGTCGTCAAGCATGGCGGCGACGTGATGGCCGATCTGCCGATCAAGGAACTCGGCGACGAGGCGCCGGTCTATGACCGTCCGCATGTCGCCTCGAACGCGCTGCCTGTGATCCGCGGGCAGGACGTCAAGCCGCCGCTCGGCCTCGGCGCGGCGCTGGAGAAGCTGATTGGCACGCCCGAACTGTGCTCGAAGCGCTGGGTGTGGGAGCAGTACGACCACGTCATCCTCGGCAACACCATGCAGCGTCCCGGCGGCGATGCCGCCGTGGTCCGCGTCGAGGACGGGCCGAAGGGGCTTGCGCTCACCGTGGACGTCACGCCGCGCTATTGCGAGGCCGATCCGTTCGAGGGCGGCAAGCAGGCGGTGGCCGAAGCCTGGCGCAACATCACCGCGGTCGGTGGCCGGCCGCTCGCGATCACCGACAATCTCAATTTCGGCAACCCCGAGCGGCCCGAGATCATGGGCCAGTTTGTCGGCTGCCTGAAGGGTATTGCGGAAGCCTGCGTTGCGCTGGACTTCCCGGTCGTGTCCGGCAACGTCTCGCTCTACAACGAGACCAACGGCCGCGGCATCCTGCCGACGCCCTCGATCGGCGGCGTCGGCCTGCTCGACGATTTCACCAAGTCGGCGACCCTGGCGTTCAAAGCGGTGGGCGAGGCGATCCTCTTGGTTGGCGACACCCAGGGCTGGCTAGGCCAATCGGTCTTTCTGCGCGACGTCTGCGGCCGCGAGGAGGGCGCTCCGCCGCCGGTCGATCTCGCCACCGAGAAGCGCAATGGCGACGTGGTGCGCGGCATGATCCGCGCCGGCACCGCGACCGCGGTGCACGACGTCTCCGACGGCGGGCTCCTGATCGCGCTGGCCGAGATGGCGATCGCAAGCGGCATCGGCGCGCAGCTGCTGGCGCCGCCGTCCTCGATCGTTCCGCATGCCTACTGGTATGGCGAGGATCAGGCCCGCTACATCGTCACCGTGCCCGCGGCCGACGCCGGCCTCGTGCTGGCCAAGATGAAGGGCGCCGGCGTGCCCTGCGCGCGCATCGGCACCACCGGCGGCGACGCCATCGCGGTCGCCGGCGAGTCGCCGGTCGCAGTGGAGACGCTCTCCCGTGCCTTCGAGCACTGGCTGCCGAACTACATGCGCAGCACCGCGGCCTGATCCGGCAGGATCAGGCGCTGCCGTACCAAGACAAGCACTCAGTGATGGCGCGATGAACCGATCATCGCGCCATTGCCTGGTTCAGACGCAGCCCGAAGCGACCGGACGCTAGGTCGCGCCGCGGATCGCGCGCCACGCGAAGATGATAACGCAGGCGCCGATGAATCCCGCGATCAGGTAGCTGAGCCATCCGCCGCCGAGCGACACGCCGAGCAGACCCAGCAGCCAGTTCGCCAGCGCGGCGCCGACGATGCCGAGGATGATGTTCATGAGGATGCCGGTGCCGGACTTCATGATCATCTC
>CALRXG020000029.1:0-25860 GCA_943372075.1 Bordetella parapertussis | reverse complement strand
GCCTCGATGGAGGCCGCGGCGAAGACCTGGGACCCGGCCGGCAAATACTGGCTCAACGGCGGCGGCGGCACGCCGTGGGATACGATCACCTACGATCCCGAACTGAACATGGTCTATGTCGGCACCGGCAACGGTGCACCGTGGAATCGCAAGATCCGCAGCCCGTCCGGTGGCGACAATCTCTACCTCGCCTCGCTGGTCGCGCTGAACGCCGACACCGGCAAATACATCTGGCACTACCAGGAGACGCCCGGCGACAATTGGGACTACACCTCGACCCAGCCGATGATCCTCGCCGACATCGCGATCGACGGCGCGCCGCGCAAGGTGATCCTGCACGCGCCGAAGAATGGCTTCTTCTTCGTGATCGATCGCACCAACGGCAAGTTCATCTCGGCGAAGAACTTCGTCGATGTGAACTGGGCGACCGGCTACGACGCCAATGGCCGGCCCATCGAGGTGCCTGCCGCGCGCGGCGACGCGCCCTATGACGCGGTGCCCGGCCCGTATGGTGCCCACAACTGGCATCCGATGTCGTTCAATCCGCAGACCGGCCTGGTTTATCTCCCGGCGCAGAATGTGCCGGTCAACCTGACGCCGGAGAAGTCGTTCGCGCAGAATGCGGCTACGCCGGGCAAGTTCGGCGGCACCACCGGCTGGAATGTCGGCTTCGTGCTCAACGGCGAGCCGCCGAAGGCGCCCGCTTTCGGTAAGCTGATCGCGTGGGATCCGGTCAAGCAGAAGGAAGCATGGAAGGTCGACTATGTGTCGCCGTGGAACGGCGGCACGCTGACCACTGCCGGCAATCTGGTGTTCCAGGGCACTGCCGACGGACGTTTCGTGGCGTATGATGCGAGGAACGGAAAGACGCTGTGGGAAACGCCGACCGGCACCGGCGTGGTCGCAGCAGCATCGACCTACATGATCGATGGCCAGCAATATGTCTCGATCGCGGTCGGCTGGGGCGGCGTGTTCGGCATCGCGGCGCGTGCGACCGAGTACCAGAATCCCGGCACGGTCTACACTTTCGCGCTCAACGGCAAGGCCAAGATGCCGGAGTTCGTGAAGTACCAGACCGAAGGATTGCTGCAGGGCGTGAAGTACGACCCGAAGGACGTGCCCGAGGGCACCGCGATCTATGTCGCGGCCTGCGCAACCTGCCACGGCGTACCCGGCGTCGATCGCGGCGGCAATGTCAGGAATCTCGGCTACGTCCCTGCCGAGGAAATCGCCAACCTGAAGGACATCGTGTTCAACGGACCGTTCCGTGATCGGGGGATGCCGGATTTCACCGGCAAGCTGACCGAAGCCGACGTGGTGAAGATCCAGGCCTTCATCCAGGGGACCGCGGACGCGATCCGGCCGAAGAGCAAATAGCATGACCTGAACGGGTCATGCCGCAGGGATCGCGCACGGTCTGCCTCGGGTAGGCCGTGCGCGATCGGCTTTGGGGCTGTTCCCTCCGAGTTGGATCGGGAATTCTTCCCGAATAAATCGGGAAAATTACTTGAGGGTGATGCGTCGACCGGCTAATTCGTCTGTCAGGTCCACAACGGACGTTATTGGATGGGAGACCGAGAATGACTTCGCGCCCATTGGCTGGCCTGGTGCTGGCCGCTGCCATGACCTTGTCGGGAGCGGCCTTCGCTGCAAGCCACGACAACACCATCAAGATGTTCGACCCCGACAAGGACGGCACGCTCGATCTGTCCGAGGTGAAGAACGCCGCGTCGGCGCTGTTTGACAAGCTCGATCCGGACAAGGATGGCACCCTCGATGCGCGCGAACTGCGCGGCAGACTGAGCAAGAAGGAGCTGGCTGCCGCTGATCCCGATCATGACGGCACCCTGACGAAGGATGAATATCTTGCCGTCGTCGAGCAGCGTTTCAACGCCGCCAATCCCGACAATGACGGAACGCTGGATGCCAAGGAACTGAAGTCGCACGCCGGGCGCGCGCTGCTTCGCCTGATGAAGTAGAGACCTCGGCGCCTCGATCGTTGCGCCGTTGGGCCTCAGCGCTTGTCGCGCTGAGGCCTTTTTTTGATCGTCGGTCCGTGATGCCACGCGAGACAGGCGTCAGGTCAATCCTTGAACTCACAGCCGAGGCGCTGCAGGGCCTCATCAACCCAGCGCCGGTCGCTGGTGCCGGCGAGGATCTGCTGGATGGCTTTCTCCTCGGTCGCCTTCTTGGCCTCGGTCAGCTTGCAGATCGCCTCGGCCTCGTCATGGGGAACGCAGAGCACGCCGTCGTCGTCGGCGACGATGAGATCGCCGGGCTCGACGATCATGCCGTCGATCGAGATGGTGCAATTGATCTCACCCGGGCCGTCCTTGTAGGGCCCACGATGGGCAACGCCGGCCGCGAACACCGGGAACGATCCGGCACGGATCGCGCCGGCATCGCGGATCGAGCCGTCGATCACGAAGCCCGCCACGCCGTTCTTCTCGGCCAGCGTCGACATGATCTCGCCGATGATGGCGTTGACCAGCACGCCGCCGGCATCGACCACGATCACGTCGCCTGGCTGGGCGAGGTCGATCGCCTTGTGCACCATCAGATTGTCGCCGGGCCGGGTCTTGACCGTCAGCGCCGGGCCGCCGAGCCAGCCGCCCTTATGCATCGGCCGCAGCCGGTTGGTGCCCGCGATCCGCGACATCGAATCGCTGATATTGGCGACCGGCAGGGTGCGGTAGCGCGCGACGAGATCGGGCGAGACTTTCCGCTTCGCCTTGTGAATTGCAAATCCTATGGCCATCGGTTTTCTCCGGTGTGTTGGCGGTGCGCCCGCTCAGTGCGCGCGACGGTCGAGATGGGCGTTGAGGCGAGGGTAGACGCGGCGGGCATTGCCTTCAAAGATCTTGGCCTTGTCCTCGGCGCTGAGCGGCAACGCGTCGATATAGCGGCGGGTGTCGTCGAAGTGATGACCCGTCTCCGGATCGATGCCGCGGACCGCGCCGACCATTTCCGACGCAAACAGGATGTTCTCGACCGGGATCACCCGGGTCAACAGCTCGATGCCGGGCAAATGATAGACGCAGGTATCGAAGAACACGTTCTTCAACAGATGCTCCGACAGCGGCGGCAGCTTCATGTCCTGCGCCAGGCCTCGGTAGCGGCCCCAATGATAGGGCACCGCGCCGCCGCCATGCGGGATGATGAAGCGCAGCGTCGGGAAACGCTTGAAGAGATCGGAGGTGAGGAACTGCATGAAGGCGGTGGTGTCGCCATTGAGATAATGCGCGCCGGTGCCGTGGAAGCAGGGGTTGCAGGACGAGGAGACATGGACCATCGCCGGCACATCGAGCTCGACCATCTTTTCATACAGCGGATACCACCATTCATCGGTCAACGGCGGATCGCACCAATAGCCGCCGGCGGGATCGGGATTGAGGTTGCAGCCGACGAAGCCGAGCTGGGTCACGCAACGCTCCAGCTCTTCAATGCAGTTGGCTGGCTTGACGCCGGGGCTCTGCGGCAGCTGGCAGACGGGGACGAAGTTCTGCGGGAACAGCGTGCAGACCCGATGCACGAGATCGTTGCAGATCGTGGTCCATTCGCGGCTGGTGGCTTCCTTGCCGACATGATGCGCCATGCCGGCGGCGCGCGGCGAGAAGATGGTGACGTCGGTGCCCCGCTCTTTTTGCAGGCGGAGCTGCGCGCCCTCGACGCTGCTGCGGATCTCGTCATCGGTGATGCCGAGATTGGTCGTCAGCGGACGGCGCGATTTGTCGGCGAGGCCGGCGAGCTGCTTGTCGCGGAAGATCTGGAGCTTGGCCGGTTCGGTGGTGTAGTGGCCGTGACAGTCGATGATCATGGTGGCTTCCTTACAAGGTTGTCAGTGTGCGACGGATGACGGGATCGCGCCGTTCAATTCCGTCTCGCGCGGCTTGACGCGCATGGTGGCGGCGATGGCGGAGGCGACCAGCAGGAAGCCGGCGATCCCGACCAGCGCCCAGGAGAAGCTTCCGGTGGAGTCCTTGATCAGGCCGATGCACCAGGGGCCGATCAGTCCCCCGAATTGCGCCAGCGTGTTGACCATGGCGATCGACGCGGCGCCGGCTGCGCCGGTCAAGAGCGAGGCATTGATGCTCCAGAACAGCGGGTTGCCGGCGTTCAGGCTGAAGCCGACGATGCAGAGGAACACGAAGGCGAGCACCGGGCTCGACACATAGGCGCTGCCGAGCATCGCGACGGCGGCGAGCAGATAGACGGCCGCGAGATGAAACTTGCGATCGCCGGTTCTGTCCGAGCTGCGGCTGACCACGATGGTGCCGATGACGCCGAGCAGCGGCGGGATCGCCGAGAGAAAGCCGACCTGAATGTTGCTGAGGTCGCCCATGCCCTTGATGATCTGCGGCAGCCATAGCAGCAGGCCGTAGATGCCGACCAGCGCGCAGCCGAACAGCGCCGCCAGCAGCCAGACCCTGATGTCGAGGACGCATTCGATCAACCTGTGCTGCCCCTGTCGTTCGATCTCGGCCCGCTCGGCGGCGAGCTCGCCCTCCAGCCACGCTGCCTGCTCCCTGGTGAGCCAGCTCGCCTTGGCCGGGCGGTCGGTCAGATAATAGAGCGTGAACAGGCCGAGCAGAATGGTCGGCACGCCCTCGGCGATGAACATCCATTGCCAGCCATGCAGGCCGGATGCGCCGTCGAGGAAGGTCATGATGCTGGTCGAGATCGGCCCGCCGAGCACCGCGGAAAATGAGCCGGCGATGATGTAGCCGGCCACCGCGCGGGCGCGGTAGCGCGACGGGAACCAGTAGGTGAGATAGAGAACGACGCCCGGCATGAAGCCGGCTTCGGCGACGCCGAGGCCGAACCGCATCACATAAAGGCTCAGCGGATTCCAGACGAAGGCGGTGAGCGTGGCGACGAGGCCCCAGGTGATCAGGATGCGCGCGAGCCAGATCCGGGCCCCCAGCCAGTGCAGCATCAGATTGCTCGGCACCTCGAGCACCATGTAGCCAAGGAAGAAGATGCTGGCGGCGAAGCCGAAGATGGCGGGGCTGAGGCCCAGATCCTTGTTCATCGTCAGCCCGGCGTAACCGAGATTGATGCGGTCGAGATAGTTGAAGAACATCATCACGAACAGGATCGGGATCAGCCGCCAATAGATCCGGCGGATGGTTTCGCGTTCCAGTTCGCTTGCTGCCGCTTCGGCCATTGCAATCCTCCCTTGCTTTTGTTTTGGCGCCGGTGGATCGAGCCGGGCGGAGCGCCGGTTGTTCGCGGCGATTTCGCATGGCTGACCGGCTGTGCGCGTTGCCCCGCATTATCCCTTGGAGCACCGGCATTTTGGCGCCAAGATCGGGAAACGGTCCTGGGAGGTCAAATACCGCTTTGACCCTTCACTTATAGGGAATCGGAATAAGCGATGGATTACAGGCAGCTTCGCTACTTCATCGCGGTGGCCGAGGAGCTCAGCTTCAGCCGCGCCGCCAAGCGGCTGCATGTCAGCCAGCCGCCGCTCAGCACCCAGATCAAGGCGATGGAAGAGGAACTCGGCACCCAGCTGCTGTCGCGGACGCGGCGCGCCGTCGAGCTCACCCAGGCCGGCCAGTTGCTGCTGGAACATGCGCGACGCGCCGTCAGCGAGCTCGATCTGGCATCGGAGACCGTGCGCCGCGCAGCGCGTGGTGAGGCCGGCGCGGTCCGGGTCGGCTTTACGGATTCCGTTCCGATGCTCGACATGTTCGCCGAACTGTTCCGCAGCTTCCGCGCCAGCTATCCGCGGGTGAAGATCGAGTTGCGGCACATGTCGACGGCCAAGCAGCTGCAAGCGATAGCCGACGCCGAGCTCGATGTCGCGATCATGCGGCCGCCGCTCGATTTCCGCCCCGCCGCCGACCTGCAAGTTCATGTCGTATGGCGCGACCGGTTGATGGTGTTCCTGCCGATCGATCATCCGCTCGCCGCAGCACCTGGCAAACTGACCGTCGCCGATCTGGCCGAGCATGAGTTCGTCGGCATGGCCGAGAGCGGTTGCGGCGTCGGCGACCAGGCGGCGATGCTGTGCCGGCGGGCCGGCTTCGCGCCGCGCATCGTGCAGGAGGCGCATGAACTGCGCACCGTGCTCAGCCTGGTCGCGGCAGGGATCGGGCTTTCGATCCTGCCGTCCTGCTACCAGCAGGCCGGCGTCATGAACGTCGTGGCGAAGACCTTGGATACGCCGGATGCGGAAAGCCGCATGCTGGTGGCGATGCGTTCGAACGCCTCGCTGCTGCCGCGCCGGTTCGTCGAATGCGCCTTGCAGGCAGCGGCGCGAAGCGCGCCGCCGCGCGTCGAGGCGGCGGCCGCCAGTGGTTGACGCCCAGCGGCAAGCCGTCGCGTTCGTTCGGAGGCTCGCCGCGCCGCTCAGGCGCCGTCGTGGCCCGGGTTTTCCAGGCTGAACGTCTCGGACTGTTCGTCATAGGCGAACAGCTCGGCATAGCGGCCCCAGGACACGATGGTCTTGAGCGTCTCGTCCGCATAATCCTCGGACATGTAGTCCTCGAGTTCATTGCGGAAGCGCGCGGCAGGCGCCATGTGCGAGGGCCGTTCGTCGAGCACACGCTTGATCAGGCCGAACACCGGCACATAGTTGACGAGATGCTCGGCGAACAGCTTCTTGCGCGCGTCGGTGTCGAGATGCGCGAAGCGGACGCCGGGGTCGGTCAGCACCAGGTCGCCTTCGCTGAGATGGGCAAAGCGCAGCAGTTGCAGCGACTCGCCGAGATGCAGGATCTCGTCGGTCTCAAGCTGGAGCTGGCTCGCCAGCACCGGCAGGTCGGCATGTCCTCCATAGGGTGGCCCGGCCAGCGTCTCGATCAGGCCGGACAGCTCGTTGGACGAGACGTGGTCGAGCACCATGCCGACGCCGCCGCCGGGAACCCCTTCGAGCGATGGTGCCTTGGGCTCCGCGCGCTGGGTCATGCGCGCATAGAGCTGCTCGACGAGCTGGCGGAAGGACGGATCGAGCCGGTTGCGCGGATGCTTCAGGTCGATCTTGAACTCGGCCGCGACGCGCCCCGGATTCGACGAGAACACCAGGACGCGGTCGCACATCAGCACGGCTTCCTCGATGTTGTGCGTCACCATCAACACCGATTTGATCGGCAGCCGGCCTTCGATCCAGAGGTCGATCAGGTCGGTGCGCAACGTCTCGGCCGTCAGCACGTCGAGCGCCGAGAACGGTTCGTCCATCAGCAGCAGGTCGGGGTGCACGACCAGCGCCCGCGCGAAGCCGACGCGCTGGCGCATGCCGCCGGACAATTCCTTGGGATAGGCGGATTCGAAACCGTCGAGGCCGATCAGGTCGATCGCCGCGAGGGCACGCTTGCGGCGCTCGGTGGCGTCGACGCCCAGCGCCTCCAGCCCAAGCTCGACGTTTTGCAACACGGTCAGCCAGGGGAACAGCGCGAATGACTGGAACACCATGGCAACGCCGTTCGGCGGGCCGGCGATGGTTTCGCCGCGGCAGGTCGCGGCGCCCGACGACGGCGCGACCAGCCCGGCGATGATGCGCAGCAAGGTCGACTTGCCCGATCCGGAGCGGCCAAGCAGCCCGACGATCTCGCCGGCTTGAATCGTCAGGTCGACATTCTCGAGCACCAGCAGTTGCTCGCCGCTGCCCTTCGGGAACGAGCGGCAGACGCTGCGGATGTCGATCAGCGCGGTTTGGTTGGTTTGGTCGAGCATCGGAATTCCTCTCGATCAGCCGAGGCGAAGGCGGCGCTCGCCGAAGGCGTAGAGCGGCCGCCACAGCATGCGGTTAAACAACGTGACCAGGACGCACATCACGACAATGCCGAGCACGACCTTGGGAAAATCGCCGGCCTCCGTCGCGCGCGCGATATAGGCGCCGAGGCCGGTGGCGACGAGATGGGTGTCGCCCCAGCTCGCGACTTCAGCCACGATCGAGGCGTTCCACGAGCCGCCCGACGCGGTGATCGCGCCGGTGATGTAATAGGGGAAGATGCCCGGCAGCACGACTTTCACCCACCATCGCCATCCCCCGAGGTGCAGGCTGCTGGCCGCCTCGCGCAGGTCGGTCGGGAAGGCGGCGGCGCCCGCGATCACGTTGAACAGGATGTACCATTGCGTGCCCAGGATCATCAGCGGGCTGAGCCACACATTCGGATCGAGGTGAAAGCGGACGATCAGCACGACAAAGACCGGGAAGGCAAGGTTGGCCGGGAAGGCGGCGAGGAACTGCGCAAGCGGCTGAATCCGCTCGGCGAGCTTCGGCCGCAGTCCGATCCAGACGCCGACCGGCACCCAGATCAGCGACGCCAGCGCGATCAGGACGATAACGCGCAGCAGCGTGACGAGCCCGTATCCGACGGCGGCGGCGAGATCGGAGAGACCGAGCGACGCGGAAAGGTACTGATACGCCATCCAGGCCGCGTAGCCGGCCGTGGCGACCACCACCGCAATCCAGATGCCATCGACGACCCGCGAGGGCTGCCCCGGTTTGCCGGCGGGCCGCAGCATTGCGGGCCACGCGATGCGCATGGTCGAGACGGCCTTGTTCACCGTGGCGAGCTGATAGGTCAGGGCGCGCAGCGCGCGCGTGCGCCGAAACAGGTCCAGCATCCACGACGTAGGGGCTTCGCCGGACGCGGTCTGCTCGAAGCGGAATTTGTCCGCCCAGGCGACGATCGGGCGAAACAGCAGCTGGTCATAGGCGATGATGACGATCAGCATCGCGAGCAGCGCGTAGCCGATCGCGGGCAGGTTCTTCTGATCGATCGCGGTCGCGACATAGGCACCGACGCCGGGCAGGGTGACCGTCGTGTTGCCGACCGTGATCGCTTCCGATGCGACGACGAAGAACCAGCCGCCCGACATCGACATCATCGCGTTCCAGATCAGGCCCGGCATCGCGAACGGCACGTCGAGCCGCCAGAACCGCTGCCAGCCCGAGAGGTGGAAGCTCGCGGTCGCGTCCTCGAGATCCTTCGGCACGTTGCGCAGCGACTGGTACATGCTGAAGGTCATGTTCCAGGCCTGGCTGGTGAAGATCGCGAACACGCAGGCGAACTCGGCGCCCAGCACGCGGCCGGGAAACAGGTTCATGAAGAACACGACGGTGAAGGTCAGGAAGCCGAGGATCGGCACCGATTGCAGGATGTCAAGCATCGGGATCAGCACGATCTCGGCGCGCCGGCTCTTGGCCGCGACGGTCGCGTAGATGAAGGTGAAGATGGTCGAGCAGACGATCGCCAGCAGCATCCGCATCGTGGTCCGGAGCGCGTAGTACGGCAGGTTGGCCGGATCGAGCGACACCGGGCTGCGCTCGAGTTCGGACAGCGGCACGGTGGTCTGCTCGCCGCCATAAACGACGAGCACCATCGCGCCGACCAGCAGCAGCAGCGCCGCGACGTCCCAAAGATTGGGCCGGAGGGAGACGGGTCCCCATACGGCGCTGCGAACGTCCTGAAAGTTCATAAGGCCACCTTGGGCAGGCAGAACATGGCGTGGATGCGGCCTTCGAGGTCGGCCGGAACCGGCGTTATAGGCAGGATTTGCGACAGCCGGGTAGTCGAAGGTTGGGTTTGTTTGGCGGCCGATCGGCTGGGGCCAGGCTCCGGCAAACAGGCTGCATTCGTGCGTGGGCTGCTTGCCGAACCGCGCGGATCAAGGCGCGCGTCGTCCGGGTTGCAACTCATGCCGGCGGAACGAAGACCCGGTCCGGAAACGCCTGCTCGACAACGTCGAGAAACGCCCGAACCTTGGCGCCGACCAGCCGTCGTGAGCTCTGCAACGCCCAGATCTCGACCGGAGGCGCGGCGTCCGTTCCCCAATACGCGAGCCGGCCCGTGGCGATGTCATCGTCGACAAGCAGCTTTGGCAGCAGCGCCGCGCCGGCGCCTGCCAGCACCGCATCACGCATCATCTGCATGGATGAAAGACGCAAGACCGGCCGCGGCCTGAGTGTGATCTCGTCCTGTTCGTGGCGGATGCGCCACGTCACGTCGGCAGGTGTCCGTGACATGAGGACTGCATCGACGGAGATGCTGTCCGTGCCGCCAGCGGGGTTCGTCGGCTTGCGCAGGTGGGGATGCGCTACGACCAGCAGTTCGTCGTTGAGGAAGCGGCGGCCGACGAGACGTTCGTCCGGTGACGGGTTGATGCGGATGACAAGGTCGTAGCCGTCCTCCACCGGATCGACCACGCGATCCTCGGCGACGATCTCGAGCTGGACATCGGGATAGGCGCGAGCAAAGCGCGCGCCGATCCGTCCGAATGCGACATGGGCGAACAGGACCGGGGCGCTGACCCGCAACCGGCCACGTGGCGTCGATGCGCCCAGCACCACGGCTTCGCCGGCTTCGGCGATGTCGGACAGCGGGCCGCTGGTGCGTGCGTGCATTGCGCGGCCTTCATCGGTCAATCGAAGACTCTGCGATCCCCGCTCGATCAATCGAACGCCAAGGCTCTGTTCGAGTTCGGCGACCCGGCGGGACAGCGTCGCCTTGGCCCGGCCGGACGCGCGGCTGGCGCGGCCGAACCCGCCATGCGCCGCAACCAGGTTGAAGTCGGCAAGCGCCTGGAGGTCCATCGCATGTGTTCCATATTCGAGACGAGGCGTCCAAATATTGGCATCTTCTAAGAAAAATTGGAACAGATAGCTTCCGCTTCAACGGCAGACGGTCTGCCCCAAAGAGGAGAAATTCGACATGGCTATTCTGGTCACAGGCAGCACAGGCACCATTGGCACCCAGGTTCTCAATCATCTCGCCGGTCACGGCGTCGAGATTCGCGCCTTGACGCGCTCGTCCGGCACGGCTCAGTTCCCGCAGCACGTGAGAGCGATTCGCGGCGATCTGGCTGACGTCGGTTCGGTCCGCGCGGCGCTCGACGGCGTGAGCACGCTGTTCCTGCTGGTGCCGAACGCAGCCGACGAGCTGACCCAGGCGATGCTGACCTTGACCGCTGCGCGCGAGGCCGGTGTCAAAGGCATCGTCTATCTCTCGGTGTTCAAGGGCGAGGCCTATGCCGACGTGCCGCATTTCGCCGGCAAGCATACCGTCGAGCGGATGATCGAGGCGCTCGATCTTCCCGCCACCATCCTGCGTCCGGCCTACTTCATCCAGAACGATCTGCGGCTGAAGGAACCGCTGCTCAACTTCGGCGCCTATGGCATGCCGATCGGCGCGAAGGGGATCTCGATGGTCGATATCCGCGACATCGGCGAGGCCGCCGCGATCGAGCTGGTGCGTCGCGAGCGTGCATCCGCCCCGCTGGGCCGCGAGATCTACGAACTGGTCGGGCCCGATGTCGTGACTGGCGAGGGGGCGGCTGCGATCTGGCGCGATGAGCTCGGCCGCGCCATCAGCTATGGCGGCGACGACCTCGCTGTCATGGAGCAGCGCCTCAAGGCTGCGATGCCGGGCTGGCTCGCGCTCGACATGCGCCTCATGTTCGCGCGTTACCAGAGCGACGGCGCGGTCGCGACGGCCAACGATCTGGCACGCCTGACGCAGCTGCTTGGCCGCACGCCGCGTGCCTATCGCGATTTCGCCCGCGATGCTGCCGCGCAGTGGCGCAAGGGCTAATTGCGCCGCGTCAGGAAGCGCGTGACCACGCCGCCAAGCGTGGCGTGGTCGAGCGGCTCAATGAGCGATGCCTTGGCGGTTTCGACCACGGCATCGGGCGCCAGGCCGCGACGCAGGTCGCACAGCGCGTCGGCATAGTCTGCGGTGAATTCCGGATGCGGCTGCACCGACAGCGTAGTGCCGTTGCCATAGAGCAACCCGGCATGCGGCGTGAATTCGGACGACATGATGGTGCGCGCCGAGGCCGGCGGGGTGATCACCTGGTCCTGATGCGAGGCGGCGGCCGCGATCGTCTCGCCTTCGAGCAAGCCATTGTCGGCCGCAAGCCGATAGACGTGGCGGCCGATGCCCCAACCCTTATCCGATTTACGCACCGTGCCGCCGAGCGCCTGCGCGATCAGCTGATGACCGAAGCAGACGCCGACCATCGGAGTATGCTTGTCGTGGGCCGCACGCACGAAGGCTTCGAGCGGCGCAATCCATTCGACGTCGTCATAGACGCCGGCCGACGATCCTGTGATCAGGATCGCGTCCAGTGTCGCGGGATCGGGAAGCGCCTCGCCCCTGGCGACGCTCACGACGTCGCAGGCCACCGACGGATCGGCTGCAGTCACCATCCGCTCGAACATCTGCGGATAGCTGCCGTGACGCTCGCGGTATTGCGGGTTGACGAGCCCGGTTTCGATGATGGTGATGCGGGGCATGACACGCGCTGAGGGCTGAATGGAGGCGACCCAGCCTTTACTCCGAAAGCGCTGGGCGCCACAAGCCGCGCACGCCGGTCAATTGCGCGACGGCGTGGCTGCGTCGATCGTTGCGGTGTGCTGCGCGGTGGGCGTCGTGCTGACGGCGGCCGGCGCCGTCGCCACGATCGCAGGTTCGGTGCGGTAGCGCGGCAATTGATCCTCGAGCGAATAGCCGACGCAGAGCGCGAGGCTCGACCACACCGCCATGCTGAAATACAGCGACATCCAGGCGATCTCCTCGCGCCACTCGGCGATGTCATGGGTGACGACCCAGCGCCGGCTGACGTCGCGCAGGCCGTCGAGCGGATGCAGCAGAGTGCCGCCGGCGGCGAGATTGGCGCGCCAGCGGTTGAGGTACATCGGGACGTCGATGGTCATCAGGAAGGCGAGGAAGGCGGCGATGCCGACGATCGCGACGATGAAGGCCCAGCGCACCGGGCCATGAAATTCGGGCAGCAGCCGGCACAGTGCGATCCCGACCAGGAAGAACACCACGGCCCAGATCGAGTTCTCGATCGCGTTGCAGAGATAATGCGTGGTCAGCACCGCGTACCAGGAGAAGCATTCCGCGATCACGATCAGCGGCACGATGATCCAGGCGATGGTCACGGTGGTGTCGGCGCCGGTCATGGTGCCGAGCTGATGCAGGATGATCGCCCACTGCGCGGCGAAGCAGACCTCCGCGACGGTGGCGACGGTGCGGCCGACCATGACGCTCGACAGCCAGTGGTCGAACAGGCAGATGCGCTGCACGTCGGCGCGCGGCAGCACCGAACGGAACGCGCAGCCAAACACATAGGCCGCGCACAGCAACATCATCAGGCCGATGCCGGACGTGTTGCTGAAGCTGCCGTTGGACTGTTCATGGAACTGCCGATACAACGCGAACCAGATCGCGATGTTGGCGGCGCTGACGAGGCTCAGGAAGCCCCACCACCGGACCACTGGATTCGACCAAGCCAGCGAAACCGGCCGCGCCCGCCACTCCATGCTCATTCACCGCTCCGCGTGTAACCGAATTGATATTGAACTGTAGTAATTCTGTCATAGAAGGATACGAATCACGACTAAAAAATGCGTGTGGCGCGGGCCGGGCGGCTACGGGATTGTGACAGCGTTTGTGACAGCGCGGCGTTTGTGACAATGAGCGGGCCGCGCCGCAATTGTGACAACGAGCGGCCCGCCAAACCTCCTCTCGTCATTCCGGGGCGCGCGGAGCGCGAGCCCAGAATCCATTGTGCCGCGACGATGCGGCCTGATGGATTCCGGGCCTGCGTGCTGCGCACGCATCCCGGAATGACGGTGGAGGGAGACGAGCTGCGCCGCCTTCGCGATCGTGATCGAATGTGACTCTCGAGGCGGGTAGGCAGGCTGAGCCTGATCCTCTACAGAACGGCTTCATTTTTCAGGCCGAACCCGCACGGGCTGGCTTCACGCGAAGGCGACCTGTGACGACGGATATGACGGCCAGCTACGACCCGCTGCTGCGCAGGATTCACTGGGCGACGGCAGTGCTGTTCATCGCGGCGATGCTGATCGGGCTCTATTGCGGGCTGCAGCCGGCGGGAACATCGCCACGGCGCGAGCTGCTCGAGGTGCACAAGTCGCTCGGGATCACCCTGTTCTTCCTGGCGATCCTGCGGCTGATGGTGCGGGCCGCCACCGCGGCGCCGCCCGAGCCGGGCTCGTTCTCGCCACTGGTCAAGGTCGTCGCACGGCTCAATCACTGGGCGCTCTACGCCATCCTGTTCGTGATGCCGGTGACGGGATACATGTTCTCGTCGGCCGGCGGCTATTCGCTGCGCTACTTCTGGACCTTCAGCTGGCCGCGCCTGTTCGCCGACAACAAGGCGGTGGCGGAGGCCGGCGAGCTGGCCCACGGCGTGCTGGCATATTTCGTCTATGCGGTGGTCGCATTGCATATCGCCGCGACGCTCTGGCATGTTCTCGTCAAGAAGGACGAGACGCTGGCGCGGATGTGGCCGCGCGCGAGCCGCATTCCATCCTGACGTTTAGCTTCACGCGCTGTCTTCGCGCGGACCGTATCAGCTTCGCTCAAAACGCTCTGGTCGTCAGCCGCGCAGCGCAGTCTCCGGGATGGTGCGGCGAACCACCTCGCGCATCGCGAAACTGGAATGGATGCGGGCGACGCCCGGCATCCGCGACAGATGCTGCTTGTGGATGCGCTCGAAGTCGGCGATGTCGCGGGCGATCACCTGCAGATGATAATCATCGCTGCCCGACATCAGATGGCATGACACGACGTCGGGGCAACGCGCGATCGCGGCCTCGAACGCCGCGAGATAGTCCTCGCTCTGCTTCTCCAGCGTGATGGTGACGACGACCGTGGTCACCAGTCCGAGCGCTGACGGTTCGAGATCGGCGCGGTAGCCGCGGATCACGCCGATTTCCTCGAGATGGCGAATGCGCCGCGCGCAAGCGGTCGGCGACAGCCCGACCTTCTCGGCAAGCTCGATCTGGCTGGCGCGAGCATCGGCGACCAGCTCGGCGAGGATTCTGAGGTCGATGCGATCGAGACCGTCCACGCAGTTTTCCTTCAAGGATTGAGCTGGGCGCGAAAGATATGAGCGTATTTGGGTGTGAGCAAGCCGGAATTCGCTGAGAAACGCCGTGTGACGGGGCATAGCCTTGCGGTTGGCGGAAACCAATCTTGCAAGGAGTGGACCATGCGCATCGGCGTGCCCAAGGAGATCAAGGTCGAGGAATATCGGGTCGGGCTGACGCCCGCCTCGGTACGGGAATATGTGGCGCACGGGCACGAGGTCGTGGTGCAGCGCGGCGCGGGCGACGGCATCGGCGCCGGTGATGACATCTACACCCAGGCCGGCGCACGGATCGCGGACACCGCTGAAGAGGTGTTCTCGGTCGCCGAGATGATCGTGAAGGTGAAAGAGCCACAGCCGTCCGAATGGATCAGGCTGCGCGAGGGACAGATCCTCTTCACCTATCTGCATCTCGCGCCCGACGTGCCCCAGACCACCGGGCTGATTGCGTCCGGCTGCACCGCGGTCGCCTATGAGACCGTGACCGACGCGCATGGCGGGCTGCCGCTGCTGGCGCCGATGAGCGAGGTCGCCGGCCGGCTCGCGATCGAAGCCGCAGGTGCCGCGCTGCGCAAATGCGCCGACGGCATGGGCAAGCTGCTCGGGGGCG
The DNA here is from genome assembly GCA_943372075.1 of Bordetella parapertussis. GTDB lineage: Bacteria > Pseudomonadota > Alphaproteobacteria > Rhizobiales > Xanthobacteraceae > Bradyrhizobium. The sequence goes on along the minus strand of CALRXG020000029.1, from coordinate 10,397 downwards.
TGCCCGGCGTGCCGCCGGCGCGCGTTGCGATCATCGGCGGCGGCGTGGTCGGGACCCATGCGGCGCGCATGGCCGCAGGCCTCGGCAGCGACGTCACCATCCTTGACCGCTCGGTGCCGCGGCTCCGCGCGCTCGACGATCTCTTCGCCGGCCGGGTCCGCACTCGCTATGCGACGCTGGAGGCGATCGAGCAGGAGATCATCGCCGCCGATGTCGTGATCGGTGCGGTGCTGGTGCCTGGCGCGAGCGCGCCGAAGCTGGTCTCGCGCGCGCAACTCGCCAGCATGAAGCGTCGCGCGGTGCTGGTCGACGTCGCGATCGACCAGGGCGGCTGCTTCGAGACCTCGAAGGCGACCACGCACCAGGCGCCGACCTATCTGGTCGACGATGTCGTGCATTATTGCGTCGCCAACATGCCGGGCGCCGTACCCGTCACCTCGAGCCACGCGCTCAACCATGCCACGCTGCCGTTCGGCCTGGCGCTGGCGTCGAAAGGGCTGCGCGCGCTGGTCGAGGATCCGCATCTGCGCGCCGGCCTCAACGTCCACCGCGGCCGCATCACCAACCGCGCCGTGGCCGAGAGCCAGCATCTGTCGGCCGTGATGCCGGAGGAAGCGCTCGCGTCGTAGGAATTCGACGCATCGTGAAGCATTTGTAGCCCGGATGCAGCGAACCGAAATCCGGGGCCGGCCTCTTCGCTGAGACTGCCCACGGTTTTCGCGATCGCTCCATCCGGGCTACGGTTCTGTTATCCGTACCACGCGTCCGAGAGGTCATTTCTCGGCTAACCTCGACCCGGCCTTATCCGTCAATTCCTTCAGCCGGCTCTGCATCACTTCGATGATGTGCTCGCGCTTTGCCGCGATCCGTTCGATCGGTCCGCCGATGCCGATAGCCAGCGGAGCGCGTCGCTTTGGCAGCGGAACAAGCATGCCTATCGTGTTCGCACCTGGCGTCGTGCGCCCGCCTGACTCGGAAAAGCCGCGGCGGCGAACGCGCTCGATTTCTTCGAGAAAGGTCGTTTCGCGAACGCGCGCCGACGGACTCGGCTCGTCGGCATTATTGCGACGGATGATGCCGCGAATCTTGGTGTTTGGCATTTGGCTCAGCAGCACGTGTCCGAGCGCGGTACGAACCATCGGTCGTATTTGACCAGCATGTGTGATGAACTGAAGCTGATAGCCGCTCGGCACGACGTGTAGATAGCGCATCCCGGCGGCGCCGGTCTGTTGTCCAAGCAGGATGGTTTCGCCGCCAGTCGCGCTCCAGAGTTCCTCCATCAGATCGGTGAGCTTTGTGTCACGGAACGGAGAGCGACGGATCCAATCACCGAGCAGACTGACCCGGTAGCTAGGGATGAAACGCCGGGTCTTCCGGTCGTATTCGAGGTAGTTCAATTCAACGAGACTGCTAAGCAGCACCGATGTACTCGATTGGGGCATCCGCAACGCGGACGATATTTCAGTCACCGAAGCGGCCCGCTTCGTTTCCCGGAAGAACTCCAGAACCGCAAACGTCCGCATGGCCGATTTGACAATGGCCGTCTTGTTCGAACTCGGCATGGCTGTCTCCGCGGCGGGCAACGACCCACCTCCATCACATATGTGATGTTAGGCCGAAACGGCTTCACTTGACGACAGGTTTGGCACAGATTGGCGCCAATGAGATCAAGACGTATGGAAACGTAGAGAGCAGGGGAAGGCGGATGCCCGGCCGAAGTTTGCTCGAGAAGATCTGGGACCAGCATGTCGTTGCCCGCTTGAGCGAGGACACTGATCTCCTTCATATCGACCGCCATCTGCTGCACGATCTCGGCGGCTCGCGCGGCCTGCTCGATCTCAAGAGCCGTGGCCTCAAGGTCCACAATCCCGAGCTGACGTTTGCGACGCCCGATCACGCGCTGTCGACGGCGCCCGGTCGCGCCGGGACCAGCAAGATCGGCATGGAATTGCTGGCCGCGCTGCGGGCCGAGACCGCGGCCAGTGGTATCAGGTTGTTCGATGTCGATCAGCCTGGCCAGGGCATCGTCCATGTCATCGGGCCCGAACTCGGCTTGAGCCTGCCGGGCGCGACGATCGTCTGCGGCGACAGCCACACCTGCACCCATGGTGGCTTAGGGGCACTCGCCTTCGGCATTGGATCGAGCGAGCTCACCCATGTGCTGGCGACGCAGACACTGATCCAGAAGCGTCCCAAGACGCTGCGTGCGCGCTTCGAGGGCAGGCTGCCGCTCGGCGTCACCGCCAAGGACATGATCCTGGCGCTGATCGGGCATATCGGCGCCGCCGGCGGCACCGGCTATGCGGTCGAATATGCCGGGAGTGCGATCCGCGCGCTGCCGATCGAGGGAAGGCTGACGATCTGCAACCTCTCGATCGAGCTCGGCGCCAAGATGGGGATGGTGGCGCCGGACGAGACAACCTTCGAATTCCTGCGCGGCCGTCCCTACGCGCCGCAGGGCGAGATGTGGGATCTCGCGGTGAAAGCGTGGCGCGAGTTGCCGAGCGATCCCGATGCGGTGTTCGACCGCGAGGTCGTGATCGATGTCGAGAAGATCATCCCGCAGGTGACCTGGGGCATCAGCCCCGAGCATGTCGTCGGCGTCGACGGCGTTATTCCCGATCCGAAGGCGGTTGACGATCCGTTGCGGCGTGCGGCGATCGAAACCGCGCTGGAGTATATGGGTCTGCAAGGCGGGGCACCGATCGCCGGCACGCCAGTGGATTGGGTGTTCATCGGCTCCTGCACCAACAGCCGGCTCAGCGACCTGCGCGCGGCGGCCGAGGTGGCGCGCGGCCGCAAGGTCGCCGCCGGGGTCCGCGCGTGGGTGGTGCCGGGCTCGGAAAACGTCAAGCGCGAGGCGGTCGCCGAAGGGCTCGACAAGATTTTCATCGAGGCCGGCTTCGAATGGCGCGAGCCGGGCTGCTCGATGTGCCTGGCCGCCAATGGCGAGGTGGTGGCGCCGGGGCAGCGCTCGGTCTCGACCTCGAACCGTAACTTTGTCGGCCGGCAAGGGCCGCGGGCGCGGACGCATCTGGCGAGCCCCGCAAGTGCAGCGGCATCCGCTATTGCCGGCGCGATCGCCGATGTCAGGATGATGGGGCGCTAGACGATGCCGAAACCATTCGACAAGCTCACCGCGACCGCTGCGCCGATCATGCGCGGCAATATCGACACCGACGTGATCATCCGCATCGAGCGGCTGGTCGGCAATTCGATTCGGGGCACGCTCGGCAAATGGGCGTTCGGCTCGTTGCGCTATCTGCCCGATGGCGCGGAGAATCCGGATTTCATCCTCAACCGCGAGCCGTATCGGGAGGCGGAGATCCTGGTGACGGGGCCGAATTTCGGCTGCGGCTCCTCGCGGGAGGGCGCGGTTTGGTCGCTGCAGGAGCGCGGCATCCGCGCCATCATCGGCTCCAGCTTCGGCGACATCTTCTTCGCCAACTGCTTCCAGAACGGCATCCTGCCCGTGATGGTCGACAAGGCGGTGGTCGATCAGTTCGCCGCCGACATCGAGGCGACGCAGGGCGCCGGCAAGGTCTCGATCGACCTGGAGACCCAGAGCATCGTCTCGCCGTCCGGCGCCCGGCATGCCTTCGAGATCGACCCGCGGCGGCGCGAGGGGCTCTTGAAGGGGCTCGACGAGGTGGCGCTGACATTGCAGCGCGATGCCGAGATCCACGCCTTCCAGGCTTCCGATCGCACCGCGCGGCCCTGGATTCATTCGACAAGGATATCAGCATGAGCACGCCATCCAACATGATCAAGGTCGCCGTGGTCGGCGGCGAGGGCATCGGCCCCGAGGTCACCGCGCAGTCGCGCCGCGTGCTCGACTGGTTCGCGGCGAAGCGCAACGTGCCGATGACGTTGCGCGAGGCGCAATACGGCCTGATCCCGTATCTGGCGACCGGCAAGGTGCTGCCGGAGGACACCGCCGAAGCCATGGACGAGGCCGATGCCATCCTGTGGGGCGCGACCGGCGGTCCGGAGACGACCGAGGTACCCGCGGCCGCGCGCAAGGCCGGCAGTCTTCTGGGGCTGCGCAGCAAATACGATCTCTACGCCAACCTGAGACCGATCATGGCGAGCCCGGCACTGTCGGCGTCGGCGCCACTGAAGCCCGAGGTGCTTGACGGCGTCGACTTCGTCATCATCCGCGAATTGACCAGCGGCATCTATTTCGGCGAGCCGCGCGGCATCGAGACCTTGCCGGACGGCCAGCGCCGCGGCTTCAACACCGAGCAATACACGACGAACCAGATCCGCCGCGTGGCGCGGTCGGCGTTCGAGCTGGCGCGGACGAGGCGCAACAAGGTTTGCTCGGTCGACAAGGCCAATGTGCTGGAGACCAGCGTGGTCTGGCGCGAGGAGGTGATCAGGCTGCACAAGGAGGAGTTCTCGGACGTCGAGCTGACCCATCTCTATGTCGACAACGCCGCGATGCAGATCGTGCGTGAGCCGCGGCAGTTCGACGTCATGGTGACGGGCAACATCTTCGGCGACATCCTGTCGGACTGCGCGGCGATGGCCTCGGGCTCGCTCGGCATGCTGCCGTCGGCCTCGCTCGGTCCGGTCGATCGCTTCGGCCGGCGCAAGGCGCTGTACGAGCCGGTGCATGGCAGCGCGCCCGATATCGCAGGCAAGGGCATCGCCAATCCGCTCGGCTCGATCCTCAGCGTCGCGATGCTGCTGCGCCTGACGTTGAACCGGCCCGAGGATGCCGACCTCTTGGAGCAGGCGGTGCAGGCCGCGCTCGCATCCGGTTCCCGGACGGCGGATATTGCGGAGGCTGGCGCGAAGAGGCTGTCGACCGCCCAGATGGGCGATGTGGTGCTCGGCGCGCTCGACAAGATATCGGCCAAGGAGCACGCGTGATGACGCGCCTGGCGATGCCCTCCATTTCGCGGCGCTCGGCCCTGACGGTGATCGCCGCCGGTGCGGCGCTGGCGAGCGGGCGGACATGGGCGCAGGCGACCGCGGGCCGTGCGATCTATCCGGTCGCGGTGCCGGTCTACCAGACGCAATTCGTCGCGGATCGTATCGGCTACTTCAAGGACGCCGGGCTCGACTGCAAGCTGGTACAGGGCGGCAGCGGCGTGAAGACCCGCGAGATCATCGCCTCGTCGCAGGGCGATATCGGCATCGGCGACGTCACCCATCCGATGCAGCTCACCAACCACGGCCGTGCCGCGCGCGTGCTGCTTCCGGTCGATACGCGGTCGAACTCGGTGATGTTCATCCTGCGCAAGGACCTGAAGGACCAGGGCATCAACTCGCTGGAAGCCTTCACGCAATGGAAGCGGCCCGATGGCCGCAAGCCGATCGTCTCGGTGTCCTCGCTCGGCGGCACCAACCATGTCTGGGCGTCCTACTACATGGAAACCATGGGGCTCGACGACAAGGTGACCTGGATCGGCACCGGCAATGTCGACACCATGCTGGGTTCGCTGAAATCGAAGCAGGTCGATATCCTGGTCAGTTCGCTGTCGCTGCTGAACGAGGCGCAGCAGCAGGGCTGGGGCGAATTGCTGTTCGACGGCACCGATGAAGCGATCTGGAACAAGCATATCGGCGGCAAGGTGCCGGTGACGGCGCATTTCACGTTGCAGGCCACCATCGACAAGGATCCGGCCAAGATGCAGGCCTATGTCACCGCACTGTGGCGCGCGTCGCAATGGATCAAGGCGCACAAGCCGGCCGAGGTCTACGACGCCATCGAGCCCTATGTCGGCAGCACCTCGCGCGACGCCAATCTGTTGGAGATCACGGCGATCCAGAAGGTCGCGGACTACGAGGGATCGATCGATGCGGCGAGCTTCGCGCGCGGCGAGAAGGTCTGGTTCCGCGAGATGACCGGTATCAAGCCGCTCAAGATCGCCGACGTGGTCAACTCGAACCTCATCGACGCGGCGCGAAAGGCCTATCCGGGTTGAGCGCGCTGGAGACAAGCGCAATCTTGTCGCCGCGCGCGTCGGCCGATCGCCGCGTTGAGGTCAAGGGCCTGAGCAAGTCGTTCCAACTCGCCAAGACCATGATCGCGGCCGTGCGCGACGTCACCTTCGACGTTCGCCGCGGCGAGTTCGTCGCGCTGCTCGGGCCGTCGGGCTCCGGCAAGAGCACGGTGCTCAACATGATCGCCTCGCTGATCCGCCCCACCGGCGGCGAAATCCTGATCGACGGCAAGCGCGTCGTTGCCGGCAAGGCAACGCCCAATGTCGGTTACGTCTTCCAGCGCGACACGCTGTTTCCGTGGCGGACCGTCGGCGACAATATCGGCTATGGGCTGGAGCTGTCGGGCGTACCCGTGTCGGAACGGAAGGAGCGCATCGCGGAATGCGTCGCACAGGCCGGGCTCAAGGGATTCGAGAATGCCTATCCATCGGCGCTGTCGGGCGGCATGCGGCAGCGCGCGGCGCTGATGCGGACCCTCATCGTCGAACCGCAGATACTGTTGATGGACGAGCCGTTCGGCGCGCTAGACACCCACACCAAGATCGACATGCACGAGGTGCTGCTGCGGATCTGGGAGCGCGAGCAGCAGACCGTGCTGTTCGTGACCCACGATCTCGGCGAGGCGCTGACATTGGCCGACCGTATCATCCTGTTCTCGGCGCGGCCGGGCCGGATCAAGGACATGTTCGAGGTCGACTTCGCGCGCCCGCGCGATCCGGTCAAGGTGCGCGAGACCCCGCAATATGCCGAGCTGTTCCAGCACATCTGGCATTCGCTCGGCGAGGAGTTCGTCAAGGGCCGCAGCGCATGAAAAGGTACAGCACGCTCGGCACGATCGGCTGGCAGGTCCTGATCTGCGCCGTCGTGCTGTCGATCTGGCAATGGGGCTACGACCTGCGCGGCAAACTGCCGTGGCTGGTGCCCGATCTGCTCGATCCCTATTTCATCTCGAAGCCGTCGATGATCTTCGACAACTTTCTGATCCAGAGCTGCCTGACCTCGAAACTCGGCGCCTTCAACGGCTGGTTCAATGGTGAGTTCGCAAAGTGCCTGGCGCGCAACGAGAACAATCTCTGGGCCGCGACGGCGATCACGCTCAAGAACACCTTCTTCGGCTTCGTCACCGGCGTGGTCTCTGGCTTCGTCGCCGGACTGATCCTCGGGCGATCAGATCGGCTCAGCGCGATCTTTCAGCCGTTCATCACCGCGGTGAATTCGATCCCGCGGATCGCGCTGGCGCCGATCATCGTGCTGGCATTCGGGATCGGCGACATGTCCAAGATCGTGACGTCCTGGATCGTCGTGGTGTTCCTGGTGTTCTTCAACACGTTCGAGGGCGCGCGCTCGATCGACGAGGGTTTCACCAATGCCGCGCGGCTGCTCGGCGCCAGCGAATGGCAGATCACCCGCACCGTGGTGATCCCCTCGACGATGGCCTGGGTGTTCGCCTCGCTGACGCCGGCGATCTCGTTTGCGCTGATCGGCGTGATCGTGGGGGAGTTCATCGGCGCCGAGCGCGGCATCGGCCGGCTCATCATCGAGTCGGAGGCGCGCGGCGAAGCCTCGGGCATGATGGTCGCGGTGGTGGTGCTGATGCTGGTCGGCGTCGTGCTCTCGGCGATCATCTGGCGGCTGCAGGCCTACCTGCTGCGCTGGCAGCGGCAGCGCAGCACGGAATAGACGAGGGCCGTGGCGGCGTCATGCCGGCGGCCACGGCCCCCTGGCTCATGCCGCGGTTTCCGACGGCGAGGTTTCGCCGTCGAGCCAGTCCTGCTCCTTTGCCAGTGCACGCCACGCCGCTTCCATGCGCTTGAAGCGGTTGTAGGTCGGCTCGCCATCAGCGCGCTCGGCAAGCTGCGCGCAGTTCTCCGCATTGTCGAGGAAGTGCTGCGATTGCTTCATGGGACGTCCTCCTGTTGATAAGGACGTGGGCGATCGAATCGGGCTATTCAACGCGCGGAACATGAGCATTTCGCCACACACGTGAACGCCCGTTCACGCGAGTTCCATGCGCGCTGTTTCGGCCATGTCTGGGCGCAGTCACGGTACACCTGGTGCAGGAACAGTTTGTCGCACCCGACGTTCCTACTCCACGTCGCAACTGGAGGAGGAGAGACGTCATGAAGAAGTATCTGTTCGCCGCGGCCATGGTGACCGCGATCGCTTCGCCCGCTTTGGCCGATGATGTCGGCGTGCGTGTCGGCCCGGTTGGTGCGGGCGTCACGGTCGGCGAGTCGCACGAGTATCGCGATCGCGATCGTGACCGCACCACCGTGATCAAGGAGCGCGAGCCGCGCAGCGACCGCACCACGGTCATCAAGAAGCAGGACGAGTTCGGCAATCGCAGCAAGACCGTCATTCATCACGACGATTGATGGCGATCGACGCGATCCGCGTGAAACTGAAAGTCCGCCGCCGACCACGTCGCGGCGGACTTTCCATGTCATGTGACGGCTAGGTCGCGGACAGGACAGGCACCCGATCCTCGCGACGTTCGTTTGCGATCCGGCCGCGGCATTCCGCGGCGAATGCGCGCAACCGTTCAACGGTCAATGGGTCCATGCCCGTGCGCGCTAGACGCTCGGCGCGGTCGGCTTCAACCTTGAGATGGTCAATTGTTCGGCTCATGGTCGCCTCCATGCCGAGACAATTTGAATCGAATTGCGACGTTCCCCCGCTCCTGGAGGCGTGGCTAACGGGCGGTTAATCGACCGTCCGACACGTGCGTCAGGTGACCGGCGCGGGGTTGAACAGCGTCAGGTCGTTGTGAATGCCCCACTTGTCCGACCACGGTTTGGTGTGGCCGCTGGCGACGTCGAGGATCAGGCGGAACAGGTCCCAGCCGGTTTCCTCGATCGTTTTCTCGCCGGTCGCGATGCAGCCGGCGTCGAAATCGATCAGGTCTTTCCAGCGCCGCGCCAGCTCGCTGCGGGTCGCGACCTTGATGACAGGCGCGGCGGCCAGGCCATAGGGCGTGCCGCGGCCGGTGGTGAACACCTGCAAGGTCATGCCGGAGGCGAGCTGCAGCGTGCCGCAGATGAAGTCGCTGGCCGGTGTCGCGGCAAACAGCATGCCCTTCTGCCGCGCCTTCTCGCCGGGTGACAGTACGCCCGCGATCGGGCCGGAGCCCGACTTGACGATCGAGCCGAGTGATTTCTCGACGATGTTGGCAAGCCCGCCCTTCTTGTTGCCCGGCGTGGTGTTGGCGCTGCGATCGGCGCCGCCGCGGGCAAGATAAGCGTCGTACCATGCCATCTCGCGGATCAGCGCACGGCCGACATCCTCGTTGACGGCGCGGCGGGTCAGCAGCTGGATCGCGTCGCGCACCTCGGTGACCTCAGAGAACATCACGGTCGCGCCGGCGCGAACCAGCAAATCGGCGGCAAAGCCGACCGCGGGGTTCGCCGTGACGCCGGAGAATGCATCGCTGCCGCCGCATTGCAGGCCGATCACGAGATCGGCGGCCGGGCAGGTCTCGCGCTTACGGGCATTGAGCACCTTCAGCCGTGCTTCGGCCTGCGTCATGATGGCCTCGACGATGGCGCCGAAGCCGTCAAAGGCTTCGTCCTGCATCCGCACGATGGCATCATTGACGCCTTCCGGCACCAGCCGTTCCGGCGCAAGCTTCTCGCAGCCGAGCCCGACCACGAGGATCTCGCCGCCGAAATTCGGATTGAGCGCGAGGTTCTGCAGGGTGCGGATCGGCACCACGGCATCGGGCGCCGTGATCGCGACACCGCAGCCATAGGCATGGGTCAGCGGCACGACGTCGTCGACATTGGGATATTTCGGCAGCAGCTCGGCGCGGATGCGCTTCACCGCATATTCCATCGTGCCCTTGACGCATTGCACGGACGAGGAGATGCCGAGGAGGTTCTTGGTGCCGACCGAGCCGTCGGGATTGCGATAGCCTTCGAAAGTGAAGCCTTCGAGCGGCGGCAATGCGGGCGGCACTGCGGTTGATATCTCCAGCTGGTCGAGCGGCGGCGCGTCAGGCATCTGGATGCGGGCCTCGTCGACCCATTCGCCGGCCAGGATCGGCGACAGTGCATGGCCGATCACCTCGCCATAGCGGATGATCGGCGCGCCCTCGGCGATGTCTGTGAGCGCCGTCTTGTGGCCCTGTGGCACGAAGGCGCGCAAGGTCAGGCCACAGGCGAAGCGGGAGCCGGCCGGCAGGCCGAAATCATTCACCACGATCGCGACATTGTCGCGCGCATTGAGCTTGATGTAGCGGGGCTGCTCCTGCGTGCCAGTGGATTGGTCCATGCGCTACGCTCCTCACGAGCAAAGGGTTTGTTGATGAATCAGGCGGAGCTGCGAACTCCCACTTCTCCTCATCGGGGAGAGGTCGCGCCGAAGGCGCGGGTGAGGGCGCACAGGTCCCACGAGAGGGCGTAACCCCTCACCCGGAACGCATCTGACGATGCGTTCCGACCTCT
>CALRXG020000028.1:0-26182 GCA_943372075.1 Bordetella parapertussis | reverse complement strand
GGCCCGGCCGGAACTGTCCGCGCCCGCCAGCACCGCTGACAGTGCCGACGAGACCCGCGCGGCCCAGGCATCGAAACGCCCCGCCTCGTAGACCTCGCGGCGCGCGCTCGTCTGCATCACTGCGAAGGCCTGCTCGTCGACCGGCGTGTAGTACCGGACGAAATAGGCGTCGATGCCATCGGCCGTCAGTGCGTCGGCATAACGCTGATAGGCCTTTGGCCTGAGATCGAAGCCGCGCGAGCCGTGCAGGACGAGCACCGCCGGCCGCTTGCCGGGACGCCCGGTGGCGAAACGATTGAGGGTCACGCGACCATCGTCGGCGTTGACGCTCAGCGTCTCGGACGTCGCGGCGGCAAGCGAAGGTGCGGGCACCAGCAGCGCAAGGCTGCCAAGCAGGCTCCGTCGGCTGATCGCTGGCATCGAAACCTCGATTGGACCGCGGCTCTCGGCCGGGCCGGGCCGCTATATCATGCCGAACAACAGGCCCGGTAGGCGCCATCGCAAAGGATCGCATGTTCAAACGGCATCGGTTGCGCTAGTGATAGCTCCCTTTCCTCCCTGCGCCGATCCGGCGCATGTCCAGTCAACGAGTGTATCTGAATGGCCGAAGCCGATCTCGACGCCGTCATCCGGCAAACCGCACGAACACAGACCAAGGCCGTGATGGCGGCAGCCAGGAAGCGCCAGGCCGTCTGGGTCGCGCGCGCGGCCAAGGCCAAGGACAAGGAGACCAAGGCGCGCTTCCGCTTCCTCGCCAAGAGCACCATGCTGAACGCGACCGCGACCGCCAAGCGATTGCAGAATTCGGCCGAGAACGCTGCCGACGCCTATGCCCGCGCCATGAAGAAGGCGATGGAAGAGCCGCCGCCGGCCAAGCCGCCAAAGAAGAAGGCAGATGCCTGAAGGAGCACGCATGCTCACGGTTCACCATCTCGGCAAGTCGCAATCGGAGCGGATCGTCTGGCTGTGCGAGGAGCTGGAGATTCCGTACGAGCTGAAATGCTATGCGCGCGATCCGGTCACGATCCTCGCGCCGGCCGACTACAAGGCGCTGCACCCGATCGGCACCGCGCCCGTCATCACCGATGGCGAATTGGTGCTGGCCGAATCCGGCGCTGTCGTCGAATACATCGTCGCCAGATACGGCGATGGACGGCTGACGCTGAAGCCTGACCATCCTGACTTCGCGCCGTTCCTGTACTGGTTCCACTTCGCCAACGGCACGCTGCAGGCGCAGATGGGCCGCAGCATGATCCTCAATCGCCTCAACCTGCCGGCCGACAATCCGATGCTGGTGGCGACCCGGGCGCGGGTCGACCGTTCGTTCGATCTGATCGAGGCCCGGGTGCGCGACGCGCGCTATCTCGCAGGCGACGAATTCACCACCGCCGATATCATGATCGGCTTCTCGCTCACGACCATGCGCTATTTCCTGCCCTATGACCTCGGCCGCTGCCCGAACATCAGGAATTATCTCGGCCGCATCGCGGCGCGCCCGGCCTATCAGCGCGCGATGCAGAAGGGCGATCCGGGCATGGCGCTGCTGCTGGCCTGAGGCCGTGATGCCGCGCTATGTCGCCCTGCTGCGCGCGGTCAATGTCGGCAGCACTGGCAAGCCGATGACCGAGCTGAACGCGATCTGCGTCGCCGAAGGGTTCGCTGACGTAATGACCTACATCGCGAGCGGCAACGTCGTGTTCCCGGCGCGCGGATAGGTACTGCGCTGCCTAAAGCATGATCCGGAAAAGTGCGAAGCGGTTTTCCGAAAAGATCATGCGCAAACAAGAGGCTGAAGCGAGATGACGATTCAACCTCATCTCATCTCGCTTTAGCGCTCGTGCACGATAAATCCTTCGGCACCGAGCCTCGCCAGCACCGCCTCCAGATGGGCGCGGTCGCGGGTTTCGATCACGAGCTCGAGCAGCGTCGCCTTGGCCGGCAGGTCGGAGAAGGTGCGCTGGTGCGAGACCTCGATGATATTGGCGCCGGCATCGGCGAGCAGGATCGACACCGCCGCGAGCTGTCCGGGACGGTCGACGATGTCGAGCGCGAGCTGGGTCAGCCGTCCCTCGCGCGCGAGCTCGCGGGTCAGGACCGAGGCGATCAGCCTGGTGTCGATATTGCCGCCGGTCAGCACCAGGCCGACTGAGCTGCCGGCAAACCGCTCGGGCGCGGCGAGCACCGCGGCCAAGCCGGCGGCGCCGGCGCCCTCGACAACGGTCTTCTCGATCGAGATCAGGGTCGCGACCGCACGCTCGATCTGATCCTCGCTGACCAGCACGATATCGTCGACGAGTTCGCGGACGATTGTCGTGGTGATCCGTCCGGGCGCCTTGACCGCAATGCCCTCGGCAAGGGTATCGCCGCGCATCGGCAGCTGCTCGCCACGAACGGCATTGTACATCGAGGGATAGAGCTGGGCCTGCACGCCGACGATCTGCAACGACGGCTTCAGGGCCTTGGCGGCCGTGGCGATGCCGGAAATCAGTCCGCCGCCGCCGATCGGCACCACCAGGATGTCGAGCTCCGGCACCGCTTCGAGCATCTCGAGCCCGATCGTGCCCTGGCCGGCGATGATCAGCGGATCGTCATAGGGATGGATCAGGATCAAGCCGCGCTGCGCGGCATGCGTGCTGACGAACGCGAAGCACTCCTCCAGCGTCTGGCCGGTGATGATGACCTCGGCGCCGTGCCGCCGGGTGTTCTCGATCTTCACCATCGGGGTGCCGATCGGCATCACGATGGTGGCCGGGATACCGAGCCGCTTGGCGTGATAGGCCACGCCCTGCGCATGATTGCCGGCGGACATTGCGATCACGCCGCGCTTGCGCTCGTCCGGCGAGAGCGCCTGCAGGCGATTCAGCGCCCCGCGCTCCTTGAAGGTCGCGGTGAACTGCAGGTTCTCGAATTTGAGGAACAGGCGGCAGCCGCAAATCTCACCGAGCGTGCGGCTCTCGTTGCACGCCGTGACCATCACAGCGCCCTTGATGACATCGGCAGCACGACGCACGTCGGCGAGGGTGACAGCGGGCGTATTGGAAGGATGCGGCATCTGGTTTCGCTTTGGACCGTTTCGTCAGACGGAACCTAGCGGGTTTCGATGCCGAAGACGACCGCGCTATCGTTCGGTCAACACCTGTTCCGTCGGCTTGGCCGGCGCGGCCTGCTCGACGTCATCGCATTTCAGGCATACCAGCGCGGTGCGGAAATGCTTGTCGAGCACAATGGTTCGCGTCCTGCCGCACTGGCAGCGCATCGGCTTATCCATGGAAGATCGGCCCGGTTCGAGATGCAAGGAAAGCGTGCGCTTAGCTAGCCCGGTCCGGTTAACCTAATATGACTTGCGACCGGAAAATTTGCCGCGCCGGAAGCCGCTTCACGCGTTTCCGGAGCATGCTTCAGAAGAAGGCGAGACTGAGGTCGAGACCATAGCTTGCCCTGAGAATCGCGACGAACAACACGGCCGAGGCCAGCAGCAGGAGATGCCGGGCGACATTGCTCCGAAGCGAATTGGTCGGAAACGCACGCGCAATCGATTGAGCCAAGGCAGTCATTCGCGACCTCCAGAACCACGTCCCGAAGTTAGGTCGCGCACGATGCGGTGAGGTTCAACGCGGCTCGCGGGAAGGCCGGCGGCGCACCGTGGCGATCTGCTCGGGATCGGGCTGTGGCCGCGTCCGATTCCTGAAGCGATGACCGACCACGATCAGCGTCCCCTCGGCGCGAACCGGGGTCTCGGCCGATGGTGCGGACGGCAGATTGTCTTGCGTGACGGCCTCGAGCGCGGCAAGGAACGCGCGTCCGGCCGGTGTGATCTCCCAACCGTCGACGTCACGCAACAAATAGCCATTGCCGAAGATGTCGAGCTCGGGAACCCGCGACGCGAGGCGCTTGATCCGCGCATGCCAATCGTCGCCGCTCGATGAGAGGATAGCGAGGTCGTGCTTCAGTGAATCGAGTGTGGCTCTTCCGCTGACGTGACTGGCCAATATTTTTAGAATCGCAATCTGTATGCTCAACTCGAAGCCTCGACCGCCACGGTTCTTTTTGTTCTGCGCAGCCGATCTGGAAATTATCGCGCTGATGACTCCAACGTCCAGTCATCAGCGCCAGTTATCCAGAGCCGGCATGACGGTATGAACTTACGCTGCGCGTGGCGGTCCGACCTGGCGCTCGGGCCGATGCGACGACATCGATTCCTCCTCGCCATCCTGCGGCGCGCCCCAGAACTCCCGCACCGTCGGTCCGTTCTTCAGCCTGCGGTCACGCAGGAAACCGAGAATTTCATGCGGCCAGACTCGACGCCCCATCTGCGTGTACCAGCGCATCGCATGCCGAAGCCCGGCGTCGCGATGCAGCAGCACGCGCAGCAGGGCCTTCGGTCGGCATTGCAGCACCATCTCGGTGAACTTGAACCAGAGCAGCACGCGCCATGGCGGCATGTGCCGGGTCGCGAGTACCTGATGCTTGTAATCCCAGCGGCGGCGATCGGTCTGGATCACGCGCCGGTCTGCCGCGAGACGGAAATACGGCGTCCAGCGATGCGGCGTGACGTAGAGCATCTGGATCTGATCCGGATCGTAGGACAGCAGCTGCCTCAGGCCGCGCCAGTGATCGCGATCGGTCTCCTCCTCGAAGCCGACCACCCAGGTCGCCATCGAGAGGATGCCGTGCTGGCGCATCAGGCTGATAGCCTCGCGGTCCGTCGTGGTGGTGGCGCCCTTGCGAATCAGCTCCAGCGTCTTCTCGTCGGTGTTCTCCATGCCGAGCAGGAAGCGCTGCCAGCCGGCCTTCTTGTAGAGATGCAGGATGTCGGCATCGCGGACGATATCGTCGGCGCGGGTCGACCCGACCAGGATCAGATCGACATTCTCCGCGATCAGCGCCTCGAGGAAGGTCCGCCAGGCTTTCTTCGAGACGGTCGGATTCTCGTCGGCGAAATTGATCACCTTGACGCCGTGCTCGCGGTGCAGCCGCGCCAGCTCCCTGGCGAAGCGCACGGGATCGCGGTGCCGCCATCGCGTCCAGAAGCCGCGTTGGCCGCAGTAGTTGCAGAGATGCGGGCAACCGCGCGAGAACTGCACGACGACGGCGCGCAGCCCGCCCCAATAGCTGTAGCGCGCGTGATCGATCAACTCCCAGCCGATCCGATAGGCATCGAGGTCGCGGATCACGGGCGCGGGCGGCGTGACGCGCGGTCCATAATCGTCGCGGAACGCGATGCCGTTGATGATGCGGAGATCGCCGCCGGTCTCCAATGCCCGCATCAGCTGGCGCGCGGTCTCCTCGCCTTCGCCGCGCACGATCGCGGTGACGTAACGCTCCTCGCGCAGGATGTCGCGCCAGTGATAGGTCGGAAACACGCCGCCATAGACGATCCGCACGTTCGGCAGGGCCTTGACGATCGCCTGCGCCACCTCGGTGATGACAGGATGGCCCGAGGTCGAACCGGAATGACCGAACAGGACGGCATCAGGGGAAAATCGCGATGCTTCCGCCACGATGGCCGTGAGCGGCATCGGCCCGAACTCGGCATCGACGAGAGCAACGTCGTGACCGTCGTCGATCAGGGGACCGCCGATCGACAGCAGGCCGAGCGGCGGCAGATGGTCGTCGGGAATCCGGCTGCCGATTGCCGGATGCGGCACGTTGATGAGAAGTATGCGCATGGATGATCGCTCCCGCTTTGGTTGGCGTGATCGTTCGTCCCCGCATCTTGTGATGGAGAGCCCAACCCCCCGGCCGGGCTTTGGAAGGGAATGGAAGGGCGCGGCCTGCCGCGCTAGAGGTTCGCAACCTCCGCCGGCGCGATCGCAGTCAGCCCGCCGAAGCGGCGCTCGCGACGATGGAAGGAGGCGAGCGCGTCGGCGAGATCGTGGGCATCGAACTCGGGCCACATCCGCTCGGTGAAATGCAGCTCGGCATAGGCGCCTTCCCAGAGCAGGAAGTCCGACAGCCGCTTCTCGCCCGAGGTGCGGATGATCAGGTCGACATCGCGCAGGCCGACTTCCCCGGTGATCAGGTCAGCGAAGCTCTCACGGCTCAACTGACCGGCACCGGCGGCGCGCGCCGCGGCGTTCAGGATCGCATCGCGCGCCGAATAGTCGATCGCGATGCGCAGATGCAGCGTGGTGCCGTCGGCGGTCGCGGCCTCGGCGCGCCCGATCGCGTTGGCGATGCCGTCGGGCAAGCGGTCGCGGCGGCCGATCACGGTGAGGCGGACGCCATTGCGCACCAGGGCGGCGATCTCGTTGGCGAGATAGAACCGCAGCAGCCCCATCAGCGCGGTGACTTCTGCCTTCGGACGACGCCAATTGTCGCTCGAGAACGCATAGAGCGTCAGCGTGCCGACGCCCTGGTCCGGCGCGGCTTCGACGATGCGGCGGATCGCCTCGACGCCGGCCTCGTGGCCGCGCAGCCGCGACAGGCCGCGCCGCGTCGCCCAACGGCCGTTGCCGTCCATGATGATGCCGACATGCAGCCGCGCGGCGGCCACCGGCTCGAGTGCGACGTTACTTTGCATTACAAAGTCTCCGGTCAAAAAACGGGATGATCAAATGGGTTGGATACCGAACCGGCCGGACGTTCCGTCGTCCTTGCCTGCGGTCTTCTCGGCGGTGCCGGCAGCCTTGGCCGCATCGCGGACCAACTGCTCGAGCACGGCGAGATAGTCGAGGAATCGGCGGCGGCCGCTCTTGGTCAGCCGGCAGCTGGTGTGTGGGCGATTGCCTTCATAGCCCTTGATGACGTCGACGAGACCGGCCTCCTGCAACACCTGCAAGTGCCGGCTGAGATTGCCGTCGGTCAGCCCGCAGAGCTGCTTGAGATCGGCGAAGCCGAGCCCCTTCGGATGCGCCATCAGCGAGGTCAACAGTCCGAGCCGCGCCTTTTCATGGATGACGCGGTCAAGGCCATCATAGGCGAATGGCGCGGTGGTCACGTCAGTCTTCGGCATCATTGTCTCCGGATGCGAAATACAACAGTGCCGCGAGCAGCAACTGGCCGATCGCGAACGGCAGTCCCATGGTCCAGGGCGACAGCGCGTGGCTCTGGCTTGCGATCAGGAGCACCGTGAAGCCTGACAGGAAATACCAGGCGCCGCCGAGCGCGATCGTGCGCGGCAGCAGCCGGACCGAAGCGAACACGCCGAGGCTGACCAGCACCTGCCAAAGGCCGGGCAGCATCCACAGCGTCTCCGGCGCAAATTTCCATTGCAGGATCGCCAGCAGCACGCCGGCGATAGCGGCCGGCACGAACTGCTCGATCGCCTGCTGCACCATGGCATCGGCGAGGCCGGAATGATGCCGCCGCGAGCGCGCCTGCATCTCGATCCAGATCAGCACCGCCGACAGCAGGGCGGCCGCCGCCCAGCCCGCAAGGAAAGCGATCGGATGACCGGTGGGATCGGCAAGCCAGAGATGTTGGGCGAGCGCGGTGACGAATGCGATGCCGCTGGTGGCGGCGACGGTCGCCGGACCGTAGCCGCGGAACGCGGTTCCCGCCGCAATTTGATTGCGGATCGCGAGGATGTCGGCCAACGCCTTGTCGAGGTCGCGCATGATTCGCCCGAACTTTGTATCGCAAAGTATACGGGATCGCCAAGTAAAGGCAAGCGGCATCGCGCCGCTTGCCGCGCGGGATGCTTAACGGACGGTTATTGCGCGAATTGCCGCCAAAGCGCGCCGCTTCACACCTTCACCAGGCTGGCAAAACCGCCATAGATCATCCGCTTGACGTCGAAGGGCACCGTGTTCGGGTTCATTGCCGGCGACAGACGAGGATCGGCCATCACCTTGGCGTTGATTCGGTCGCGCTGAGCGCGCGACTTGTAAGTGATCCAGGCGAACACGACGGTTTCGCCAGGCTTCAGCTTCACGCTTTGCGGAAACGACGTCAGCTTGCCCGGCTTGACGTCGTCGGCGACCCATTCGCGATAATCCAGCGCGCCATATTCGCGCCAGACCTTGCCGGCCTTCTTCGAGAGCTGGGCATAGGCCTTGAGTTTTTTCTTCGGCACCGCGACGACGAAACCATCGACGTAAGGCATTAGGGGCTTCCCTGTTCCATTTGGTCGTCATTGCGAGGGGCGAGGCGACGAAGCAATCGTGCGCTTGCCGCGCAAACGGATTGCTTCGCGGAGCCGGTCATCGGACGCGCATTGGCGCGACGCATGGGCTCGCAATGACGGCGCGTGACGCGTTGCGCGTCAGCTGTGACAGCAGGATGCCTGAACCGGCGCCGGTTGGTACTGGTCACGTAGCCGCACCCAATCCATCGGATAGGGCAGACCCTCCTCGTGGCGGCCGAGTGGGGTCAGGTCGAGATAGTGATAGGCCGCATTCATCATGTCGAGGCCGCGCGAATAGGTCGAATAGGTGTGGAAGATCGCGCCGTCCTGGTTGCGATAGAACACGCTGACGCCCGGGGCCTCTTCGCTACCGAACGGCGTGGTGCCGTAATTGTAGAGCGTGGCGCCGGACTTCAGCTGCTCGGGCGAGAAGGTGACCGCATAATCGTAGTTGAAGTCGTTGGCGCCCGACGACACCCAGTCGAAGGTCCAGCCCATCCGCTTCTTGAACGCCTCGAGCTTGGCCAGCGGCGCCCGCGAGATCGCGACCATCGTGGTGTCGCGCGCGGCAAGGTGCGGCACCATGCGCTCGAAGCCATCGACCCAGAACGAGCAGCTCTTGCATGCCGCGTCCCATTCGGGTGCGAACATCACGTGCTGCACCACGAGCTGCGGTCTGCCCTTGAAGAGATCGCCGAGCGTCACCTTGCCATCAGGCCCATCGAACACATAGTCCTTGTCGACCTTGACCCATGGCAGTTCGCGGCGCTGCCGGCTCACCGCTTCGCGGGCCTGGGTGAGCTCCTTCTCGCTGGTCATCAGCGCCTTGCGGGCCGCGATCCACTCGTCGCGCGAAACGATCCTGTGCTGTTGCATGAGATGCTCCTTTGCAGATCAGGCGTCGACATATTGTTGCAGATTGCCGAGGGATTCGCTCCAGCCGCGTCGGTGATTGTCGCGCGCGGTCTCGTCGACGAACTGTGCGTGATGGAAGGTGAGCAACGTGCCGCCGGCGTCCGGCTTGATCGACACCGTCACCTCGGACTCGCGCTCGGGGGTCGAGTGCCAGGCCCAGCTGAACACCAGCCTTTCGTTCGGCACCACCTCGCGATAGACGCCGCCGACCTCGTGATGTTCGCCGCTCATCCCGGTGAACCTGATCCGGTAGCGTCCGCCGACGCGGACGTCGAGCTCGGCCTGCGTCGTGCCGGGCTTGAGCTCGCCGGGACCGAACCAGTGCACTAGGTTTTCCGGCTCGGTCCACGCGGCGTAGACTTTTTCCGGCCGCGCGCGGAGGCGCCGCGTGAGGGTGAGGCTTGGCCGCGCGGGCTCTGGGCGAGCGGCAAGATCGGCTGCGGCTGCGGATTTTCCGGCCGGTTTGGTGACCATGGGTCTTCCTCCACAAAGGCGGCAAGGCGGTCGAGATTATCGGACCAGAATTGCGCATAGCGATTGAGCCAGTTCATCGCCTGCTCCATCGGCCGGGCGGTGAGCCGGCAGGCCACCGTGCGTCCGGTCTTTTCGCGCGCGATGAGGCCCGCATCCGTGAGCACGTCGAGATGCTTCATGATCGCGGGCAACGACATCGCGAATGGCTGTGCCAACTCGCTCACCGACAGGCCGTCCTGCTCACCGAGCCGCGCCAGCAGCGCGCGGCGGGTGGGATCGGACAGCGCGGCAAAGGTGCGGTCCAGCGCTTCGTCTTGATACTTAACCATACGGTTTAGTATAGGCGCAAACCGCGCCGCGTCAAGCGCACGGCTTCACGATCGCGTCAGGATGGCAGGGCGACGATCGATGTCGTGGCCACTCGCAACCGCCGTTCTGTGGTGGGACCTAGTCGGGATAGACCGTCCGGTGCCGGCGATGATCGCGGCGCGGCGACGGCGGCGGGCGAAACAGGAAGCGCGGGTTTTCGCCGCATGCGAGATAGCGCCCCGACACGCTGGCCTGGCATTGCTCGAAGGTTTGATAGGCGCATTCGCCGGGGTAGCCGAGGTCCGGTCCCTGCGCGCACCACGGATAGTCATAATCGGCGGCCGCCGGCGCGATGCCCGCTGCGCCGGCAAGCGTCATCGTTCCCAGGACAAGCAATGCCAATCGCGATGTGCGCATGATTAAACCCGTTCCGACTCACAGGATATCGCCGTCAATCAAGCGCGGCATACCGGGTTGGGTTCCCGATTGCTACCCTATTCGGCTTCAAGCCGGTCATTTTTGCAGCCGGTCGCAAGACAAGCCCGCGCGCGCGGCCGGACTTGTCCCGCGTGTTCAGCTCCGAGGCCTACTCCACCTTGAGGCCGGCGAACTCGACCACCTTCTTCCACTTGTCGGTCTCGGCCTTGATGTCGTTGCCGAACGCTTCCGGCGTCTGGATCAGCGAGTCGCCGCCGAGCTCGACCAGGCGCTTGCGCATGTCCGGTTCGGCGAGAACGGCGTTGATCTCGCTGTTGAGCTTGGCGATCAGCTCCTTTGGCGTGTTCTTCGGCGCGCCCATGCCGAACAGCGCGCTCGCCTCGTAGCCCTTTACGGTCTCAGCGATCGCCGGCACGTCGGGCAGCTGCGAGGAGCGCTCCGTCGTCGTCACGCCGAGCGCGCGCAGCGAGCCGGAACGGATGTGCTGGATGATCGAGGGCATGTTGTCGAAGATCACCTGCACCTGGCCGCCGAGCATGTCGGTGATCGCGGGCGCCGCGCCGCGATACGGCACATGCTGCATCTTGCAGCCGGTCATCGACATGAACATCTCGCCGGAGAGATGCACCGAGGTGCCGTTGCCCGACGAAGCCATGTTCACCTTGCCGGGATTGGCCTTCACGTATTCGATGAACTCGGCGACGTTCTTCGCCGGCACGTCCTTGTTCACCGTCATCACGTTCGGCACGCGGTTGAAGGAGGCAACCGGCGCGACGTCGCGCACGAAGTTGAACTTCAGATTGGCATACAGCGAGGCGTTGATGTAGTTCGCCGGATTGACGAGCAGCACGGTGTAGCCGTCCGGCTCGGCGTTGATCGCAGCCTCGGTGCCGATATTGTTGCCGGCGCCCGGCTTGTTCTCGATCACGAATTGCTGCCCGAGTTTTTCCGACAGCCGCTGCCCGATCAGGCGCGCGATGATGTCGGTGGCGCCGCCCGGCGGATAGCCCACGATCCAGCGCACCGGCCGCGCCGGATAGTCGGCTGCGGATGCGCGGCCGATCGCGAATGTCGAAATCCCCGACCCGATCAGGCCCAGCGCAGTGCGGCGTGAAATCATGAA
This sequence comes from Bordetella parapertussis, assembly GCA_943372075.1. Lineage (GTDB taxonomy): Bacteria > Pseudomonadota > Alphaproteobacteria > Rhizobiales > Xanthobacteraceae > Bradyrhizobium. Next base: position 14,855 of record CALRXG020000028.1, on the reverse strand, counting down.
GTCTCTCCCGATCCAGCAGGGTTTGGTCCCCTGCCCGTTTCTGTTGCGTTGCGTGCGGCGCGGTTTTAACAAACAATGTCTGGAGCGGCCAGTGCGACACGTGCGCCACCGACCGCGACGAAAGACTAAGCTGCATCTCGTTATGACGCGTTTTCTTCACGCGAACCGGTGTCCACTTCGCTCGAAAACGCTCTGAACCGAAGAGGATCGATGATGTCCGTCAAGGTGAATGGGCTCGACCATCTCGTGATCAACGTCACCGATGTCGTGCGCTCGGTTGCCTGGTACAGCAGGATCCTCGGCATGGAGGTGAAGGTGTTCGATCCCGGCAAGGGCAAGACACCGCGCACCTCGCTGGTGTTCGGCAACCAGAAGATCAATGTGCGGCCGCGCGATGCCGACAAGGTGGATTGGTTCACCGCCGATCACGAGGCGGCCGGCAGCGACGACCTCTGCTTCCTCACCTCGAGCACGCCCGAGCAGGTGGTTGCGCATCTGAAGGCCAACGGCGTCAAGATCGAGGAAGGCCCGGTCGCCAAGCAGGGCGCGCGCGGCACGCTGCGATCGGTCTATTGCCGCGATCCCGACGGCAGCCTGATCGAGATTTCGTCGTACGAGGATGGTGCCAAGTAGCTTCCGCGCCGCGTCTTCCGCGCGACGGAACAGAGTGCCTCATCGCTACGCTTCCGATTTGCTCTCGGCGCACACCGATGGCAGAACTGCTCCCAACCAAGACCAATGGCGGCCGGCAAGGCCGCGCGGGAGGACACATGACCAGTTCAAAAACAGTGCCCGGCATCGTCGGACCGTTCGCGGGGCTCGACGTGCCATGGTTGCTGCGGATGCGCGCCGAGGCGCGCCGCGATCATCCGTTCCTGATCTGGGCTCCGTTCGATGCGCCGGCGCGGCGCTGGAGCTATGGCGAATTTCATGAGCGTGTCGGCGCACTGGCCGCAGGGCTTGCCAAGCGCGGCATCCGGCAAGGCGACCATGTCCTGATCCATCTCGACAACTGCGTCGAGGCGATCATGTCGTGGTTCGCCTGTGTCGAGCTCGGCGCCATCGCCGTCACCACCAACACCCGCTCGGCTGCGGCCGAGATCGAATATTTCGCCGGCCATTGCGGCGCGGTCGCCGCGATCACCCAGCCGGCCTATGCCGAACTGATCGAGGCCAACTGCAAGGGGTTGCGCTGGATCGCGGTGACCTCGCACGACGCCGGGCAGGCGCCGGCACGACCGCCTGCGCACGGCGACAGCTTCGAGTCTCTCTTCGCCGACAGCGCCGACCGGCCGAAGCGCCCGATCGATCCGCTTGCACCCTGCAGCGTGCAATACACCTCCGGGACCACGTCGCGGCCGAAGGCGGTGCTGTGGACCCATGCCAACGCGCTGTGGGGCGCCAAGATCAACGCCGCGCATCAGGACCTGCATGCGACGGACGTGCACCAGACCTATCTGCCGCTGTTCCATACCAACGCGCTGGCCTATTCGATGCTGGCGAGCCTGTGGGTCGGGGCGACCTGCGTGATCCAGCCGCGCTTCTCGGCGAGCCGGTTTTGGCCGGTGGCGCTCGAGCACGGCTCGACCTGGACCTCGACGATCCCGTTCTGCATGAAGGCGCTGCTGGAGCACGAGGTCCCGAAGGATCACAAATTCCGGCTCTGGGGCACCGCCGTGAACGAACCGCCGCCATTCGCCGTGTTCGGCATCAAGATCATCGGCTGGTGGGGCATGACCGAGACCATCACGCACGGCATCATCGGCGAGGTCGACCAGCCGAACACGCCGATGTCGATCGGGCGCGCCGCGCCGGAATATGAGATCCGCATCACCAATGATGACGGCACCGCGACCGACGTCGGCGAGACCGGCAATCTCCTGATCAAGGGCATTCCCGGCCTGTCGTTGTTCGCCGAATATCTGCACAACGACAAGGCGACGCGCGAGAGCTTCGACGAGCACGGCTATTTCATCACCGGCGATCGCGTCACGATGCTGGAGCGCGGCTATATCAAGTTCGGCGACCGCTCCAAGGACATGCTGAAAGTCGGCGGCGAGAACGTCGCGGCCTCCGAGATCGAGCAGGTGATCGCCGTGGTGCCGGGCGTGCGCGAGGCCGCGGTGGTGGCGAAGAAGCATCCGATGCTCGACGAGGTGCCGGTCGTCTTCATCATCCCGCAGGCCGGTGTCTCGGCGCTGCCAGCCGACCTGCACGACAAGGTCATGACCGCCTGCCGCTCGGCGCTCGCCGACTTCAAGGTGCCGCGCGAAATCCGCTTCGTCGACGAGATGCCGCGCTCGACGCTGGAGAAGGTCGCGAAGGCGGAGTTGCGCAAGATGCTGGAATAGGACCTGCTCGTCATTGCGAGCGAAGCGAAGCAATCCATGGTTCAGCGCATGCGAGATAATGGATTGCTTCGTCGCTGCGCTGCTCGCAATGACGGTGAGGCCTTAATTCACCTCGAACCGGATCGGCAGCTTCTTCGGGCCATTGACGAAATAGGCCTGCGTCATCTTCACATCGCCGTCGAGCGACAGCGATTTCAGCCGCGGCAGCAACTCCTCGAACAGGATGCGCATCTCGAGCTTGGCGAGATACTGGCCGAGGCAGAGATGCGCGCCGTAACCGAACGCGACATGACGATTGGGCTTGCGGTCGCTGCGGAAGCGGTCCGGCTCCTCGAACACCTCCTCGTCGCGATTGCCCGAGGCGTAGCACAGCATCAGCCAATCGCCCTTGGCGATCTTGCGGCCGCCGAGCTCGGTATCCGCGGTGGCCGAGCGCATGAAATGCTTGACCGGCGTCATCCAGCGGATCGACTCGTCGACCAGGCCCGGGATCAGTTCCGGGTTGGCCTTCACCTTGGCGAATTCCGCGGGGTCCTTCGCCAGCGCCCAGATCGCGCCCGCGGTCGAGGACGAGGTGGTGTCGTGGCCGGCGGTCGCGACGATCATGTAGTAGCTGGTCTGATCGTGCTCCGGCATGTAGTCGCCGCCGATCTTCGCATTGGCGATGACGGTGGCGAGATCGTCGCGCGGGTTCTGTCGGCGATCCTCGGTGATCTTGCGGAAGTAGGCGGAGAAGTCGGCGATGATCGCCTGCAACATCACCGAGACCTGCTCTGCGCTCAGCGCGTCGCGGACGCGCGCGGTGTCGGGATCCTGCGGGCCGAACAGCTCCTGCGTCAGCTTGAGCATACGCGGCTCGTCGGCCTCGGGCACGCCGAGGATCTCCATGATGACGTGCAGGGGATAGCCGAGTGCGACGTCGTCGACGAAATCGCAGACGCCGCCGCGGTCGAGCATGCGCTGCACGGTGGCGCGCGCGATCTCGCGGACGCGGCCCTCGAACTTGCCGAGATTGGCCGGCATGAACCAGCCCTGCGTCAGCGCGCGGTATTTCGGATGGTCGGGTGCGTCCATCTGCACCAGCGAGCGCACCAGATTGGGTCCGCCGGTGATCTTGCGAACGCGCTCCTCAAGCGCCTGGTTGGTCAGCGTGGTCGGGCGATCGGCATTGTGGAACAGCTCGTTCTGCCGGCTGATCGCCTGGATATGGGCGTGCTTGGTCACCACCCAGAACGGATCGAACTTGTCGGGACGCGCGATGCCGAGCGGGTTGTTGGCGCGCAGCCAGCGATAGCTGTCGTGGATGCTGTCGTCGGCATAGGCGACGGGATCGACGAGGGTTGCCGCGATATTGGCGGGGATGTCGAGATCCCCGGTCGTTGCCGTGTCCATGATCGTCCTCACCCGCGAAAGCCATCGGTCACGCCGATGATCGCCGGAATCTAGGCGGCGTTAGGGACGCGGACTTGCGTTGATTGGCTAAAAGCCTCGCCCGCCGGGGCTCAATAATACCCGAACGCCACCGGGCGGAACGCCTGCAGCAATTGCTGGTCGAGCTTGCCGCCCATCTCCTCCATCATGGAGAATGCCTTGGCGTGGGTGAATTGCAGCCGGTAGGCACGCTTCTCGACCAGCGCGGCATAGACGTCGGCGATCGTGGTGACGCGGACGATGTCGCTGATCTCCTTGCCGCTGAGACCGTTCGGATAGCCGGTACCGTCGAGGAATTCGTGATGGTGCAGGATCACGTCGAGCATTTCCGGCGGGAAGCCGCCCTGGGCGGAAAGCGCCTCGTAGCCACGGCGCGGATGCTCGCGGATCTCGGCCATTTCCTCGACCGTCAGCGTGCCGGGCTTGTCGAGCAGCGCGACCGGAACGAACGCCTTGCCGACATCGTGCAGCAGCGCGGCGCGTGCGAGCCGGCGCTGATCGTCGTCACGCATGCCGAGGTGCTGCGAGAACGCCACCGCGAAGCCGGTCACGAACAGGCAATGGCGATAGGTCTCCTGGTGATGGCAGCCGACAGTGGTCAGCCATTCACGCAGCGAGTTGTGCTTGATCGCCTTGAGGATCTTGTTCTCGGCGGCGACGATGTCGTCGAACTTGAGCGGCTCGCCGGCGCGCATCCGCTCGAACATCTTGACCATCACGCCATGCGCGGCTTCGACACCGCGATTGAGCGCCTTGCCGCGATCGGTCTCGTCATAGCCGCTGTTGTCGGGAAACGCAGCGCGGATGCGCTGCAGGATGCCGCGCGCATCGAACGGCCGCGAGATGGTGTCGGTGGCGCCGAGCGCCCAGGCCTGCATCGAGGCGTGATGCAGCGCATCCGCCAGCACGAACAGCCGCGGCATCTCGCGATAGGCATCGGCCTGCAACTTGGCGCGAACCAGTTGCACCGCTTCGGGCGAGCGCAAATTGATGTCGACCACGATGCCGGAAAGATCACGGTCGGGCCGCTCGGGAATATCCGATGTCGGAACGGTATCGACCTCGCCCACCGAGCGCAGGATGCTGGCGAGTTCGGTGCTTTGATCGCTCCGATCTGACGCCAGCAGCAGGCGGCGCTTCGAAGTCTGATTATTGGCCAAGGCAGTCATGAAATCCCCGTCGCGGTAACGACCGACGGCGGACGCTACCCGACGATGCGTTCCCTCCCGCTTAATGGGGATGCTGAACGGCGGCTAAGCGCAATGGATACAATTTGAGCGACCGAGAAATCCGTCAGCAATATCAGACGAGCCGGGAACGTCGCATGCCAGGCGTATCGCTGATGGCTGATGAATTCTTGGGGTATGAAAACTGTTGATGCCCTTGCCGCCCCGCCGCCACGCTTCAGACGAAAAACGCCGGAGAGCGGTGCTCTCCGGCGTCTTCATTGGTTTGGTCGTTCAGGCCGTTACGCCTTCATCGCGGCCTTGACGGCCTCCGCCGTGATCGGCAGGCCACGGACGCGAGCGCCGACCGCGTTGAACACGGCGTTACCGATCGCCGGTGCCACCACCGTCACCGCGGGCTCGCCGACGCCGGTCGCCTTCTCGCCATTGGCGATGACGTTGACCGCGACTTCCGGCAGCTGGCTCATCCGAAGCGGTGTGTAGCTGTCGAAATTGGTCTGCTCGATGCCGCCGTCCTTCAACGTCGCCTTCTCGAACAGTGCCAGTGACATGCCCCACAGCGCCGCGCCCTCGACCTGGGCGCGGATGCCATCGGGATTCACTTGCGTACCAACGTCGGTCGCAACCGTCAGCTTCTTCACCGTGACCTCGCCCGACGGGGCGACGGCGACATGCGCGACGCAGGCGGTCCAGCTCGCCGTGGCGCGCTCCTGCGACGACACGCAGGCAACGCCCATGCCTTCGCCCTTGGGCAGCTTCTTGGTGCCGTAGCCGGCGAGACCCATCGCCGCGAGCAAGGTGTTGCGGAGACGCTGCGCACCGCCGTCGTTCTTGCCCTTGCCGTCGAGCAGTTCGACCCGCAGCAGAGCCGGGTCCTTGCCGGTCGCATGGGCGATCTCGTCGACCATGCTTTCGACCGCCCAGAACGTCCAGCCCGGCGCCACCGAACGGAGCTGACCCGACGGGGTGGCGTTGTGCGCCATCTCGTTCTTGATCGCCCGCACATAGTGGTTGGGCACGGTGTAGAAGAAGTCCGCACCGTTGACCGTGAACGCGTCAAGCGGTCCCTTCTTGTCGACCGAGGGCGACAGGAAATCGGGGATACCCCAGCGCGCGGTCGGCCAGGCCGACACAACGTCATGGCTCAATGCGACGATCTTGCCGTCGCCGTCCATGCCGGCCTTCACCTTCTGGTAGGTCAGGGGACGCGAGAAATCCATCGTCATGTCGTTTTCGCGCGTGTAGATGACCTTGACCGGCTTGCCGACGGCCTTCGCCGCCTGCACCGCGGGCACCATCATGTCGGCGTCGAGACGCCGGCCGAAGCCGCCGCCCAGCCACGTCTGATGCATCACCACGAACTTCGGATCGATCCCGGCGGCGCCGGCTGCGATCGCGCCGGAGCGCGTCGCGAACTGGTTGCCGGAATAGATGTGCAGGATGTCGCCCTTGAACTCCGCGGTGGCGTTCATCGGCTCCATCGGCGCGTGGATGTTGATGTTGGTGGTGTATTCCGCCTCCAGCACCTTGGCCGCCGAGCCGAAGGCCGCATCCGGATCGCCGTCCTTGACGAAGAACTGCCCGGAATCGCTCAGTCCCTGCAGCCGCTTGGCTTCGGTGAGCAGCGATTCGCTCGACACCTTCGCGTTCGGGCCGCCATCATAGCTGATCTTCAATGCCTCGGCCGCCTTCTTCGCCTGCGCATAGGTGTTGGCGACGGCGACGACCCAGCCGGTCGTGGTGGTGGTCTTGTCGTCCAGAGTGACGGCCTTGATGAAGCCCGGCAGCTTCTTCGCCGCGCTGTCGTCGACCGACTTCACGGTGGCGCCGTAGCGCACCGGCGGGGTGATCAGCGCGCCGTAGACCATGCCGGGCAGCATCGTGTCGATGCCGTACTTCGCCGTGCCGTTGACCTTGAACGGAATGTCGAGCTGCGGCACCGAGACGCCGATCATGGTGTACTGGTCGGGCGTCTTCAGCTTGATCGCCTTCAGATCGTCCGCCGTGAACGTCTTGGTCGCCTTGCCGCCCTTCACCAGGTCGGCGAACGACATCGACTTCTTCGACTTCGCGTGACTGATCCTGGAGTCGCGCACCACCAGCTCGCCGGCCGGCACGCCCATGGAGGCCGCGGCCGCCTCGGTCAATGCGATGCGACCGGCTGCGCCGGCGCGGCTCATGGCGTCGAAGTTCATCATCGTCGACCAGCTGCCGCCGGTGATCTGCGCGCCCAGCACGGGATCGTTGTACTTCGGATCGTTGGAGGCGAGCTGGACCCGCATGTCCTTCCAGCTCGCGCCGAGCTCTTCGGCCACGATCTGCGCCATGGTCGAGGCGACGTGCTGGCCCATATCGGCCTTGCCGCAGGTCACGGTGACGAGCCCGTCGGGCGCGATCGCATACCAGACGCTCGGCTCGAAATTGGCCGGCGCCGGCGCTGCGAGCGCCTGATCGATGCCGGACGCGGCATAGCCGAGCACGAGACCGGTGGCTGCGGTGCCGACCAGGAAGGAACGGCGGCTGAGATCGGTCGCCTCGGGGGCGAGGTTCTTCACGTGCTTGTTCATGTGGCCCTCCGCTCGGATCCGGTGGCCGATGCGGTGCGCATGTCGGACGCAGCGCGCATGATCGCCTTCTGGATTCGGGAATAGGTCATGCAACGGCAGAGATTGCCGTCCATATGCGCGACCACTTCTTCCTTGGTCGGGTTGGTGTTCTTCGACAGCAGCGCGGCGGCTTGCATGATCTGGCCGGACTGGCAGTAGCCGCATTGCGGCACCTGCTCGGCGACCCAGGCCTTCTGCAACGGATGTTCGCCCTTGGCGGAGAGGCCTTCGATGGTGGTGATCTTCTTGCCGACCGCGTCAGCGAGCGAGGTCTGGCAGGACCGCACGGCTTCGCCGTTGAGGTGGACCGTGCAAGCGCCACAGAGACCCGCGCCGCACCCGAATTTGGTGCCCGTCATCTGCAATTGCTCGCGGATGACCCAAAGCAGCGGCGTATCATTGGCCGCCTCGACGGACATGTTCCGTCCGTTGATATTGAGATTTGGCATCTCTCTCCCCTTCCGGTGTAGGAAGCCGCTTACGGCGGCAACTCACTGTTGGGTCATGGCTGGCGCCCACCGGGTAAGCGACAGTTGCCAAGACAATGATCCGGTTACCGCTCGGAGGCAATGCAATTTGGAACCGTTCGAAAGGAATAAGTTTTTCGAAGGCATCGATTGTGCGCTGCGGCAAATGCATGAAGCTTTTGAAATGCCAGTATTGATGCCTTATCGGTAGGTCCTACCAAGGTCGGTAGTGCTGTCGACCGGGCGTCGGCAGGCAACAACGAGGAGCCCGTGAATGGCCAAGCTCAACCGCGACGGTGTCGACATCTATTATGAGGTTCACGGCAGCGGCCCGCCTTTGATCCTCACCCACGGCTACTCTTCGACATCGGCGATGTGGCAGGGGCAGATCGAGGCGCTGTCGAAGCGGCACAGGCTGATCCTGTGGGACATGCGCGGGCACGGCCAGTCCGACTATCCCGACAATCCCGATGCCTATAGCGAAGCGCACACGGTCGGCGACATCGCCGCGCTGCTCGACGCCGCCGGCGCCGACAAGGCTGTTGTCGGCGGCCTGTCGCTCGGCGGCTACATGTCGCTGGCCTTTCATCGCGCCCATCCTGAGCGGGTCCGCGCGCTGCTGATCATCGACACCGGCCCGGGCTTCAAGAAGGACGACGCCCGCGAGGTCTGGAACAAGCGCGCTCGCGACACCGGCGATCGGTTCGACCGCGAAGGGCTCGACATGCTGAAGTCGCTGAGCGCCGAGCGCGCATCGGTGACGCATCGCGATGCCAAGGGCCTCGCGCTCGCCGCGCGCGGCATGCTGGCGCAACGCGACGCGCGGGTGATCGAGTCGCTGCCTGACATCAAGGTCCCGTCGCTGGTCGTGGTCGGTGCCGATGACACCCCGTTCCTTGCGGCGTCCGATTACATGGCGGCGAAAATCCCGGGCGCGCGGAAGGCGGTGATCCCGAACGCCGGCCACGCCGTCAACATCGATCAGCCGCAGGCCTTCATCGATGCCGTGGTACCGTTCCTGGACGGTCTTGAAGCGGACGCGCCGGGAAAGACCAGGTGATGCATCAAGCGAGGGATCGAGCCATGAAGGCGATCGCCGCCGCCGTGTTGCTGACTGTGGCCGCGACGGCAGCGAGCGCCGAAACGCTGCCGCCGTTCGGCGGTCCGGCATCCGCCTTCACCGCGACGCTGTCGAACAACACACCGCTGGTGTTCGGCATGGGCGTCGAGGACGCGCAACGCGCACTCGGCACGCCCTTCACCCATGTCAGCGGCCGGCCCGGCAACGAGATCTTCCTGACCTTCCGCGACCTCGGCGGCAGCGGGCTATTGCCGCACCATGACCGTCTCTTCCTGCAATTCCGCAAGGGCCGTCTCGCCGGCTGGAAGGGCGACTGGGGCGAGAACTGGATGTGGCACTAGAGCGTTTTCGAGCGAAGTGGATGCCGGCTCGACTGAAGAAAACGCGTCAAGACAAAAACCTGGAGCCCCGTTCTGATTCCATCGGGACGGGGCTCCAGCCTCCCGAGCGAGCCACCGACATCTTCATGCAACCCCCAACGTGACAAGGATGGACCATGGGACAAGACATCAAACTCAAGGCTTCGGATGGATTCGAGTTCGGCGCCTATCGCGCCGATCCGGCCGGCGCGCCGAAAGGCGCTGTCGTCGTGATCCAGGAGATCTTCGGCGTCAACCACCACATCCGCTCGGTCTGCGACCGGCTGGCGACGGAAGGCTATGTCGCGGTGGCGCCCTCGATCTTCGACCGCATCACGCCGAACTTCCAGAGCGGCTACTCACCCGATGAGATCGCCGAGGCGCGCAAGTTCGTCGCCAATCCAGACTGGGCCGCGATGCTGCGCGACACCCAGGCCGCGATCGACGCGGTGAAACCGGTCGGACCGGTCGGCATCATCGGCTTCTGCCTCGGCGGCAGCATCGCCTATGCGGCCGCCACCAAGCTGTCCGGCCTCTCGGCCGCGATCGGGTATTACGGCGGCGCCGTCGTGCGCTTCGCCGACGACAAGCCGGCCGTGCCGACGCAACTGCATTTCGGCGAGAAGGACACCGGCATTCCCTTGAGCGATGTCGAGACCATCAAGTCGAAGCGGCCCGAGGTCGAGGTCTTCATCTATCCCGGCGCGCAGCACGGCTTCCATTGCGACGAGCGCGCCAGCTACGACAAGGCCAGCGCCGACATCGCCTGGCCGCGCAGCATGGAATTCTTTGGAAAGCACTTGCGCAAATAGGACTCGGCTCGCCCCGGAATGACGGAAGCAGAGTGATTGCTTGGCCTAGAACCAGCGCTCGCCGACAAACACCGTATCGCCCGGGCTCATCGGCGTGCCCATCGGCACCACGAAGCGGCCCGAGCCGGATGCATCGGTATGCGTCAAGGTCACGGTGTCGCGGCGGGCGCGCGGCGAGAAGCCGCCGGCGATCGCAACGGCGCTCTCTACGGTCATGTTCGGCACATAGGGATACTGGCCCGGCGCCTGCACTTCACCGAGGATGAAGAACGGACGGTAGGACTCGATCTCGACCGCCACTGACGGTTCGCGAATGAAGCCGTTACGCAACTTTGCCGAGATTTCGGCGGCGAGACCAGCCGGCGTGCGGCCGCGCGCCGGCACCGAGCCGATCAGCGGCATGGTGATCGTACCCGCGGCGTCGATCGCGTAGGAATTGGTCAGGCCTTCCTGGCCGTAGACCACGACACGGAGCTTGTCGCCGGGGCCGAGATGATAGGCATTGTCGTATCCCGCGGGCCCACCCGGCGCGGCGGCATAGACCACCGGGGCGGGGACCGGCGCGGCATAGTCATAACCAGGGGAAACGTTAGCGAAGGCCGAGCGCAATGCGCTGATCGCACCACCGCCGCCGGCATCGGCAACCGGAGCGGGTGCGTAGGCTGGACCATAAGTGACGGCATCAACGCCTTGTGGGCCCATGGCAACCGGACCGGACGTGCTCATGCAGCCAGACAGCGCGAGCGCAGCCACAACGGCAGTGATCGGCAATCGTAACGCGCGTGCAACTGGCACCGGACTTATCCCTCAACGGCGAGACAAGCCTAGTCTTGCACCACTTATGGTTAATAAAGGGTTCGCGGAGCGCAAGCGGGGAGCCGGAAGGCCCGCCTCCCCCTTGATTTGGCGCAGGACGATGCGATCAGGCGGCGGTGACGCCGACGCCGATCGGGCACGACACGCCGGTGCCGCCGAGCCCGCAATAGCCCGCCGGGTTTTTCGCGAGGTACTGCTGATGATAGTCCTCGGCGAAATAGAATTCGCCCGACGGTGCGATCTCGGTGGTGATCGCGCCGAGTCCCTTGGCGGCTAGTGCCTTCTGATACATGGCCTGCGATGCATCGGCGGCTTTGCGCTGCGCATCGCCGAAGGTGTAGATCGCGGAGCGATACTGCGTGCCGATGTCGTTGCCCTGGCGCATGCCCTGCGTCGGGTTGTGGCTCTCCCAGAATGTCTTCAGCAGCTTCTCGTAGGAGATCTTCTTCGGGTCGAACACGACCAGCACCACCTCGGTGTGGCCAGTGCGCCCCGAACACACCTCCTCATAGGTCGGGTTCGGCGTGTGGCCGCCGGCATAGCCGACCGCGGTGGTGTAGATCCCGTCGCCGAGTTCCCAGAACTTGCGTTCCGCGCCCCAGAAGCAGCCGAGCCCGAACACGGCCTGCTCGAGGCCCTGCGGGTAAGGCGGCGTCAACCTGCTGCCATTGACGAAATGGCTGGACGCAGTCGGGATCGGTGTCGCGCGGCCCGGCAACGCCTCGGCGGCGCTTGGCAACGCGGTGGTCTTGCGCATGAACAACATGGATACCTCCAGGCGGGACATCGGCCGACGCGGGCTGCGGCCTGCGGGCCGGCTGTCACCTATATAGGTCGTTACGCAAATGATGGCAGCCCTGTTACCTGACGGGCTGCGGCCAAGGACGGCTGCAGCCGAGGAGGACTGCAACCGAGTCAGTCGCGCGCGTAGCCGATCAGCGGCTTGCGCGGCCGGAACAGGATCATCAGCAGGATGCCGGCGATTCCGAGCACCGCGAACACCGGCTGTTCCAGCAGCACGCGGATCACGCTGGTCCAGAGCCAGGGCGCGACACGGTCCACCCAGGCATGGAAGGCCTGCTGGCTCGACTGGTGGATATCGTTCCAGAACTGCCCGAACTGGGTGAAGCGCAGGCTCTGATCGGCGACGTAGCGGGCCCCGTCATAGACCATGAAGATGAAGCTGCCAGCCAGCAGCAAAAGGCCGATCAGACGGAAAAAGCCGCGGATCATGCGTCACCCAAACTCCCTGTCGCGCCCCACGCGTCGTCAGGCCTTACCGGGCGCCCCCTGGAAATTCAACCTCTTCAGCAGCTTATCCGGCCCCCGCAGGCCGGATTTCAGGCCCTTTTTCGGTCCCGAAAGCGTTGACGGTGCTGCCTGCGCCATCTATAAGACCGGCCGATGGCGGCGGGCGCAATCCTGCCGCCGCTGTTCTTTGGACAGCGCCGCATGCGGAGGCAGCATTTTGCCCCCCTCACATGGCCGCCTCAAGAACACCTTGGACCAATACATCAGAGTCGAGATTTGAACCGGCCGGTGCGCGCGAAGCCCGACCACCGAGCGACACCGCCGAAGGACAGTTAGAGAAACCATGGCCAACACCACCTCCGCCAAGAAAGCGACCCGCAAGATTGCCCGCCGCACCATCGTCAACAAGTCGCGCCGCACGCAGATGCGTGGCGCGGTGCGCACCGTCGAGGAAGCGATCAAGAGCGGCGATCGCGAGGCGGCGCTCAAGGCGATGAGCCACGCCGAGCCCGAGCTGATGAAGGCCGCGCAGCGCAACATCATTCACAAGAACAACGCGAGCCGTAAGGTGTCGCGTCTCTCGCAGCGGATCGCCAAGCTCGCCAAGTAAGGCGATGGCGAAGTGAGCTGACTGAAAAGCACATTTGTCACGAAGCCCGGCTCGCGCCGGGCTTTTTGTTTTTTGCCGCCTCATTTGTCGTGGAAGCTTCATGGCGCGAGAGCAGTTGGCGTTGCCGCGCAACGAACTGCGTGCAATGTTTCGTCGCGTCCGTAGTTCTACCTGCCGAGTATGCTTAACGCGACGCACTCGCGCGCAGATTGTCCTGAGCTAAGCGCGATAGATGGAATAGTGCACAGCGAGCATCGACGAAATCGCAAGCGGGGTTACCCTGCAAAAGTAATCGAGAAAAATGACGCTTCGCGAGTTACTTATGCACATAGCGTCGGACAGCGATTGGAAAAGCGACCGGCTCGCGACCAAATGTAAATTTTCTATGAAAATTTTTTGGTATTGCACCGTCGTTTGTGACACGCGCGAATCTGTACGCTGATTCAAAAACTTGCTTTCGCCACTCCTCCTTTGCAACGCCGCAACAGTTGCGAAGAGTCGCGATCCCCGTCGAATCCACGGATTGTCAGGAAATTCGCTTGGTGTATTTATTTCTTGTTCGCGACGCCCACGGCTCTCCAGATCAGCGCGGTTTGAGACCCAAGGGCGGACGTGCAAATCGGCGGCGGTGTGCGCGTTAGCGACGCTTTCCAAGCGAAGCTAGATTGACGGCTCATAGCGATATGAGGACGGTCGGCCTGTGTCAAAATTTCTCCGGCGATATCCCCGGCTATTCGGGGGATCGAACAAGAGAGACCAGGACGTCAGTCGGAATCTGGCAGCGGGAACGCGGAGCAAGTGAACGGGTTGACGACGACACGCGGCGGCGAAGCGCCGGGCATTTCGGTGTTCGGTAGCGGCAGTTCGAATTTGAAGACACGAGCAAGCTGACAACTTGCCGCGATACGTCGCGGTGGGAGGGGGAGGACTTATGCCTTACGGTATCATCACGGCAGTCGAACCAACGACAACCGAAGTGCAGATCTCCTGTGGTGCCGTAATCAACCCCTCGGACGTTGGCTCTTACCCCCAGAGACCGTCGAGTACGCGCTGACCTCGCGGGACGCCTCTTCTCCAAACAGCTGATCTGTCGCGTGGCGCATGGCCGCCACACGGGAGAGCTTTGTCCGGAGCAGAACCGCGCCCGCTGGAGGTCGCGCCGTGGCAAGAAACATGCACGGCGCTTTCGCAATCATCATCTCTCAGATTTGGAAAAGTACGAAGGCAATGACGAATACGGAACAGGATCGTTGGTCGCGGGTGAAGGGACGTTTGCGGACGAGCGTTGGCGAGGACGTCTACACGAGCTGGTTCGCACGGATGGATCTCGAGAGCGTGCATGATGAGAGCGTGCACCTGTCGGTTCCGACCCGGTTCCTCAAGAGCTGGATCCAGGCGCATTATGCCGACCGCGTACTGACCTGCTGGCAGGCCGAGATGCCCGAAGTGCACCGCATCGACCTCACCGTGCGCTCCGCGATCCGTGCGATGGCTCCGGTGAAGGAAGCGGTTGCGCCGGTCGAAGTGCGACGGATCGAGCGCAACGACGGCCGCCCGGCGCCTGAACTGCGCTCGGTTGCCACCGCGCCGGTGTCGGCAAGCCACGACGCGCTCGGCGGCTCGCCGCTCGATCCGCGCCTGACCTTTGCAAGCTTCGTCGTCGGCCGTTCCAACACGTTGGCCCACGCGGCCGCGCGCCAGGTCGCGGAAGGTCGCCGCGGCGATCCCGTGATGTTCAACCCGCTCTACATCCATGCCGGCGTCGGCCTCGGCAAGACACATCTGCTGCAGGCGGTGACCTGGGCCGGCAATTCCGGCGGCGAGCGCAAGGTGCTGTATCTCACCGCCGAGAAGTTCATGTATGGCTTTGTCGCGGCGCTGAAG